>JAQVYS010000116.1 GCA_028708605.1 Bacillota bacterium
AACTTGTCTATTCAACAGATAAAGAGGTAGAGCTTTTAGCTAGAATTATCGCTGCTGAAGCAAGAGGTGAGAGTTTAGAAGGTCAGATTGCAGTTGGTGCGGTGATTCTAAACAGGGTAAAGGATCATAGATGGCCAAATACGATTACCGATGTTGTCTTTGAAAAAGGTCAGTTTGAAGTGGTTTCAAATGGCACTTATCTGACGGTACCAATTACCGAGCAATCAAGAATTGCAGCACAGGAAGCCTTAAGAGGGAAAGATCCCACAGCTGGAGCGTTTTTTTTCTACAATCCTAGAATTGCGAAAAATTCCTACTACTTTGAAACTCGTGCTAAAGCAATAGAGATCGGTAATCACCTCTTCACTTATTAAGCATAACAAAAATCTTATAGGCATAATCTCTTTTAGGAGGGATATGCCTGTGTTTATTATTATTAAGCGGTCACAACTGTTGATGGTGTTAGCGGTTGTTATTTTGGTTATTTTTTTGGTGATCTTTTTGGCAGTGCCTAAGGCAATCTTTACGTCCTCAAAGGCATTGCCGATCTTTCAAGGAGATACCGAAAAAAAGGCTGTAGCCTTTTGTATTAATGTAGCATGGGGAAATGAATATATCCCTACTATACTTGAAACCTTAAAAACAAATGATGTTAAGGCCACCTTTTTCTTTATTGGAACCTGGGTAAGGGACTTTTCAGACCTTGGCAGAAAAATTGCAGATGCAGGTCATGAGATTGCAAATCATGGTTATTCCCATGTGCATCCTAAAAACCTCTCTAAGACCAATCTTCAAAAGCTTATTGAAGATAATGAAGCAATTCTCCTAAAGGAGTTTGGGCGTGCTTCTAAAATTTTCTCTCCCCCATATGGTGAATTTAACAGTAATATAGTTAATGCTGCTACAGAAATGGGGTATAAGACGGTCATGTGGACCTTAGATACTATCGATTGGCAAAACCCGAATTCTAAGACTTATTTAGATCGGATAGTTCCCAACCTAACAAACGGAGCTCTGATTTTAATGCATCCGACTGAGGTCACAGCAAATACTCTAGGGACTTTAATAAAAGAAATAAAATCTAAAGGCTATGGTATTATTACTGTTAGTGAAATATTGTAATATACTTAGATGATATAACCGTTTCTGGAAGGCATGATTAGGAGGTGGGTACAAGTCATCGACTTGTAACTAATGATTGAAAAAAGCGTCTTACCAAATGGTCTAACTATTTTAACTGAGTCGTTACCTTATCTACACTCTGTGTCGGTGGGTTTGTTTGTTGAAGCTGGATCACAGGATGAAAACCTTGCTGAACGCGGAGTGTCTCATTTTATAGAGCACATGCTTTTTAAAGGCACTAAAAGACATTCCGCTAAAGAAATAGCTGAAATTGTTGATGCTTCTGGTTCAAGAATGAATGCCTATACTTCAAAGGAATACACCTGTTTTTATGTCAAGGCTTTAGACGAGCACCTTGAATTGTCGATCAATATTCTTGCGGAGATGTTAACAGAATCTACCTTTGCAAAAGAGATGATAGATCGAGAAAGACAGGTTATTTTAGAGGAGATCAAGATGTATCAGGACTCACCTGAGGACATGGTACATGATCTTTTTGCAAAGTCTGTTCTCGAAGATCATCCTTTGGGGCAGAGTATCGTTGGTCTTGAGGAAACTGTAGCGGCCTTTGATCAGGAGCTAATCCTAGACTATGTAAACAGGATGTATGTACCAAACAACATGGTTTTTGTTGTTGTAGGTAATGTAGACCACAAAAAAGCTAAAGAGTTGATAGAAAAAAACTTAGGTGGACTAAATGGTTCTAACATAGACAAATGTCTTGTAAAGCCTGAGATCAAAGGCGGAAAGCTTATCCAACAAAAGGATATTGAACAGATGCATTTAGTCTTGGGGACAGATAGTTTAGGGCGAAATGATGTTCGCAAGTATACTCTGCATTTACTAGATACCATTATTGGTGGTAGTATGAGCTCAAGGCTTTTCCAAACTCTACGTGAGGATCGTGGCTTAGTTTATTCAACTTATTCCTTCCATAGCTATTTTGATGATTCAGGTCTACTTGGCCTTTATGCTGGATTTAGTCCTACCAATCTAGAACTTGTTACAGACTTGATTGTTAAAGAACTCACAACAATTAAAGACACTGTTACAGAAGACGAGCTAACTAGGGTAAAAGAGCAGACTAAAGGATCTTTAGTGTTTTCTTTAGAGTCCCCTTCTTCTAGAATGACCCGTCTTGCCAGAAATGAGATCTATTTTAAAACCCAAATAACAGAAGATCATGTTTTAGAAGAGATTAATAAAATAACCCTAGCTGATGTCAAAGATCTGGCAGCGTGGCAATTTAGCGTAGATCGTCCACTAGCTCTTGCTCTCATGGCGCCGAATAATAGTGATGTGGACAAGCTCTCAGCACTTAAAAATCTAAATTGGGGTGATCTAGGTGTTACAAATTGAAATACAACGATTAGATAAAGCCTTGCCTCTTCCCCAGTATAAGACGCCTCTTTCATCAGGCATGGATCTTTACTCTCGTATTAGTACCACAATAAAAAAAGGTGAGACAACGCTAGTTCCAACAGGCATAGCTATCAAATTGCCAGAAGGCTATGAGGCTCAAATTAGGCCTAGAAGCGGTTTAGCTTTAAAACACGGTCTTACTCTCCTTAATACCCCTGGCACAATTGATGCAGATTACAGAGGAGAGATCTCCTTAATAGTAATTAACTTTGGTAAAGAGGATTTTATTATAGAAAAAGGTATGCGCCTTGCCCAGATGGTTATTAACCGCTATGAAACGGCTTCTTTTATCGAGGTGGATAGCCTCCCAGACTCTCAAAGAGGAAGTGGTGGTTTTGGCAGTACAGGCATTTAAAAACCGGGAAACCCCGGTTTTTTTAGACTACATAAGTGATGTGATATAAGAGAGTTCGTCTAGGAATTTATCTGCTTCTCTTCTTATGTGATTTAAAAGAAGCGGATCGGGATTAACTGAAAGAAACTTACATTCTTTAATTGACTTATAGAGCTTTTTTTGGTCTCGTAAATTCTGCACAGCCTCAGTTACCTCTTCTTAAAGCGTTTTATTGTATTGAAGCTTCTGGTATTTGACTCTGCCAGATACTTAAGATTATGTGACTCTCTTGATAGTTGCATAAAACTACGTGGACCTGTCGTAGTCTACGAATTAGAACGTTTTCTGAAGGGTCTAAAAGGTGGAGTACAAGCTCGATGTGTTCTCTCATGATATTTAGCTAAAAAGTTTCTATGTCTAAAAACATCTCGATCAGCTCTGTATTTTTGTGGCGCAGAGAGACTTTCCAAGCGAAGAAGCTGAGATGAGATTAAAGATGGTTAGTTCCAAGAGTCATAAAGAGGTATTTTTACAAATTCTGGTTCCAAGTGTAAGCGTAACGGTTAAAATAAGAGAGACTAGGCTTCAGTGGTCAGTTTGTGATAATGTCTCAGGCTATATTGAATTAGCAGCTTATCTCCATCTTGTGCCAAAACCTATCTTACAACAGAGATTATAAGCCACCTTAGATAAGTCGACAAAGCTCTTATGGAGGTTGCCCTAAAATAGATCGAAAATCTTAAAATATAACTAGTCAACCAAAGCGCTTTATGTTATGATGTAGTTGCGTTAAAAATAGAATACATTCTTGTATAATAGCTTTAATTGGTAAGCGAGTTTCTACCTCTAAACCGTAAATTTA
>JAQVYS010000048.1 GCA_028708605.1 Bacillota bacterium
CCCAAGATCTTTTACTACCACTACTATTGTTGTCTCTCTGTTGTTATGTTAATAAACATACTTATTTCCTACTGTGTTTGTATTTTTATTGATCTTTTTCGATGAATTATAGTTAAGACTAGTTGTTTAAACAAGATTCCTCTGCAGAAAGTCCTTTTTCAACCAAGCTTTGGTGGATACGAACTTGTTTCTTTAGAGATGAACAGTTCGCAATCATTTTAGGGGCCAAAAAGATGTCCTAGATAACAATGAGCATCTTCCAAAATCAATTTTTGGCACAATTGCTAGCATAGATCCTCGCTATGCTAAAGAGAGAGAAGAACGCTGGACTTTTTTATAAGCATGTACTCTATTTAACGTGGAAAAGCTATTTGAGCCAATATATAGCAAAGATATGGGTTGTCCTAATACTCTAGTTAATATTTTTGTAAGCTCAGAGAACATTAAATATATCTCATGTATAAGACTCATTTTAATCTCTAGCGCAGACAAAGGTAGCAATAACTCTTATAAATTGGGTGAGTAGCATTTAGATGGAGAAACGATCATCTAAGGTGTGGCAAAAAAACGCTGGGCATCTTGGTTACAAAACCTTAATATAGAAAAAAGCCATCAGCTTAACAAAGCAGATGGCTTTCCACTAAAAATATACACCTTAAAACTGTTCATTATAGAATTTTTCTGCATTTTGCCAAGTAGCCCTAGCTACTTCGTCTACGGTTATATCTCTAATCTCAGCAATTTTTTGGGCAACATGCACTACATAGCTTGGTTCATTTCTCTTGCCTCTTAACGGAACTGGCGTAAGGTATGGGGCATCAGTCTCTAAGAGCAATCTGTCTAAAGGAACCTCTCTTGCCACATCCACTGGCTTTTTTGCATTCTTAAATGTTACTGCTCCGCCAAGAGAAATCAAATACCCAAGCTTTAATATCTCTCTTAGGGTCTCAAGGCTATAGGAATAGCAATGAAAGATACCATTGTGGTAACCCATTTCCTTTAGTGTCTCTAACGTATCCAAAGCAGCATCTCGACTATGGACAGCAAACGGTCTTTCAAGCTTTTTGGCAAGTTGTAGCTGCTCCTTAAAAACCTTTTTTTGGATGTCTCTTGGCGAGTGGTCATAGTAGTAGTCTAGACCAATTTCACCAAGTCCCAAAATTTTAGGTTTCTCTAAGAGACCTTCTAAAATATCAAGATAACCTTCAGGTACCGTACTTGCTTCGTGGGGGTGTACGCCGATAATCCCGTACACCTTCTCATATTTTTGGGTTAGCTCTACAATCTTTTTAGAAGCATCAATGCTAGATCCAGCTAAAATTACAGCTTCTACCTTAGTTACAAGAGCATTTTTGTAGACCTCATCTCTATCTAAGTCAAAGGCCTCATCTTCCAAATGGCAGTGACTATCAAGAAGACGGTACTTTACACTCATCCTATGCTTGATCCTGCCTTTACAGGTTTTTCAGGATTTAATACAGAAAGTGTTTTGCCATCTTCTGCTGCTAAAATCATTGCCTCAGAGTCTAAGCCCATAATTTTTCTAGGCTTTAGATTAGTCACCACAGCAATCTGCTTACCAACTAACTCTTCAGGTGTATAGGCTTTACCAATACCTGCTACAATCTGGCGTTTTTCCAAACCTAAATCAGCTTCAATGCGAAGCAGTTTATTTGAGCCTTCAACTTTCTCTGCAAAAACTACAGTAGCCACCTTTAGATGCACTTTCAGAAAGTCGTCAAAGCTGACTTGTTCCTCTTTAGCTACAGGTGCTTCTACTTTTTCTTCGTTTTGTTTTTTCTTTGGTGGTTCTTCTTTGTCCTCTACCTCGATTCTGGGAAAGAGAGGGTCTGCCTTTAAGATTCGTTTATCTTCTTCCCACTGATTCCAAATATACGCCTCTTCCCACTTGCACTCAGCTGGAAGGCTTAGCTGCTCTCTTATCTTTGCGCTAGTTTCCGGCATAATCGCCGCCAATGCAACTGAAATGATTCTAAGTGTTTCTCCTACTGTGTACAAGACTCTTGCAAGCCTTGGATAGTCTTTGTTTTTAGCCAAAGTCCAAGGTGCAGTAGAGTCAAGATATTTATTGCATCTGCGCACTAAACTCCAAAGCTCTTCAAGAGCAACATGAGGTTCTATAGAATCGATTTTTGCTTCAAACTTCGCTACGACTTCTTTGGCAAACTTAGAGAGTTCTTTTTCTGGCTCCTCTTCTATCCCAAGACTTGGTACATTTTCCGGAAAGTACTTTTCATACATCGAACTAGTCCGATGCAAAAGGTTACCAAGGTCGTTTGCAAGATCAGAGTTAATTCGTCTAATCAAAGCGTCTCGTGAGAAATTGCCATCAGACCCGAAGGTGATTTCGCGAAGTAAGAAATAACGAATTGCATCTGCACCAAACTCATCGATTAAAAGATTTGGGTCAACTACATTGCCCTTTGATTTAGACATCTTTTCACCTTCGATTACCAGCCAACCGTGACCAAAAACTGTCTCTGGCAACGGTATATCTAAGGCAAGTAACATAGCTGGCCAAATGACGGTGTGAAATCTTATAATCTCTTTACCAACTAAGTGGACATCTGCTGGCCAGTATTTTCGGTACTTTGCATCTTCACCAGTAAGATAACCTAGTGCGGAAAGATAGTTGACTACCGCGTCAAACCATACGTAAATCGAATGTTTTGAATCAAACGGTACCGGAATACCCCAAGCTACTGCAGTTCGAGAGACACAAAGGTCCTCGAGACCACTGTTTATAAAGGCTTCCATCTCGTGTAGTCTTGATTGTGGTTGGATAAAAGTAGGATGAGCCTTGTAGTAGTCCAATAGTTTTTGACCATAGTTTGACAACCGGAAAAAGTAGCTTTCCTCTTCAACCTCTTCTACAGGCCTGCCACAATCTGGGCACTTCCCATCTTCGATTTGTCTTTCTAGCCAAAACGCTTCACAAGGAGTGCAATAAAGTCCCTTGTAGCTGCTCTTATAGATTTCGCCTTTGTCATAAAGAGTTTTAAATATCTTTTGTACTAACTCTTGATGATTTTCATCAGTTGTGCGAATAAAGTCATCGTAGCTGATATTAAGACGCTTCCAAAGAGCTTGAAAGGTTTTTACAATGCCATCTACATATTCTTTAGGCGACACTCCTTTACTTTCGGCAATGCGTTGGATCTTCTGACCGTGTTCATCAGAGCCGGTTAAAAAGAAAACGTCCTTGCCTCTAAGTCTATTAAATCTAGCAAAGGCATCTGCAACAGTTGTGGTATATGCATGCCCAATATGCAGTTTGTCGCTTGGATAATAGATTGGCGTTGTAATGTAATAGGTGTTTTTGTCTTGATTTGCCATCTGATTTTCCTCCTCTAATTCAGTTTAAAAAACAAAGCTCGCCCCCTAAGGGACGAGCATTAAACCCGTGTTACCACCCTAATTTTTACTAAGAACAGTCCCTCTTAGTAAACTCTCATTGTCAGGTACAAACATACCCTAGTGCTATAACGGGCACAACCGAAGCAACCTACTTCTATTTCAATTGCTCAGCTCCAAAGTCATGTTCGGCAGTTAAGTTTTTTCCGGCTTTCACCTTTTCCCGGCTCTCTACTAAAAAACTACCCTGCGTACTCTTCTTTTTCTTTGCTTTTTTCAGGTCTTTTAAAAAACATACCACTTAGAACGAAATCCGTCAAGAGAAGTTATTTTTTCAACTTAAGTCCGACTTCATAAAGAGTGTTTTTAGGAATGTCCATCTCTTTAGATAGCCTCTTACAGGCTGAAGACAGACTTTCACCATTTTTTAGAGCATCTTCAAGTAGTGTGGCTATTTCTTCTTCCAAATAATCTGCGTTGTTTTCTTTTCCTGAGATAATCAGCGTTATTTCACCTTTTACCTCTTTGCTACTAAAATAATTAAAACATTCGTTTGCACTGCCTCTAAAAAACTCTTCATAAAGTTTAGTGAGCTCTCTTGTTACTACGACCTGCCTTTGAGAATCCACCTCTTTTATTATATGAAGAAGCTCTAAAAGCCTGTTTGGGGATTCATAGACTACCTGTAATTCCTCTAAGTCCATGATCGTTTTGACTTTTGCCTTAAGTCCCTTTTTCCCTAAAAAGCCTCTAAAGGTAAATTCTCTAGTATCAAGTCCTGAAGCAGACAAAGCTGTGATCAAAGCAGAAGGTCCAGGAATAGGCCTAATATTAAACCCTGCTTCAATTAGATCTAGAACAAGCTTTGCCCCAGGATCTGATATACAGGGCGTTCCTGCATCACTTACTAAAGCCAAAGTCTTAGTTTCTAATAACTCTTTAATCTGACTATACTTATTGTCTGAGGAGTGGCTGTGAAAACTAAGAAGTGGTTTATCTATCTCATAGTATTTACACAAAGCCAAAGTTCGCCTTGTATCTTCACACAAGATTAGATCGACATTATCTAAGATATAAAGAGCTCTTAGCGAAATATCACCTAGATTACCGATAGGGGTAGCTACAACATATAGGGTTTTGGGTTCAATGGTTTCGACAAGTACAGGATATTTCAAGCTAACCACCTAACCATTCAATTTCTCTTTTTAAAAATACCTATTTAGCTTTGTCAGCCTTAACATGCGTTTTCTTCTTTGGATGGTGTTTTTTTCTGCGGTTATTATTTTTACTGTCTTTACTTGTATTGTCATATTCTTCATCATCTAGGACCAATTCGCCGTCATCGTCTCCTATATCGTCCATACGAAAGCTCAGGCTATTCTGACCTAATTCGCCTTGCTCGTATACTTCGTATTCATATCTCAAACAACACATTAATCTACCACAAACACCCGAGATTTTACTTGGGTTTAGTGACAGATTTTGTTTTTTTGCCATTTTAATCGACACTGGTGCAAAATCATCTAAAAAGGTTGCACAGCAAAGGCCTCTGCCGCAAGGCCCTAAACCACCAATCATTTTAGCTTCATCACGTACACCAATCTGTCTGAGTTCAATTCTTGTTCTAAAAACTGCAGCTAAATCTTTTACTAATTCCCTAAAGTCTACTCTACCAGGCGCAGTATAATAAAAGATCACCTTCTTGCGATCAAAAGTATATTCTACGTCGATAAGTTTCATAGGAAGCTGATGTTTTGCAATCTTTTCTAAACAGATTTCAAAAGCTTCCTTTTCTTTTTGACGATTCTCTTCTACTACCACCTTGTCTTCTGGAGTGGCTTTGCGCAGTACTTCCTTTAGGGGCTGAACAGTCTCGCTTTCATCAACCTCTTTAATGCCTAGAACAACGTCACCGTATTCCACACCTCTTGCGGTCTCTACAATAACAGCATCATTATCTATTATCTCTAAATCACCTGGAGCAAAGTAATATACTTTTCCAGTTTCTCGAAATCTGACTCCTACAACTTTAACCATATATCTAAACCTCTCCTATAAACGGCAAATTCTGATAAATAATCCTTCCATCGCCAATTGAGAGTTTCCATAGCCTGCAATGTAGAGTTTTAGCTCCTCAATGTAGTCTAATATCGAGGCGATTTGATTTATCGAGTACTGTTTCCCGAAAACCATGCTAAATTCCTGCTTGAGACTCTTAAGCCTAAGCGTATCGGATAAAAGTTCTAAAAACCTTGCTGCTTGCTTCCTTTCTCTGCCAACTGTACTTGCAATCTCAAGAAGCTGATGGGCAGGAAATGTACATAGTCCATCAATAACCTTAGTTGCCATGCTAAAAAGAACTTTTATGTCTTCAGAACTTTGTAACTCAATTGCTTTACCAAGAGAACCACCACAATAATCAGCAATCTTTGTTGCTTCCTCTTTGGTTGCTTCTTTATGTTCTACCAAATAGTCAATAATATCTCTAGCTGCTAAATGATGGAAATTAATTTTTTGGACTCTCGACAAAATAGTCGGTAATACCGCATATTGATTTTGAGCGGTTAAAATGATTATTGAATTTTTAGGTGGTTCTTCTAAGGTTTTTAGAAGACTATTAGCTGCTTCTTCACGCATTTTCTCTGCGTCTTGGATGATACCGACCTTGAATTTGCCTTCATAGCTACTCATAAAAATAAAGTTAGACAGCTTACGAATCTCATTAATTTTGATTGATGGTCCGTCTGGCAAGATCATCTTTACATCGGCAAATATCCCTTGGCTAATTCTTCTGCAACTACTGCAAGTGCCGCAACCTGTTTTGTTCTCGCAATTTAACACCATTGCAAGTTCTGTTGCCATCGTAGTTTTACCTACACCCTTTGGTCCAGAAAAAAGGTATGCATGGCAAATGCTATCATTTTTGATTGAGGTCTCAAGAATCTTTTTAGCATTTTCTTGTCCTATAACTCGTTCAAACACAGGAAATACCCTCTTTATCTGTTTTTAGTTGTTCAATTTAAGGAAATGAGGCTGCCTAGCAGCCTCACATTAACCGACTAAATCAATTAGTAAACCACGGATTTCACTTACACGTGCAACAATCTCAATCTGCGCTTCATGTTTTTTTAACATTACCTGCGCAAGCTGTTCTAATGAATCATCTACCTGTTTAATTATCTTATAAGACCTTGCAGATCCATATATATCAATACCAGATTGGTCTTCTACCTCTGAGGAACCTCTTAATGCAAAATACACAAACTGTTTGATAGATTTGCGATATTCCTTTAGTGTCTTAAGTGATAGATCCTCTGCTAGGTTTGCACCAAGTTTGTCTATCTCTTGCAGAAGCTTCTCTAGCTCTTGACGGCTACTTTCTCTAGGATCTTGTTTTAACAAATCCCTAAACTTTGACGTAGCGCCTTTGACTTTAGTATGATCTTTAAATTCTACATCCGCTCTAATCATACTATCTTGAGGTGTTATTTTTACGTCCACTATTTGCTCACACCTTTTCGAAGCGATCTACATCCAACACGAAAATTGTTGCACCGCCAACTTTTACAGTAATAGGCTGTGGCATAAAGTCTGGTACAGAACGGCTAAAGTCACTGACAATCGGAGTAATTAACTGTTCTTTTGATGAACAGGTTTCTCTGATTAGATCGACAACATTATCGACCATATTTTCATTTACACCGATAAGAAGTGTAGTATTGCCCTGTCTCAAAAAGCCTCCAGTACTTGCAAGCTTCGTAGCTCGAATTTTATCCTCTGCAAGCTTATCTAATAACAAAGGGGCATCTTGATCTTGAACCACAGCAATGACAAGTTTCATTGACTCTACCTCCTTTGAGTTAACGAGAATTAACAAATAAGCCAAGCTTTCCCATTTAGGTATTTAGAGTAACTCTAATTATTTCCATGACCTTATCATGAAGAGTCTCTTTTGGCTCATTTGCATCAAGTACAACGATACGCTTATCCTTAGTTGCCATTTCTAAAAAGCCATTTCTTACCCTTTGGTAAAAGTTAGCGTCTCTTTCTTCAATTCTATCTGTACCTATTATTTCGTTATTTGTATTAATCTCCCTGCTTGGTGTATCGCCACGCTTTTTAGACCTATTTTTAGCTTCTTTTATATCTAGATCAAATAAAAAAACTAAGTCTGGGAAAATATCACCCATTGCGAGCTGATTGACCTTCCATATAGTATCAACATCAATACCTAGCCCATAACCTTGATATGCGACAGATGAATGCACAAACCTATCACAAACTACAATCTTGCTACTTTCAAGACTAGGTCTGATAACCTTTGCAACATGTTGGGCTCTTGATGCTGCATAAAGCAAAGCTTCTGCAGAATCTACAACGTCATCTTCAGAAAAAAGTAGAATCTCACGAATTCTCTCTGCTACAGCTTCTCCGCCCGGTTCTCTTGTTTTTATTACAGATAGATTAAGTTTTTTAAGTGCCTCAAAGCAGAGATCTGCTTGAGTGCTCTTACCACAACCATCAATTCCCTCAAAGCTTAGAAATAACCCACCCACTTTATTGTATTCACATCCTCTTTTTAAGGTAAATCTCATCTATTATGTTTCGATAGTACCTTTCTTCCGTTTTCTACCATTTTGTCTATGATTTCTTTATTTTTATCTCTTGGAGCAATATCTGATATGGCTTTAAGTATCTGGGTAGAGGTGTTTGATCTGATCACCTTGATTGGGAGACCTCTGCCTTCAGCCTCTTTTATCTCTGGAGGTAGCTTATTGTATTGCCCTTTAAGCGTTAAGACTATATCTGCATCTCTTAAATTTCTAACTACATTTAAGGGAGCCTTCAACTCTTGGATAGCCATTGCTATCTTATTTCTACTGATTCCATAGGCAAAGATGTTCTTAATCTCTCTACAAGACCTTTTTGTTAAGGGTTTTTCTTGCTCTATCTCAGTTATTATCCCTGCTTGTGTTCTCCTGCGGATCTCTTGGGCGTAGGTCTTTTCTTGAAGTAAGTTATCTATGGCAAAGCCAACATCCTCTATGACAATTAGTTCATCTCTATCGACGATTTCAACAACAATCTGGAAGGTTGGTTCTTGTTTTCTTTCTTGAATAGATTTTTGGGTACCTCTTCTTCTTGCTTCTTCGTCACTTAAAGTCACATTTTGGACCCCACCAACTAGATCAACTAAGGTAGGATTAGAAACAAGGTTTTTTAAATTTATCCCATGGGCAGTCCCTATTAACATAACGCCTCTTTCTGCTATTGTTCTAGCTGCATCGGCCTCATATGAATTGCCAATTTCATCTATTACTATAACCTCAGGCATGTGATTTTCAACTGCTTCAATCATCACCTGATACTGAAGATCATGTCTCAGTACTTGAAGACGTCTTGCTCTGCCAATTCCTGGATGGGGAATATCGCCGTCTCCACCTATTTCATTCGAGGTATCTACAACAACAACTCGCTTTTTTTCAGCAAGTTCTCTGGCTATTTCTCTAAGCATAGTAGTTTTGCCAACACCAGGTTTCCCAAGCAGCAGAATCGATTGCCCTTTTTTTATTATATCTGAAATTATATCGATTGTCCCCATAACTGCACGTCCAACCCGGCACGTTAAACCGATTATCTCGCCTCGGCGGTTTCGTAAGCTAGATATCCTATGCAAGGTTCTTTCTATCCCTGCTCTGTTGTCTGAACCAAATTCGCCTATTCTTGAGATAACTTCACTTAACTCATCTCTAGTAACTAGATCTTCTCCTAAATAAACAAAACGGTCTGGAAAACGAGCTTCTGGTACTCTGCCTAGATCAAGAACTACTTCTAGTAGCTGATCTTGATCTGGAATATCCAAGGCATCTCGGACTCTTTTGGGTAGTACACCAAGCAAAACATCTAAATCGTCTGTGATTTTCTTAGTCATAAAATACCACCCTCTTTTTGTTAGAATACCACCCTAATATACTCAGCGTTTTGATCTTCAAGGCCTCTTAACTTTGTGCCAAGATCTCTATAGTATTGTGTCAATTCTACAACTTCTTTAGTAATTTCTTCTCCTGGCATAATAAGAGGAATTCCAGGAGGGTATGGCACTATCATCTCTGCAGAGATCAAGCCCCTTGCTTCTTGAAGAGCTACCCTCTTATTTTCTGCAAAAAACGCTTGTCTAGGAGTAAGGTGAGCTTTAAGATTTGGATAGAAAAATGCTTGTGTACTAAGCTCTCTCTGCTTTCTATTTCCAACAATATCTTTACATGCCCATTTCAATAACTCTAGATCTTGATCTGTATGAGAAGGAGTGATAATAAAAAGTACGAAATTTGCTTCTGCAAGCTCTGGCATGATACCGCGTTTTCGGAGTTCATCGCGAAATTCAAACCCGTTGAGCCCAACTTTACTACTACTTACCACTAGCTTGAAAGGATCATAACTGAAAATCTCAGGATGGTTTCCATCTGGCTCAAAAACACTGACTTCTGGGATTTTCTTAAGCTCATCTCTTAAATGCAAAACTCTATCCAACGCTTTGTCCCAGCGACCTGGGTTATTTGCTTCCTGTGCTCTTGCTCCGTCTAAAGAGGCCCAAAGTAAAAAGTTGGGACTTGTACTTTCAACTAGACCTAAAGCTCTCTCAATAGCCAAAACATCCTTTTTGTTTTTAACATGTAACCACGAGCTTTGTGTAAGAGCAGGTAGAATCTTATGTGCGCTCTGGACCGATGCTGTAATATCAAAATCCAAAGCTGTTTTTGGAAGTCTTTCCGAAAACTTAAGGTGAGGCCCGTGCGCTTCATCTACTAGATTAAAGACACCTTCTATAACCTGCCCTTCAAGATTTTGGCAAAGGCCATAGTAGTTTGGATAGAGATGAAAAGCTCCATCAATGTGTCTTGGCTTATTCCAGTTCGAGGTTTTACAGACTGTAGCAAGCCCAAATTGAGTGTCTATCTCTGGATACACCCATATTGGTTTCGCTCCAGTTAGAATTAATCCATCTACTATAGACCTGTGGCTGTTTCTAGGAAGAAGAACCGTCTTTTTTTTGCCTTTGTCTGAGAAAAAAGCAATAAGTAAAGCATGTAGACCTTCTGTAGTACCATTTATTAAAAAGAAAGAACGTTCTACTTGATAGAGATCGGCAAGCAGCTTTTCTGCTTCTCTTCTTGCTACTTCATAGTCATGATGACTTGATGGGTGTTCTACTTCCGCTAGATCATATAATAAGGGGTTATTAAATAAATCCGCGAAACTCTTACTAATGCCTCTACCTTGTATATGACCAGGAGTGTGAAACGGAACTATTCCCTTCTTGACATATCCCCTGATGCTACTTATAAAAGGCGTCTCTTTTTGGTTTAGCTTTTGCTTTTTTTTAGTCATTCCTCAAACTCTCTTTCCTCTCTATCTTCGATCTTTTCATAGGAAGACAAAATCATTTTAGATAAAGGCTTTAATTGTAAAAGCAACTCTTCGTACCCCTTGTCTTTAGGCTTCATGCCAATAATCTGTTTTTCACAACTACGGCAGATACATTGTTCTCCAATTGCAACTAAGCTCTCTATTTTTCTTTTACAAATAAGGCATTTTGCCATTAAAGAACACCTGCCCATTCTGAACTATGTACTAAAGTACTATTACTACTTTAACCCTTCGTTTTCCCCCTTTAAGTAAAACTCTACACTCAAGATGTAAAAAGGGACCGGTTGTTCACCGATCCCTAAGAACTTACTTTTCGCCGCAACGAGCGAGTAGTTGCTCCCAACGAGCATCAACATCAGCTTGTGCTTCAGCGATAACCTGCTTGCCTTCGTCGCTTCTAAAGAGATGTTTGAAACGACCTTGCTTTTTCATCCACTCTTCAATATTTGGTTTATTCTTAGGCTTGTAAGTGAGTTTCCACTCACCATCTACAACCTCAAATAGTGGCCAGAAGCAACTGTCAACCATTTGTTGTGCTAGTGGTACGGTGATCTCTGGATCATACGCCCAACCTAGCCGACAAGGTGAAAGGACGTTAAGGAACTTAGGTCCTTTAATTGAAAAAGCCTTTTGAGCTTTTGCGATCAAGTCGCGGTGATTAGATACTGAAGCTTGAGCTACGTAAGGAATGTTGTGTGCTGCCATAATCTGAGTTAGATCCTTACGGTATTCTTTCTTACCTGTAGATTCTTTTCCAGCAGGTGTAGTTGAAGTGTTGGCACCATGTGGAGTAGCAGAGGATCTTTGAATACCAGTATTCATATATGCACCATTGTCATAGCAGACATAAAGCATATCATGTCCACGTTCCATAGCACCTGATAGTGACTGGAATCCGATATCGTAGGTTCCTCCATCGCCACCAAAGGCTACAAAGTTGAAGTCGCCTTCTAGTTTGCCTTGTCTTTTCAAGGAATTAAAAGCTGCCTCAACACCTGAAATAGTAGCTGCTGCGTTTTCAAAAGCATTATGAATAAAGTTTACATTCCATGCTGTATATGGATAAACTGTAGTAGTAACTTCTAAACATCCTGTAGCACTACCTACTACAACTGGTTTATCTGAAGCCATCAAAATCTGACGAACGATAATTGGAGCGGCACAACCTGCGCAAGCGCGGTGACCACCCGTCAATCTAGTTTCTTTTTGTGAAAGTTGTTTCAGATTAACTGCCATCTATTTCACCTCCTAGTCTCTAACGCCTAGATGGTTAAGCATAGGAACTTGCTCACCTTTTACTAGACGTTGAAGATCTGCATATACCTGGGTAATTGTATCTAACGTGACATCTCTACCACCAAGACCATAAATATAGCTTATTGTCTTTGGTCTACTATCACATTCGTAAAGGCTAGCTCTAACGTCTCTAAACAGTGGACCACCAAAGTCTGCAAATGATTCCGCACGATCCATAACTGCAACTGCTTTAGTGTGAGCTAATGCTTTTGCAATCTCTTCTTTAGGAAATGGTCTAAAGACACGAATTTTAACAAGGCCTGCCTTAACTCCTTGTTCTCTTAACTGATCTATAGCAACCTTTGCAGTACCACAAGTTGAACCTAAAGCTACGATTGCAATTTCAGCATCTTCCATGCGATACTCTTCTAGCATATCATAACTACGGCCTGTTAGATCCTTCCATTCTTTGGAAATTTCACGGATCACATCAGCTGAACGAGCCATTGCATCGGCTTGTTGCTTTTTGTGCTCAAAATAGAAGTCTTGTAGATCCAAAGGACCCATTGTAATTGGTTCTTTTTCATTTAATAGATGATACACTGGTTTGCGAACACCAATAAAATTACGGATTGTATCATCATCCTCGGCTTCCATAATTTCAAGACCGTGACTGATAATAAAACCATCCATATTTACCATAACAGGTAACGTTACTTCACTGTGCTCAGCAATACGGACTGCTTGGATGAGATTATCATAAGCTTCCTGAGCGTTCTCTGCCCAAAGCTGAATCCATCCTGAATCTCTAGCGCCATAAGCATCGCTATGGTCGCAATGGATATTAATAGGTCCGCTCAAAGCACGGTTTACAAGTGGCATAACAATCGGCAGTCTCATTGAAGCTGCGATGTAGAGAACCTCCCACATATATGCCATACCTTGAGATGATGTTGCTGTCATAGCGCGAGAGCCTGCTGCTGAAGCACCAATTGTGGCACTCATAGCACTATGCTCACTTTCAACGGTAACAAATTCTGTATCTACTTTCCCATCAGCAACAAAGTTGGAGAAGAGCTGCACAATTTCAGTTTGTGGAGTAATAGGATATGCAGCAATAACGTCAGGATTAATCTGACGCATAGCTTCTGCCATGGCTTCATTACCGGTTAGGGCTTTACGTACCTTCATGCTTTATGTCTCCCTCCCGAACAGGCTAATAATATCTTAATCTGGATTTTTCATTACAATTGATTTAATTTTAGTTGGACATACATTGTGACAAATACCGCAACCTTTGCAGATATCTAAATTAATGCCAACCATCTTGCCGTCTTTTACTTCAATCGCGTTATCTGGGCAGTAGACCCAGCATATGAGGCAGTTAATGCAGTTCTCTTCAATATGAACCGGAACACGGGTTTTCCAGTCTCCAGTCTTAAATTCTTTGGCATTACCTGGAGTAGTAATAATACCTGCCATAGGAATCTCTTTTGCAGTAGCGTTAGGTTTGATCTTCTTGTTATCTGCCATTAGCTTTGCACCTCCTCAAAGGATCTTCTGATTGCCTTGAGGTTTTTACCAACCATATCAGGTTTGTTGCGGAACTTTCTTGTAAGATCTTTGTTAAATGACTCTATTGCTTTATCTATATCTAAAACACTAGATACAGCAATAAGTGCCCCTAGCATTGGTGTGTTAGGGAAGTTGCCACCAGTTTCTTCTCTCGAAATCTTAGAGGCATCAACAGTGTAGATCTTTATATTTTTATCACCTAAGTTGAGTTTTTTTCTCCACTCTTCAGGTGATTCGGGTGTATTAATTAAGATAGCTCCACCATCTTTTACACCATGAGTAAAATCAACTGTACCTAAAAATGTTGGGTCTAAAACGACAACATACTTAGGATTTTCTACACTACAATGAAGACGAATAGGTTCAGTACTGATACGGTTATATGCAGTAACTGGAGCTCCCATACGCTCTGGGCCATATTCAGGGAATGCCTGTACATATCTGCCTGCGTCTGCAGCAGATTCGCCCATAAGCAAAGCAGCCGTTTTGGCTCCTTGTCCACCGCGGCCATGCCAGCGGATCTCTAGGATATCTGCCATTTCTTCTACCTCCTATAAGTTTATTGCCTAATTAATAGGCATAAAAAAACAACAACAAAAAAACACAGTAACTAAAGGGTATACAGAGAACTGTGTTAGTTAGCGGGTAATTTAGACTTACCTTTATAGAATGCTGAATAAATAGTTAACTCAAACCACTAACATATATAAATTCTCTACTACCTTTTATATTCCTGCATAAAGTCGCCTGAGATTGTCATTATTTTGACAAATCACTGCGTACTTTTTGCAGATCCAAATCCAACTCAAACGTTTTTTCCAGGAGCAACACTTCCGTTATTCTGTCTTGAGTTGGTGGATTAACTGAAACTAAAAATAAACGATTTTGATAGGCAACAGGTAGATAACCTAAAATTACGTCTTTTACTTCTTGATAGGTAAAAGGATAATCTCCTTTAGCTATCTCTACAAGATAAGAACTATAGGCTTTAGCGCCTTCCTGTAGCTTACCATCTACCGTTAACGGAGGATCAAAACTCAGATGACAAACATCATCTATTGACTTGTTTTTTACGTTTTTAATTAACTGATTATAATTATCTCGTCCAACAATAAAATCGACTAATAAATATTCAACAATCGTGTTATTAACAGCATCCCCTGATAAAAGGATAAGGCTTTCTGCTAAAAGATTCAAGTATTCTTTGTATGCAATAGCTGCCAAAACTACACTTTCTTCCTCTGAAGGCTCAACCAAAAGCAACTTTTTTATATCACTTTCAAGAATCGCCTTATGAGTATCATTAATAGAGGTAGCCATTAGCGGTTGCACTATTAGGATAAATAGACTTAACATGATCGTAATTTTTCTCATTAGATCTACACCTCCGCTATAGGCAAATTCAATAAATTTTACTCAAACCCTGCCAAGCTTCAAATAGAATTACTTAGTTTTGACAATAAAATAGTAAAGCCCCTCGAGGTTAACCTGAGGGGCAAAATAAATCCGGCAACGACCTACTCTCCCACAGCGTCTCCACTGCAGTACCATCGGCTCTGAAACGTTTCACTTCTGTGTTCGGTATGGGAACAGGTGGGTCCGCTTCGACATGATCACCGGAAAAATAAATCTATTAGGTTATAGAACCTTCAAAAGTACATAGTGGAATTAGGGATGGTTAAACCCTCGACCAATTAGTACCGATCAGCTAAAGACATTGCTGTCCTTACACCTTCGGCCTATCAACCTCATCTTCTCTGAG
>JAQVYS010000049.1 GCA_028708605.1 Bacillota bacterium
ATACCTCTTTTTGCTCGGTGGATGTCATTCCTGAAGTTTCAGATGCAGAGGCTATTGAAATTGATCCGAAAGATATTGAGATCGACACCTACCGCGCAGGTGGTGCAGGTGGGCAGCACGTTAATAAGACAGACTCAGCAGTACGTATTACTCACTTGCCTACAGGAATTGTTGTCCAATGTCAAAACGAAAGGTCACAGCATTCAAATAAAGAAACTGCAATGAACATGATGATGTCAAAGCTTATCGCGATGAAACTAGAGAAGAAAAAAGAAGAGCTGGCATCTTTAAGAGGCGAGAAAGTAGAAAATACTTGGGGCAGCCAAATTCGCTCATACGTATTCTGCCCATACACTATGGTAAAAGACCATAGAACAGAGCTAGAAACAGGTAACGTAGATGCGGTCATGGATGGAGCTATTCAAGAATTTATTGAAGCTTATTTAAGAATGAAGTAGTTGAGGGATCTAAATGGAAAAACAAAAGAAGCTGGGTAAACTTTTTTTACCCAGCCTTACATTAGTCTTACTAGTACTTGCCATTGGGTTCTACTTACCAACTCTAGTTACAGAACAATTGACAAAAGCGATCTCGGTAAATCTATATAGTTCTGGAAACCTAGTAGTAAAGCACTCTACAAGTCCGGCATTTCTGCTTTTTTCAGGCAGGATCAATAACTTGAGCGTTGAAGGAACTAATCTAGAAACTCATCATATTAATGTGTCTAAAATACTACTACAAGTAGATAAACTTAGAGTCTCGATGTGGGACCTTTTAGCCTATGGTAGGCTAAATGTTGTAGACAGCCAGGGAAGAGCGGCTCTTACAATAAGTGAGGCAGAACTTGATAAGTATTTGCATCGCTTTTATATTGATGATCAATATCATACGATTAAGTTGGAACTAAAAGATGATGGCCCAAGAATAAGTGGGACCTATAACTCCCGGGACTTTTATTTAGATTGTGTTTTTACTGTTGAACAAAATAGTATTTTAGCACTAAGTCCAAAAAAGATGGTTTCCACAAATCCTGATACCCAGTCTATTATGGGCAAGCTAGCTCAAATGAGTAGCTACTCTATCGAACTGGAAACCCTTGGGATTCCGTTGGTGATTGATGAACTGTCTGTAAAAGACAACTACTTATATGTCTTTGCTAGTGTAAGCAACTAATTAGCAGGAATTAATACCATACTGTGGAAAGTTTTCTTATTAATGGAGGTGATCTCTAGATGGTGGTTTCAGAACATAATATTCAAGATGAAGTACAGGTTGTAGTATTTAAGCTTAGTAATGTACTGTTCGCCTCTGATATTCATCAAGTAAAAGAGATAAGAAGAGTGGACGAAGTCACTCCAATACCAGATGCTCCAGATTTTGTTGAGGGCATCATTCATCTTAGAGGTCAAATCTATCCTATTATTAACTTAAGTAAAAGGTTTCAGAAAGAAAAACACGAGCTTACGGCACAAAGCAGAACTATAATAATTGATTTAAAAGACTCCCAGTATGGCATGATTGTTGATGCAGTTACTGAAGTTATTAGGATAAAGAAGACAGATATAGAAAAGACTCCAGAACTTTTAACTGGCGCAAATAGTTTTTTAGAAGGCGTAATAAAAAGAGACGATCAGTTGATATTACTTGTAAACCTAAAACGAATCCTGACCGAAGGAGAAATACAAGAAATACAACAGACAAAAGATCTCTAAGGTGGAGGATTAAGATGGCCATAAAGCTTGAAGTAAATCAACGTATCCAAATATGTACTTCTTTATCTGTAGCTGACAAAGATAGACGGATTTACTATCCTAGCCGGATTGAGGAAGATGTAGGAAATGCGATTTTTATAGCAGAACCATTAGATGGATCACTTCCCGTTTTTTTACGTCTAGGTCAAGAAATTCAAGTTGTCTTTAATGATGATACAGGCACATATCGTTTTAGGACTAAAGTCTTAGAGAGAGTTACTAGAAACATAACTTTGATTAAAATAGCTAATCCAGAAACGGTTGAAAAATTCAATCGTCGAGATTTTTTTAGATTAAAAGTTTTTATTCCAGTTGCCTTTAGGATTTTGTCAGACACAACTTTTAAATACGGCTATCCTCAAAAACAAGAGCAACTTAAAAAGACTATTCTTAACAGGCAAATAACAAGTGACGAGGCTGACAAACACGAGGGAATCATTAAAGATTTAAGTGGTGGAGGAGCTTTGGTCGCTATTTCGGATAAGGTGGATCTTAAAAAAGGAGATCATTTGGAACTCTGGCTTCCTTTAGGTAAAGAGCCTCTTTATCTATGGGGCGATGTTGCAAGAGTCATACCAAATCCTGAGGCAACAAAGTGGAACAGGGATGTAGGTATTTATTTTAGTATAATAAATGAAAGAACTCGTGATTCGATAATTGCTCATGTTCTTTCCCTACAACGTGAACTTTTACAAAAAGGTGCTTTAGGTTCAGACTAATAACTAGGACTGCCGCTTGGCAGTCCTGTTGACTACGGGGGGGCTATTTATGAAAAAGGGTTGGATTTGGATCGTAATTCTAGGTCTTATTTTTTCTGTTTTTGGCATTTATCAACGCATCGAGATAGAACAAAGAGACAAGGGAGTTCAACTCGTTATTGATAGCCAGGCGCTATCTGAGTACGCAGAAGGTCTTAATATCTCCTTCTCAAGTATCCTAGGGGAAATTTCTAAACAAAAAGTTACGTCTCTCGCAGTTTCTGAGGTTAAACTTTGGGAAGCTGTAGTGTCTCGGTCACAGATGGTATTTCCCGGTTTTTACTTTTTGCTTTCAGACCTAGAGATCGATTCTATAGATCCGCGAATGCTATATATTTCAGATGATGTTTCTGGACCGATAAACCAAAGATTAAGCCCTCTTGCAAAGCTTGTTGTCATTAATAATGAGATCAAACTTTGGGAGTTTCAAGAAGAATATTCTGTAGATACAAAAAGAAGAAAAGAAGCAGAGAGGGAACCAACAGTATCTTTATGGGATGAAGCATTATATCCTGACTATAGCCTGCTTAACTTGGGACAAGGTCATGATCTTAGTGTTGTTTCAAGAATTCAAAACCCATATCTACAAACACCAGAGAGCCTAGAGTATGTAATGAAACAATGGGATGGGAAAGGTAGTTTAATCATCTTCCAAGGCAAAGAAGTCCTTGGGTACCCAAATAATCTAAAAATAAGTGCAAAGCTACTTGAAGGTACCCCCTGGGGATTTGTAGAATTTGCAAACCAATACGGCGAGAAGGATCTAGCAAGACTTACTGACTATAATCTTGTTAGGGTCCACAGTATTACCCCAGAAGAAATGATAAAAATAGCTCCAAACGTAGCTATGGAAAGATATCTTAGGGCTGTTAGGGAGAGAGGAGCTAGAGTCTTATATTTAAGACCTTTTCCAAAACTCACTCCTGTAGAAAATTTAGATTGGTTTAGTAGCTTAGCGACTAACTTAGAAAACGAAGGGTATTTATTAGAAAAGGCAACGCCTAAGCCGTTTTTTAAGAGCTCTTTTATCACGTTTTGGCTAGTTACTCTTGCTATTATTGTTTGTGGCATCAGATTAATGCTACTCTTAGGGTTTAAAGAAAACATTTCCTTGTATTCAGGTGTTTTACCACTTCTTGTGGTAACCGCTTTGTATCTTAAAGGGTATACTATACTGGCAAGACAGATTGCTGCTTTTGGAGCTGCTGTTGTCTTCCCAACCCTTGCGATAGGCTCTATAGCCATTGAAGTTAAAGAAAACAATAAGAGCCTGCTTAAAATGATTGGCACAGTGTTTTTTTACACAATTTCTGGAGTGCTACTTCTTTCAGCAGCACTTAGTGATCTGCGTTTTGTAATAAAGATAGAGCAATTTTTGGGAGTTAAACTAATGCATATCCTCCCACCACTTATGACATTTTGGATCTGCATCAAAAACTTAAATGGGGGCTCTGTCAGATCCTATAACTTTAGAGATAGCTTAAAAGGCACTCTTGCTGCCCTTTGGCCACCAAGACTTGGACATATCATAGTTCTTGTATTAGTCGTGTTCGTTGGCTTTATTTATATTGGCAGAACAGGTCATGACTGGGGTATTCCGGTTTTAGAATTTGAAGAGAACTTAAGGGTCTTTCTAGAGGAGATCTTTGTAATTAGGCCTCGGCTTAAAGAAAGCTTTATTGGCCACCCAGCTTTGTTTTTAGGCCTTTTAGTCGCGTCCTCAGTCTTAATCAATAAGCTTAGATGGCTGTTGCCGTTTATCCTTACTATAGGTTCCATAGGGGTTACCTCTGTCCTTAATACCTTTAGCCATGCACATACACCTTTCTTAGTTTCTCTGGTGCGTACAGGCTGGGGCTTTGCAATCGGTGCTATACTTGGCACTTTAGCTTTTTTGTTACTAAAACTAGTTGTGAGGTCAGACAAAAATGGCTAGGATCTTACTTTTTGGCTACTTTGGTTATGGTAATTTTGGCGACGAGCTGTTAATTGCGTCAATTAAAGAGAATTTACCAGATCACAACCTTACTGTAATCAGTGGAAACCCCAAAGAAACCGAAGATTTACACCAGATAAAGGCAATCTCAAGAAGACAGTTTTGGCATGACCTAGGTTCTTTTGACCTTCTTTTAGTAGGAGGCGGCGGTGTGTTGCAGAATATTACCAGTAACCGCTCTTTATTTTACTATTTAGCTGCTATTAAAAGAGCCCAGAGTTTAGGCGTAGATGTCTATTTAATGGCTCAGGGGCTTGGACCATTTAAGAAAAATCTGTGCTATCCCTTGATAAACCGGGGCATTAGATCTCTAAAAGGACTAGAACTGACTGTAAGAGATGAAGAGTCACTAAAAATAGCCAACCAATTTGGCTTAGAAGCAGATTTAGTTGCCGATTTAGCTTTAAGCTATACTAATTATCCCAAAAGGCAGAAGTCAGATAGCTCTAAGAAAGTGATCGGTGTTTCTGTCAAAGAAGGTTTTGTCTTAGAAACCTGTAAATGGCTCCAGAGCTTTGGGAATCAGGTTCAAATACGCTTATTTGCTTTTCATAAAGAGGATCATGGGGTATGCTTAGAAGTAGAACATCTTCTTCAAAATGCCCACACTATAAAAATGGAAAAATTCAGCGACCTACAGTATTTTTCTGACATAGATTTTCTGTGGGGAATGAGGTTGCATGCTCTAGTTGTTGCAGCAGCAATGGGTATCCCTGCTATAGGAATTAGTTATGATCCTAAAGTAGAGTCTTTTTGCAGTGAAGTAGGTTTTTCTTGGCACAACCTACAAACTATACCAAAGGAGGAGTGGATCAGGAGTGGTGATGCATCAAAGCTCATTAAAAGGTCAGAAAAAGCCTGGGATCTCTTTAGAGCATATAGAGAGCATAAATACCAAGCGAATAAAGCTCCTGGACATTCCGATTGATGCAGTAAATTTTCCACAAGCACTGTCGATTATCGGAAATATTATTGAAAAAGAAACCATAGAGCAAAAACCAGCATTAGTTTTTACGCCTAATGCTGAAATCATCGTAAAAGCTCATGACGATATGAGCTTTAGAGAGATCCTACAGGATGCGGATTTAGTCATTCCTGATGGATCAAGTTTACTTTGGGCAGCAAAGGTTCTAAAAAAGCCCATTAAAACTAGAGTCACTGGTATTGATCTTATGCAACTTTTGTTAGAAGAAGCAGAAAAATGTGGCTGGTCGGTGTATTTTCTGGGTGCAAAACACGAAGTTATAAAGGAAGCGGTTTCTCTAACTAGAAAACGCCACCCGTCGCTGAAAATAGTTGGCTACCACCATGGCTATTTTGATGATGACAACCTAATTCTTAAAGATATTAAAAACTTAGAACCAGATATTTTGTTTGCTGGAATGGGAGCTCCAAAACAGGAAGTTTGGCTTACGAAAAATCGTGATAGACTAAACTGCCGTGTAGCCATCGGTGTCGGTGGAAGCTTTGATGTTTTATCTGGTAACGTAAAGAGAGCCCCCATGTGGATGCAAAACCGCGGTTTAGAGTGGCTATATCGCTACCTTAAAGAACCGTCAAGAATAAAAAGAAGCATTTTACTACCTCGTTTTATTAGCTTAGTTCTTAAAGAAAAGATTAGGAACTTAAAGGGGGAGAAGACGCTTTGAGTTCTCGTTTGGGTAAAGAGATTCTACGTATGCTTGGGGTTTTGGCGGGAACAACAATTTTAGCACTGTCACTTACAATATTTTTAGTTCCAAACAAAATTGCTCCAGGCGGAGTCAGTGGTCTGGCAACAGTTATTTATCATGTATCTAGTCTAAGTGTGGGATTTACCATGCTTTTGATCAACGTTCCACTTTTTATAATTGGAATTAAACGTTTGGGTTTTATATTTGGTTTGAGGTCTCTTGTAGCAACTATCTATCTTTCCGTTGCTGTCGATATTTTGCAAAGGTATGTTAGGCCAGTTACAGATGATCCACTGCTTGCAGCTTTATATGGTGGTATAATCATGGGAATAGGACTAGGAATAGCTATTTCAAATGGTGGAACAACAGGTGGGACAGATTTAGCTGCAGTACTCGTTCATAAGTATCTCAGATTATCTGTGGGGACAACTTTGCTTCTTATAGATGCTGTAGTTATTGTTATTGCTGGCTTCTTCTTTAGTCTAGAGCTTGCTATGTACAGCGCTTTAGCACTTTTTGTTTCTACAAAGCTACTTGATTTAATGCAAGAAGGTTGGCATTATGCAAGAGCAGCCTACATCATTTCCGAGAAGTCTAATGAGATAGCTGACACAATTATGACGAAGATGGATAGAGGAGTAACAAGCTTTTATGGTAAAGGTATGTATTCTGGGCAAAATAAGAATATTTTATATGTAATCTGTTCTCGCTCTGAGGTAGCAACATTAAAGGATCTAGTCAGGTCCATCGATGAAGATGCATTTATAGTTATTGCTGAAGCTACTGAAGTGCTTGGTGAAGGATTTAGAGCCAACAAAGGCTTAAATGACTGACAACGAGGTGGAAATTATGGATGACAAAAAAATCGAAGAACTCAGTGAGATAGCACGTCAGTCAAGAGTTTGGATTATCAAGTCTCTGACTGAGTCAAAATCTGGTCACCCAGGTGGTAGTCTATCGTCCTGTGATATTTTGACTTATCTCTATTTTCATGCAATGAATGTGGATCCTCAAAATCCTCATGATCCTGACCGAGATCGGTTGATACTTTCAAAAGGTCACTGTGCCCCTGCTCTATATACCAGTCTGGCACTCAAAGGCTTCTTCCCCAAAGAGGATTTGCTTAGTCTTAGAAAACTAGGCTCAAAGCTACAGGGGCATCCAGACGCTCGCAAGGTTCCTGGTGTCGATGCTTCTACAGGATCTTTAGGACAAGGTCTGTCAATTGCAAATGGTATAGCTCTAGCTGGCAAATTAGATGGCAAAGACTATACAGTCTATAGTATTATTGGTGATGGCGAGACTGAGGAAGGTCAGATATGGGAAGCTGCAATGACGGCTGTTCACTATCAATTAGATAATGTAATTGCCTTTTTAGACTATAATCATTTACAGATTGATGGGCGTATCGAGGATGTAAAAAGTAATGGAAACTTTGCTAACCGTTTCAAGTCCTTCGGCTGGCATGTAATCGAGATTGATGGTCATGATCTTCATGCAATAGATGAAGCAGTAAGGGCTGCAAAGAGAGAAAAAGAAGCCCCAACTATGATCATTGCTCATACAATTAAAGGTAAAGGCGTTAAATTCATGGAAGGCATAGCGGATTGGCACGGTAAAGCACCTAGCAAAGACCAAGCCTTAGAAGCTATTCAACTCCTTGGTGAGAAATGGGAGGGGAATTAAAAATGCAGAAAAAAGCAACAAGAGATGCATATGGCCAAGCTCTAGTTGAATTAGGGCGTAAATATGACAATATAGTAGTTTTAGATGCTGATCTTAGTAAATCTACAAAGACAGAGCATTTTGCCAAAGAGTTCCCTGAGAGATTCTTTCAAATGGGTATTGCCGAACAGGACATGATGGCAACAGCAGCAGGGCTTGCGTTTAGCGGTAAGGTTGCGTTTGCAAGTACATTTGCTATCTTTGCGACAGGAAGAGCTTTTGAACAGATACGTAACTCAATCTGTTATCCTGCAGTGAGTGTTAAGATCTGTGCGACACACGCTGGTCTTACTGTTGGTGAAGATGGAGGTAGTCATCAGAGCGTAGAAGACATCGCAATTATGCGTGCTGTGCCTAACATGACGGTAATTGTGCCTGCAGACGGTGTTTCTACGGAAAAAGCACTAACGGCAATATATGAGCATGAAGGTCCTGTTTACTTAAGACTTGGACGTCCTGCAGTGCCTGTTATTTACGACGAAGACTATGAATTTAAGATAGGTAAAGCAACCAAGCTAAAAGAAGGGCAAGATGCTGCTATCATCGCTACAGGAATTATGGTCTCCTTGGCCATAGATGCAGCAAGGATGTTAAAAGAAGAAGGCCTGTCGGTGCAGGTTTGGGATATGTCTACAATTAAACCGCTAGACATAGAAGCAGTAAAGATTGCTGCTAAAACTGGAGCAATAGTTACTGCTGAAGAACATTCTGTAATTGGCGGTTTAGGTGGTGCGGTTGCTGAAGCGTTAGCTAAAAATTCTCCTTGCCATATGGGCTTTGTAGGAGTGGAAGACACCTTTGGTGAGTCAGGGACTCCCGCCGAACTAATGGAAAAATACAATCTGACTGCAGAAAGTATCAAAAGCAAAGTAAGGGAAACCATATCCAAAAAGTCCTCGTGCTAAGACGAGGGCTTTTCTTTATATTTATAGAGGTGTTAGCATGATTTCTGGAGAATGAAAATGTGAGATCTACATATGTATCCTTTTTAGATTTTTGCACGATTGTTGTTCTTAGTTACTTAACAAAGGTAGAAAAGCACTTAAAATAACTGTAGTAGTTTTAGTAGCTGTTTTAGGGGGGGAGAAAAGTTGGTTAATGCACCCTTTATTTATTTAAATGAAGTCTGTAAAGTCTATGACAATAACATGGTAATTAAACAAGCGGATTTAATGATTCCCAGGAGTGGATTCGCTTTTTTGCTGGGGTCTACAGGAGCAGGTAAATCTACAATTCTAAAGATGATTTCTGGCGAAATAAAACCAACTAAAGGTAGAGTGTATATAAAAGGTCAAGATACCTCCAGGTGGTCTAAAAGTCAAAAAGCGGCGTGGAGACGCAAAATAGGGTATGTATTTCAAGAGGATAGATTACTTAGCTATCAAACAGTCTTTGAAAATGTTGCTCTTCCCCTTGAAATTCAAGAGATGCCTAGAAAAAAGATTAAAGAAAAAGTACGTTCGATACTTAAAGTTATCGGTTTAGGTAATAGAATCAACGCATTTCCCGACCAATTATCCGGAGGAGAGAGACAACGAGTATCACTAGCTAGGGCTTTAGTTTCCAACCCTGAACTCATAATAGCTGATGAACCTACAGCACAGTTAGATCCTCAAACAGCAGCAGAGATATTTAACTTGTTAGTTTCTTTAAATAGGACCGGAAGAATCACTATACTTATGGCAACCCATGAGTGGGATTTGGTAGAAAGGACCAATCTTCCTGCTTACTTCATTAAGGATGGCAGTCTTCTTTACTGGGAGGGAACGTCATGAAAGCTTCAACAGGTCTAAAACAAATAGGCAAAGGTATAAGTAATCTTTGGAGACACAAAGGTTCAACTATTGCTGCATTTATAACCGTAACAATTGCACTTATTGTACTTGGCTTTTTTGCATTGACTTGGCTTAATTTGTTAAACTTAACAAGTAGTTTATTAAATAATTTAGAGATTAGAGCTTTTTTAGTAAAAAATGAGCCAGTAGGAAAGATTGAAACACTATCTGGCGTTGCCAAGTATACCTTCATTACCCCAGAGATTGCAATGAAAGATATGGCAGAAAGCTATCCGTTATATGGGGACTATTTTGAAAGTGTTATTACAGATAATCCTCTTCAGGCAAGCTATGCTCTAAAAGTTGAGGATACTCAATTAATACCAGAGATCGTAAAAAAGCTTGAAGCGATGCCAGAGATCGACGAAGTCGTCTATGGTGGACAAGCCACAGATTCTTTAGTTAACCTTCAAAGAGTGGTAGGAGGTTTTGGTTTTTTACTGTTTTTTATTTTAGTTGCTGCAATTTTGTTGGTGGTAGCTAATACTTTAAGATTAAGCTTTGCAATACGAAAGCCTGAGATATTATTGGAAAAGCTATTAGGAGCGAGTCCGCTTTATATTGTTGGGCCGTTTTTATGGGAAGGAACAATTTTGGGTTTTTTTAGTTCTATAGTGGCAATATTAGTTATATTATCTAGTTACAATTCTTTTACCTCATGGGCGGCACAAACCATGCCCTATCTTCCGTTTAGAAGTTTAGCTTCTATAAGATTTGGTCTAATAACAATCGGTATTGTCTTAGGCATACTAATGGGCTTTATCGGCAGTGTATGGGGGGTTAGAAGATATTGGCCAAAAGAATAGTTGCGCTGTTTCTCATAATCGTTTTTGCCGTTTCGGCTGTTGCGCAGACTACTATCAGACAGACTACCGAACAGTTTGAAAACCTTAAGAAAGAGATGGAGAAAGTACGTGCTTCTTTAGAGGCTAATAGTCAGAAACAACAGCAACTACTTACTAACTTAAACGATCTAGACAAATCCCTTGCAAAACTAGATGCAGAAAAAGCCCAAATTAACTCTTTGCTAAAAAAAATCAATGAAGAATTAAGCGTTTTAGAAAGCGAACTTAAGCTAAGACAAGAGCGTCTAGTGGAAAGTGAAAAGAAGCTAGAGGCTTTAAGAGAAGAAGCTGGTTCAAGCTTTAGAAATATGCAAAAGATAAATTCTCAAGGATGGTGGTCTTTTCTCTTTTCATCTGATAGTCTTTCAGAATTCTGGGTCAGATCTCATCAGATTAAGCAGATCATCCAACATGATTTAGATACCATAGACGAATTGAATGCTTTTTATAAAGAGCATCAAGATAGGATTAAGGAACTAGAAGCGCAGAAAGTTAATGTTCAGAAGAAAAAAACTGAACTGGAGACCACCCAAAAGAAACTTCAAACAAACGAGATTCAGATCAAGAAGAATTTAGATGATAAAAAACGAGCTTTATCCAAAATCGAACAAGAAAGAACCGAATATGATAGAGCTTTGCGGGAGATGGAAAAGGCCTCGGAAGAGTTGGGAGAAGCAATTCGTCTCCTTCAGGCAAAAACCCTTGAAGAAGACGGTGTATCGAAAGCTATTAAGATCATATGGCCTCTATCGGGACGCATATCTTCGGACTATGGGTGGAGATTTCATCCGATTCTAAAAGAAAATCGCATGCATACAGGTATAGATATAGCCGCTGCTTCAGGGGTCGATATTAAAGCTGCTGCAGACGGAACAATAATTTTAGCTGGATGGGTTTCTGGATATGGGTTAACTACAGTTATCGCACATGGCAATAATATTACTACTTTGTATGGTCATGCTTCAAAACTACTGACTCAAGCTGGGGATAAAGTAAAGCAAGGTCAAGTTATTGCTAAGGTTGGTTCAACTGGTGTGAGTTCAGGTCCTCATCTTCATTTTGAGATCCGTAACAACGGAGATCCAGTTAACCCCTGGGCTTGGTTGCCGGCAGATAATTAATAGGATTGAAACAAGCTAGTTCCAAATACAATTAAAGGCAGGAAAAAACCTGCTAAATGTGTTGCTAAGGGCAGGAACTAGATGGGAGAGTGCATATGGTGAAATACCGCAAGCTAGCGATCATTTTAATAGTACTAGTTGTGATAGGAGGTATCATTGGCTTTGTTAAAGGGGTCAATGCAGAGTTGCCTCCTGATGAAGACCTTCTTACACTACTTCAAGTGGCTGCTTTGGTAAAGACGCAATTTGTTGACGACATTAGCTTCATCAGTATGCTTGATAGTTACAGCCAGTCAGGAACCTTAAATGGCATGCTAGAAGACACCCTAAATGACAAGTACACTTATTATATGACTCCATATGAATATAATGAGATGAAAATTCAAACCCAAGGAGCCTATGGGGGCATTGGTGTGATTATCGGTCTAACTGAAGACGAAAAGGTTGTTGTTGTAGATCCATTTCCAAGCTCTCCAGGATATGAGGCAGGGCTTAGACCTGGTGATGAGTTTATCTATATTAGTAACAAGACAGCAAAAGGGATGACTACAGAAGAGGCCGCTAATTTACTTAGAGGAGAACCTGATACTGTAGTAGGTGTAGTTATTTATCGTCCTCAAACTGAAAAGGAATATGAGGTCGAAATTATCCGAAAAACCATCGAGATGCCTACTGTTTCAGGTGAGATTCTAGAAGATGGTATTGGATATGTACGCATCTCTTCGTTTGGTAGCAGAACCTCAGCTGAACTGGAAACTCAATTAACTGAGCTTGAAGAAACTGGTATGAAAGGGTTAGTTCTCGATTTGCGTTACAACCCTGGAGGACTTTTGGATGCTGCTGTAGATATCGCTAGTATGTTTGCATCATCAGGACCAGTGCTCTATGTAGAAGGCAGATCTACTGCAAGACAGGAGATTCCAGCTAATCAAAATCATGAGATCAAAAATTATCCTGTAGTTTGTTTAGTTAACAATATGTCTGCCTCAGCTTCGGAGATCCTTTCAGGATTTATAAAAGATCGGGATTTAGGCATAGTGATTGGACAGCAAACTTTTGGCAAAGGTCTAGTCCAAACTATATATCCACTCTTTAGTGGTGGGGCACTCTCTTTAACGACTCAAAGATATCTGACAGCTGGAGGGATTGCCATTCATGGTAAGGGAGTTACCCCAGATATAGAAGAACTTCTGTCTGAGGAAGCTGAAAGAGATTATGTACCGTTAAACCCAGATAGACGCGATGAAGATACCCAATTAAACCGTGCTGTAACAGAGATGAAAAAAATACTGGATATGAACTTAGAAGTCCAAGAAGCTGCATAAAAATAAACCCCCAAAAGTTAGGTTATGACCTAACTTTTGGGGGAATTTTTTATGATTTTTAAATCATTTTATCAAGATAGCGTTGGTACTCTCTTTGTTTTCTGTCTAGTTCGTTTTCAGTTGTTTTGGCAGCGTTTGCTAGTGCATCTTTGGGATCAGTACCTAATTGGAGTACACTCATAACAGCAAAGTCTAGCTCTCTTTGGATTGCCATTGACCCAGGAAAGTAGCTAAAAGTTTTGGATTGTGAGAGCTGATCAAAAAGTACCTCGCGGTCTTTTTCGGGCATTTTCATCGCAGAAGCTGCAGCCATATTCCCGGAAACCCACATAGTGCCTGGAATCGTACTCATAATAGCATCTGTTACTCTGATTTGTGTTTCATCAGATAGATACCACTCTAAATATCGAAAAGCCTCTTCTTTATGCTTTGAATTATTAAAAATAGCTAAAGTTGAACCACCCATAAAGCTTTCGTGTGAAGTGGTACCGTCTGGCTGTACTGTACCAGGAATTAGACCAAGACTCCATTTGCCAGCAATCTCTGGAGCTGCCATAGTTAGTGTGGCGTGAAAAACGTTAATGTTGAAGACGATCGGCCATTCACCAGCTTTAAATAAGGTGTAAGGATCGCCATCTTGCGGCATCTTATATTTAGTAAATAGTTCGCAGTATTGAGTGAAGCCATTAATTGAACCAGGTAGTGTTAATAGACTCTTAAAGCTTTCTCCATCTACCCAACCACCACCGTTTTGCTTGATCAAAACATAGGCGCCATACTTGGGCGAAGAGGGGATACCACCATAGTTCCAGCCGACATTCATCTCTCTTGCTTGTAGCTTTGGAATCATACTTCGAAGATCGTCCCAAGTTTTCGGAGTCCCAAGGCCTAATTCGGTAAGGATATCATTACGATAGAAGCCCGATATAACTCCACAAGTTTCAACTAAGCCAAAGACGCGACCTCTAAAGTTTAGTGAACTGGTAGTACCAGGGTAAAGATTTCTCTCTATAGCTCTTACCTTCTCTTCGCCAAATGCAGCCTTTAGATCTAAAACAGCATCACGTATACCATATTCAACCATGTGGTCAGGTGCACCGCTAACAACATCAGGTGTATCTCCAGAAGCTGCAGCAAGAAGAACCTTGTTTTGCATATCGGCCCAGTTATAGACTTGCATTCTCACTCGGATACCTGTTTTTGCGGTGAATTCCTCTTCAATAATTGCTTGCAGAATATCGATAGCTTCATTACCCATACCTACCTGCCATACATCAAGCGTTACAGGTTTTGCAAGGATTGAAATACTTAACGTAAGAATTACAAAAAGGACCAATGATACACGCTTTTTCATTTGCTCACCCCCATAGTAATCACAATAAGTTATTCCTTTAATGTAAAAACAATCCTTGTTTTACCAAAAGTCAGTTTATAGAGTAGATTCTGCACTGGTTAGATAACCAATAAAAAAGCGATCTAGATTTAGATCGCAAAAAAATACTTATTTACCTATTTTCGAAAGATCTCGGGCCGTGACAAGATTTGTATCTTATTTAGCGGCCAGTAGATAAAAATTGCATGACCCATGATATCGCTTTCTGGAATTGGACCGACAAACCTACTGTCGTTAGAGTTATTTCTGTTATCTCCCATGACAAAAACGTGTCCTTCAGGAACTTCGTAGGTATGTTCTTGGGGGACCCTAATAGGTTCAGCAACATAGTTTTCGGCAAGTTTTGAACCATTTAGGTAGACAACGCCGTTGCGAATTTCCACGGTATCGCCTTCTAAGCCAATAATGCGCTTTACCCAATAACGATTATGATCAACAGGGTCTTTAATTACCACAACATCTCCCCGTCTTGGACCAGCAAAAAAATAAAAGATCTTTTCGGCAATCAAACGTTCTCTATGCTGGAGAGTTGGTACCATTGAATGGCCATCGACAATAAAAGATTGAGCAATAAAGAAGATAATAAAAAACGCAACTATAACAACATCAGCAATTTCTTGTAAAAATGTTTTCAGGTGTTCACCAAGAAAATTTGCCATAAAGTTCATCCTTTCACATCTGCGACGTGTAAAACCAATATTAGCTTCTAATCTGGTAATTCCTGCTAATAGTACTATCTGTATTTTATGCTTAATCTCAAGATTTTACTAATGAACTCTCTTTTTTTAGTTTAGTAGTAATCTAAGAAGTAAAATCTGAGATTAAGTGAGTGTTCAATATGTTGATTGGTAAATCCTTCTAGGGATCTTTATAATTAGACCTCTAATTCAGGTAACATGCTTTATACAGT
>JAQVYS010000050.1 GCA_028708605.1 Bacillota bacterium
AAAAAATAGCTGAGATTAAAAAACAGATGAAGGGCCTTAATTTAGATGGACTAATTGCAATAGGGGGAAATGATACACTTACTGTTGCAAGTAGACTTGCAGATGATTTGCAACTAAATATTATCGGTATTCCTCAGACTATTGATAATGATGTCCCTGGTACAGATTATTGTGTCGGCTTTGACACAGCAGTTAAAAATGCAGTAGAGGCTATTCATAATGTTAGAGCAACTTGTAATTCACATAAAGAAGATATTGTAGTAGAAGTAATGGGGCGTGATAGTGGATGGATAGCTGCAGTAGCTGGTTTAACTGCTGGTGCAGAGTTCATCTTTGTTCCAGAGTTAAGTTTTGATGCTGATCTCCTTGTTGAAAAGCTAAAACTTCGCCATGAACAAGGCTTTTTAAGTAATGTGATCGTGATTGCAGAAGGTGTTAGAGAATTTGATCACACCAAGATTGACTCTGGTGTGGATGCCTTTGGCAATGCAATGTTGGGAGGCATTGGTTTTAGTCTTAGAGACTATATTCAAACCAAGCTTAATAAAAAATCTAGAGCAATTGTTCTTAGCTATATTCAGCGCGGTGGCATGCCTTCATCATATGAAGTCTTTATGGATCTAAAATTTGGACAAACTGCGGTTAAGTTACTTGCGCAAGGGAAAAGCAACCTCATGGTAGCTTACTCAAGTGGTATCTTTCAACCAGTTAAGCTTAGTTTAGCCTGTGGAAAACAGCCTGTAAAAGCCGAGATCCTTCAAATGGTAAAGGAATTAACGCTTTAAATCATTAAAAATTCAAGCAACACTCTGCTTGAATTTTTTCAATAAAAAAACGCCTTATAGAAGAAAACGCCTTATAATCTAAAGGAGTTTGGGTTTGCATACAGTGGGTATTCCTGTACAATTCTTTGCTAATATATAGCAAAAGACTATAATAAAGACAATTCATAAGAGATGAGGATGTTTTCATGGATTATGCATTAGTATTAGCTGGTGGGCTTGGGCAAAGACTCTGGCCCATTAGTAGAAAACAAAATAGCACCAAAGAAGCGGTAGACATTCATTCCCAAACTATGCTTGAGCTGACAGTCTCTAGGCTTTCAAAGTGGGTGGGAAAAGACCGTATATGGATTGTTTCATCAAAGGATATTGAAACTTATGGGTGTAAGCTCATCAAAGAACCTTTTAGAAAGAATACTGCAGCTGCTATCTCTTGGGGATTATCAATGATAGCAAGTTTTGATAAGGATGCTTTTGTGGGTATTTTCCCGGTTGACCATCTCATTTCTCCTTGGGAAAGCGTTGTTGATGCATTAAATGAAGCTAAAAGTGCAGGGAAAATAACAGCCCTCGCAATTGAACTTCCGCCTAAAAAGGCCTCTAAGCAATACGGTTACCTTAAAACTATAAATGGGGGTGTTTTAGGCAGAGTAGAAGACTTTGTAGAAAAACCATCTAAACCTGAAGAACTTTTACAAGCTGGTTATTATGTAAATAGTGGCATCTATGCAGCACCAGCAAAAAAGCTTTTAGCAGAGATTAGACGATTTCTTCCAAATCACTTTTTTGCAGGGAAAAATAGAGATAGAGTACTTTTTTCAAGGCTGCAACCAGTATCTATAGATAAAGGTGTAATGGAAAAGACCAATCGCCTTTTTGCCTATCCTTTGGAGGTCTTATGGGAAGATATTGGCACTTGGCAGAATTATTTAAAATATGCTGGGGAAAGAGGAAACTTTGTAAAGCATGAATCAGAAGGAAGCCTTGTCTACTCTGAAGGCAGTTTAGTTGTTTTATCTGGAGTAAAAGACACAATCGTTGTTAGTAAAGATGGGATAGTCTTTGTGATGAATAAAGACTATCAAAGAGACATGGATAAGGTTTTAGATGAAGTACGCAAAAGCTACCCGGGATTTGCCTAAGCGCTGATATGTATGAAAATGACTTGAAATTGCCTAGTTAAAAGAGGTGTACACAATGGACGTCTGTTTAACAGGTATTGGTCTTATGTCAGGTACAAGTGTAGACGGAATAGACGCTGCCTTAGTAAGGATATGTGGAAGAGAAAACGTTAAAATTGAAGTGTTAGAGTTTCAGCGTTTTGATTATGAACCTTTGTTTAAAAAAGAGCTTCTCTCTTCTTTTGCTAATTATCATGCGGACAAACTCTGTGAGCTAAATTTTGCTCTTGCTAGAAAGCTTGGTGAGGCTGCCCTCGCTCTAAAAAAGTCTTATAAAAATCAGATCGATTTTGTCGCAAGCCACGGCCAAACTATCTATCATATTCCTCCAGGTTCAAAAGCGGTGCCATCAACTCTTCAACTGGGAGAACCTTCTGTTATCGCTGAGCTTACTGGATTAACTGTTGTAGCAGATTTTAGAACTAGGGATATGGCCGCGGGAGGGCAAGGTGCACCACTAGTTTGTATGGCAGATTATCTGCTCTTTAATCACCTAAACGGAGCAATCGTTCAAAATATAGGTGGGATAGCAAACTTAACTTACATACCACCAAACAAAAGCTTGAGTGAAGTAATAGCTTTTGATACGGGGCCGGGAAATATGGTAATTGACGAGACAATTCGCATTCTTACAGAAGGCAAAAAAGAGTATGACAAAAATGGAGAGAGAGCGAGGCTCGGAACACCGAACAAAGCTATTTTAAAGCAACTAATGCAGGATGAGTATTTTAGAAAAATGCCTCCGAAAACAACGGGGAGAGAAACATTTGGTAAAAAATATACTGAGAAATTTCTAGCGATTGGTAAAAGCCATGGATTAACTGAAAACGATCTTATTGCAACTGCAACAGCTCTTACAGTAGAGAGTATAGCTAGCAGTTATGAGAGGTTTATTTTAACGGAGAAAAAGGCAGGAGTTGTAGTTGTAGGGGGAGGGGGGAGTTACAATCTAACGCTTCTAAAATGGTTAAGTGACAGATTGCCGTATTTAAAAATAAAAACCCACGAAGATTTTGGGATTTCGAGCGACGCTAAAGAGTCGATAGCGTTTTGTATTTTAGGGTATCTTACGCTCTGCAATTTGCCTGGAAATATTCCTGTAGCAACAGGAGCAGATAGGCCTCGGGTACTCGGCAAAATCATTCCAGGTGACAACTTTGTCAGTCTCATAAAAAGCATACATAAGTAAGCGAACCCCTTAAGGCTTTGCCTCTAAGGGGTTTTAAGTCGTATAAACAAACTCACCGCTAAATCCACTCGATGAGGGGAGCCACTTTTCGATTTTCAAAAAGCCCTCGTCTATAGAAGGAGGCTCAAAGACACTGGCAACATTTTCAATTACCCAGTTAGGTAGAGGTGTTTCTAAGCTTGAACTTGCTCGTTTTTGGTTTTGCTTGATACAGACATCTAACGAGGTATTAACCCAAACGCAAACAACATCCTTTTCAAGAGTCTTTGCCTTTTCAATAAAAGGCTGTCTTCTAAGCCGCGTGCTGTTTGTGGCATCATAATAGACATCACTAAACTGTAAAAAGTAACCAGCTGCGCGGCAAGCTATGTCCCAAACAAACTGATCGTGCGCTGAATCGCCAAGGTTTCCGACAATTCCCTTTCGGATAATATCAGCTGTAATAACCCTACCTTGCCTGAGCTTACATAGGCTAGTTTTGCCTGAAGCAGGTAAGCCACACAGTAAGTATAGGGTTGTTTTATCTGTCATTGTGGCTTGACCTCCAATAGAACCAGCTCAGGATGGCAAAAGTACCGCAGTGGCAGTCTAGTGGTGCCAATTCCCGAGGTAGTATAGATATAAGTACCATTAAAGTAGGAAAGCCCATATGCAAAAGCTTTCTTATTGCGAAGTTCCGGTATAAGAGGGCTACCATCTATCCAGCAGAACTGACCTGCATGAGTATGGCCTGCAAGCATCAGCTTTGCTCTTCTGTTCACGTTAACAATTGGACCTGGCGTGTGAGACAAAAGCAGATCAACATTTTCTGTAAGCGTCTTTTCGATATCATCTTTCTGCCAGAAAGGATCTCCTAGACCGCCAATAACAAGCTCTCTATATTTGACTCTCTCATTAACTAATATGTTAATATTAGCTTCTTCTAATTCTGTATAAAGCTTAGACCTATCAATCTCTTTGTTATAGTCATTATTTCCCCACACGAGATAAGTAGGGCGACCATTTGCAATTTCTTTTATGACTTTTACGACTTTTTCTTCTTGTTTAACCCGCCTTACAATGATATCTCCCGTAATGCAAACGATATCACAAGGGACTTTTTTCGCAAGCTTAATGGTGCGCTGTATTCTGTAACCTCTTCCTGAGGTGTGAAGATCAGAAAGAAAAAGAATACGGGTTGATTCTTCAGGCCAATCCTTAGCCTTGATGTTTATTCTTTTATGGACAAGCGAATTGGCAGTAACATGTCCCCAGATGACCGTTACTGCAATTAATAAAAAAAGCCAAATCAGCGTTGCCATTTTACAGTTTGCCTCCCACTTACTAACCCCATAATGCCCCATATAACAGCAGCATTTACTACAATAAAATGTCTAAGCAGAGCTAAGAAACGAGGTGTTTTTACACCAGTTATATCTAAAATAATGCCAATTATGCCTAAAAGCATAAGTATACTTTCTAAACCTAAAAGCCAAGGATAAAAACCACTAATAAGTAGCAGCAAATAATGCAAGACCAAAAGTAAGGCAGATCCCCATCTCAACAGTTTATGGGAAAACATAAAAAAGCCCCACTTACTACAAAATAGCCTTGGAAAAAGAGCTAATGTCTGGATGCCACCTGCGATAATCCTAGCTTTCCTTACAAATTCACCGCTTGTATCATAACTAGCCTGTTCAAAAGCGACAGCCAAGTCAACTTGGACAAGCCTTAAGCCTTTCTCTAATAGACTACAAGTGATATAAAAATCATCAGCAATAATATTTTCTGGAGGTAAAACGATGTTTTCCCTCCTTAATGCATAAAACGTTCCAGGTAAAACAATAGTACCAAAAATCTGAGTTTCTAAAGCCCGTAGGGTTGTTTCATAATCACTGTAGGTAACTTCTCCAAGTATAGCTAGATTTTGCTTTTTAAGAGATAAGATTCCACCAGTAGCACCGACTTTTTCATCTAAAAGTGGCTTGATTAGCATTTTTAAGCTGTTTTTGCTATATAAAGCCGAAACATCAGAGAAAAAGATAACGTCTCCAGTTGCAAGCTCTAAGCCTGCTTTAAGAGCGGTGGGTTTACCTTGCCTTTTCGGCAGCAAAAGTGTTTTTATCTCAGGATATTTTAGTAAAATAGTGTTAGTTTGATCGATTGAACCGTCAGAAACGACTACAATCTCTAAGTCAGGGTAATCAAGCTCTAGTGAGTTTTGAATCTTTTCTTCTAGAAACTGCTCTTCATTATATGCAGTAATTAATAAAGTAGCTTTGGGGAAAAATTCTTCAGTGCAAGCTTTGGAAAAAGCAGAAGGTTTTTTTAACTTTGAGATAAGCTTTAAAACAAGAGGATAGACGATATAAGGATAAATTGCTAAAAGAAATAATAGCCAAATAAAAAGCTTCATCTTCGGACCTCCGGCCTTCTTGTGCCTTCTTTTATAGTTTGCCTAATAAGATTAAGATAGGTCTTGATCCAGATCTCCATTGAGTATTCCTCTAAGACCTTTTTTCTTGCTCTCTTACCTAAAGAATCTCCTAACTCAGGGTTATCAATAATCGTTTGCCAGGCCGCCTTTAGAGCTTCAGCATCATTTGGCTTAACTAGAAGACCAGCCTCTTTATCTAGTAGTTCTTTTAGTCCGCCAATATTACTGGCAATTATCGGAGCAGAGCTCGCCATCGCTTCAAGTGCAGAAATTGAGGTAGCTTCAATTACATTATGATCAGGAATTGAAGGAAGCAAACATAAATCTGCGCATTTTAAAAGATCAGGAGTTTTCTGATGCTCTAGAGCTCCTAAAAAGCGCACTTGACCTTCTAGATTAAGCTTTAGGACAAGCTCGTTTAATGATTCTCTTTCTTTGCCATCTCCTGCTATAACTAGCTTTACGTTTGGACGATCCAAAAGTGCTAAGGCTAAGATCGCAATATGAACCCCATTTTTAGGCACAAGTCTTCTTGTCAGGACTGTAACAAAATCCTTGCTACTATAGCCATGAGCTTTTTTAAACTCAGCTTTATTTTTTGCAGGGTAAAAGACCTGTGGATCGACAGTATTAGGAAGAGAGATCACCCTACTGCTATCTATATGAGAACGAGCTATGATTTGATTTTTAAGGTTAGTGTCTACTGTTATTACAAAAGACGCTTTTTTTGCTGCATCAATCTCTTCTTGTAGAAGTTTCCTATAGTTACTGTCGCCAAAGACGATGTCTTTTTTACTAGCGTATTCATCTGCGCTAGAACCGTGGATAGTTAAAATAAACGGTTTGCTTACTTTTTTTGCTAGCAAAAAAGCCGGGCTATCCTGGATTAGCATCACAGGCATGTCTGTAAGATCAATTTTCTTTAGCTTATTTAATAAAAATGCCCTTCTTAGTGCAAAATCTAACGGGATGTTGGAAAAAACTCTTGGCGAAGAGCAAATCATTTGAGAAAAAGTCCTAAGATCAGAAAAAGAGAGTACTGTTGGTTCAAACTCTCCGTCTGAATACTTTGACATTAGTTGTTCTAAAGAGTTGATGTGGACCGATTTTCCCCCTAGATGGGGATATTTGCCAATTGTGGTTATGAGGATTGTTTTTTTCGCCATTTAGTCCACGCTACTTTCATACCTTTAATAAAACCAACCATATCTGCAAAATCAATGATAAAACGCAGAGGTATCAAATACAGGCTTTGGCATTTCCGAAAATCCTTTAATAGACGAAGAAGCCATAGAATTAATCCAAAGACAGTTCCATATGGATAAACTAAGAGTAAAAGATATCTTGCAAAGATGAGAAGGTAATCCTTTAGCATAATCAAAGCTTCTCCGTCGCCATAGGCGTATTGTTGAAACTGCCTATAGACATCAACAAAGCTTGCTCTTGGTTTCCAGTAAACTAGAGCATCAGGGACAAAAACAAACTCATAACCCTGCTTTTTTAAACTTAAGTCAAATGGCGTATCTTCATTATGAGAAAGCTCCTCAGGATAACCACCAACACTTTCCCAGGCATCTTTTGTAAAAGCTACTGACCTACTTGATGGCAGAAAAGTCTTGGGGTTAACCGTCTTTAAGCTGGGAATCGTCATTTTAGCAATTGCCTTTTCTAAAGCATTTGAAAAGACAGGTTCGTAAAAACCAGAAGAGACAGCTGCACCCGCCAAAAGTGGCTGTGTAATTCTCTCGAGCCAGAAAAAATCTGCAACTGCCCCAGCGTCTGTCACTGCAATATACTTGGTCTTAGCTTTATTAATAGCAAAGTTACGTCCTTTGGAGCGATTACCAGGTACTGAGTAAACTTTTAGTTCGAGGTGTTTATTTGCTAAATGCTCTAAGATTTCCCAAGTTTGATCCGTTGAGTCAGCATCGGTGATAATAACCTCTTTAGGTTTTAAGGACTGATTCAAGAGGCTTTCTATCAGTGACTCAATATTTGCTTCTTCATTATAAACTGTACAGATTACAGTAACGTTATCTTGATGAATTTGAATACACCTCCAAAACCTTCTCTGCAAGAAGATCCCAGTTAAAGTTTTGGACTCTCTTTAAACCTTTGTCTCGAAGGCTATCACAGAGCTTTTGATCTTTGAGATAAGAGATTTTCTTTGCAAGATCGATTACATCATCTGGGTCAAAAAGAAGGCCAGCATCTGCTAAAACCTCGGGGAACCCCCCAGAATTACTAGCCAAAACCACTGCTTTAGATGCCATTGCTTCAAGAAGAACAATGCCAAAAGCTTCGTTTTTGCTAGGAAGGACTAATGCTTCAGCATTTGAAAGCAGCTCTATTAACTGCTCTCTTGAAGGATTTACAAAACTCACGCCACATCCTGCTTGAGTTTTTAACCTGTTTAGATATTCCTTATCAGGTGCATAGCCAGCAATAATGAGAGGTACAGGATGCTTTAATTTTTTATGGGCTTCAAGAAGAAATTCAATTCTTTTTGCATGGACAATGCGACCTACAAAAATTAGGAAATTTTCCTTTTGATCCTTAGGTTTAAATTCAGTAAGATCGATACCGTTTGGTATCACTGCAATATTTTTAAAACCGAAGTATTTTTGATAAGCGTCGGCTTCGTCTTTAGTGATGGCGATTAATGTTGCGTATTCCATAATTTTTCTAAGGCGTCTTTGCCAGTAGATCAATCTTAAAGTCTTTTTGCCGCGCTTTCTTTTAGTAAATAGTCTCTCAAGATCTGCCGCGCTGTAATGGCCAGTTACAACTAGAGGTTTGTTAAACAGCTTAGCGTAGAGGTAGCTTATCTCAAGATGCTGGGATGCCATGGAATGAACATGAACTACATCCGGTCTTGTTTTAAGCAGTCCAAAAAACAGCTTTGGAAAATGAATTGGCTGTGAAAATATCCTAGTCTTTTTGACAAACCTACCTGCGTAGCGATAAGTGGGGATCTCATCGTTTGGAGCTTGTTTGATAGTTGTACCTTGAAGATCATAGAAAAAAGAAGTGTGTATCTCGATTTTATGGCCAGCTTTTTTTAAAGAGCGGCTAAGCTCTAAAACATGTTTTTCTACACCACCTATAGCAGGGGGAGCTAAATAACAGATTTGAGCAATTAACAAGAGATCACCCCATTTAGGTAAGCCTTTGATAAGATTGTAGCATACTTTGCCGGTTACTTACTATTATTCTATACGTAGTCTAGAACCTTAGTAGCTTATATCCATTCTCCTAATCTACAACTAATAGATGTGGGAACACTACTTTTTAAGGGGAACTCTGTTTTGGTAACACCTATTTGCTAGGAAAAGTAGGATTAAGTAGCTGGAAGGAGAATTTATAAAAATGGAAGTCTGTGAGCACGCTATAGCAGTTAAAGACAAAGACGGCAGAATTTGTTACCACTGTATTCTTAAGCATCTATTTATTGGTCTTGACTTTTATCAGTTTTGCTCGGAATGCTTAGACTATGTGGTATTAGAAGATTCAAGGGGGCTAAAAAATGCGTGAACTATATAATGCCCTAAAAGCCACATCTACTGGTGAGGTTTTGTGGCAAGAGCCCATGAAAGATCATACAACCTTTAAAATAGGTGGACCTAGCGATATTATGGTCATACCTAACTCTATAGAGGATTTGAGACAAGTTATTAAGCTAATCAAGGAAGAAGCCGCAAAAAAGTTTATCGAAATTCCTTTTATGATTATCGGAGCAGGGTCAAATCTTTTAGTAAGTGATAAAGGTATTAGGGGAGTAGTTATTAAAATCAATAAAAGCTTTAGTAACATAACAGTTAAAGGCACTACTCTTATTTCTGAGGCAGGCGCAACCTTGACAGCAATATCAAGAGCTGCTCAAAATAGTGGCTTAACTGGTCTTGAATTTGCAGTAGGGATACCAGGAACTGTAGGTGGAGCAATGGTTATGAACGCAGGAGCCTACGGAGGAGAAATTAAGAATGTGTTGAAATCTGCCAAAGTAATGGATCTCAAAGGTAACATCAAAGTATTGTCAAACAGCGACCTACACTTTGGCTACCGACATTCACTGTTTATGGAAGAAAGTTTAGTTGCCTTAGAAGCTACCTTTAGTCTCGAAGCAGGAGATAAAGAAGAGATTGCGGCAAGGATGTCAGAGCTAACCAAGCAAAGAACCTCCAAACAGCCTATTAACATGCCGTGTGCAGGATCTGTATTTAAAAGACCGCCAGATAATTTTGTAGGACCTTTGGTGGAAAAGGCAGGCCTAAAAGGATACAGGATTGGTGGAGCCGAAGTATCTATAAAGCACGCTGGCTTTATTGTTAATGTCGGTGGCGCTACATGCAAGGACGTAGTAGATTTGATTAAGCACATCCAAGACACTATTAAAGAAAAATTCGGTGTTTCTTTAGAACCTGAGGTGCGCGTAGTAGGAGAGTTGTAATCTTTGACGTAATACTAGATAGTAATATGGCTTTTAAACTAAAAGAAAAGACAATAGTGCTAGAGCAGGTGAGGAGGTTAGTGCATAAAGTATTTTCATACAGGGAGGAATACTTTGTGCTAATCTTGTACTGCGCTCCATGGTGTCCTAAATGTTTATGGGTTGAAGACAACCTTAGGAGCCTTCGAATTGAGTATCGTTTTATAAAAGTAGCTAGAGAGGCTAAAAACCGCCATGATCTATTTAGGGATACAGGCCAAAGGACAATCCCAGCGCTAGTTGATGGTGATAAAGTATTTTTAGATGAATGGGAAATTGTGCAATATGCAAAACAAATTGCAGGCCGCAAACATTCTTAGAGTAAGTTATGCCTGGTAGCTTAGCTGCCAGGCAGACTGCGGTCAGACCAATTCCAAATAATGTTTATACTAAGATCTGTGATTTTGATCTGGTTAAGAGGGAGGGAAGGCACACCTGTGCCACGTCTATGAGATTAGGGAGAGATATTGGCATAGACCTAGGTACGGCTAATACACTGGTCTGTCGCAAAGACGAAGTGATTTTAAATGAACCGTCGGTTGTTGCAATTAGAAAAGATACAAAAGAAATACTAGCGGTTGGTTCAGAAGCTAAAGCGATGATCGGTAGGACTCCTGGTGATATTATAGCTGTACAACCTATGCTAGATGGTGTTATTGCTGATTATGAAGTTACAGAAAAAATGCTTAATTATTTTATTAAAAAATGTATGAAACCGTCACTTTTTAAACCGCGATTAGTAGTCGGTATTCCTCGAGGAGCAACCTCAGTAGAAAGACGCGCTGTAGAAGAGGCTGCGTTTAAGGCTGGAGCAAGAGAGGTTTATCTGATTGAGGAACCTATGGCTGCTGCAATAGGCGCAGGAATTCCTGTAGAAGAGCCTACTGGGCATATGGTTGTAGATATTGGTGGAGGAACGACAGAGATTGCAGTAACCTCACTTGGAGGTATCGTAGCTGGTCGTTCAATTCGTGTTGCCGGAAATTCGATGGACAAGGCTATTATTATGTATCTAAGAAGAGCGTATAGCATCGTTGTAGGTGAGCGTACAGCCGAAGAGATTAAAGTTAAAATTGGTAATGCTTTTCCTGAGACAGAGGAAGAGCTTGAGATCAGGGGTAGGAATCTAGTTACTGGGCTACCAGTTAATTTGGTTGTCCATACAAGAGAGATTCATGAGGCTATCTCTGAACCTTTAGCAGAGATCGTACGCGCTGTCAAAGCCACTTTAGAAGAGACAAAACCTGAAGTTGCATCAGATATCTTTGAAAACGGTGTTATCTTAACTGGTGGTGGAGCGCTCATTAAGAATATAGATAAATTACTTAAACACGAGACGAATCTTCCAGTATTTATTTCAGAAGAGCCTTTGTTTTCAGTAGCTAAAGGTACAGCTTTAGTGCTGGAACATCATCAGATGCTGCGCAACTTAAAACCACGCAGATCAAAAAGTCGCTAGGGAGCCCCTTAGGCTCCTTTTTCTAAGGAGGAGAGGATAAGAAATGGATATTATTACAACTGTTGCTTCAGAGTTAAAGATTAAAAATGAGCAGGTTAAAGAAACAGTTAGTCTTTTAGACCAAGGCAATACTATCCCATTTATCGCCCGCTACCGCAAAGAACGTACTGGCTCTTTAGATGAAACTGTTATTAGAACGATTTCAGAGCGAGTAGTTTATTTAAGAAACCTTCAGGCACGTAAGGAAGAGGTGATGCGGTTAATTGGTGATAAGCTAACACCTGAGATTGAGGCCAATATCATCAAGGCAGATACTCTTCAGGCTATAGACGATATCTATCTTCCCTTCAGACCAAAGCGTCGCACACGGGCTACTATTGCCAGAGAAAAAGGTCTTGAACCACTTGCTGAGATTATTATTGATGCAAAAGAAGACCCTATCACTTTTGCAAAAGAGTATCTGAACGAAGAGGTTACCTCAGAAGAAGATGCACTAAGTGGAGCTAGAGATATAGTTGCAGAGATTATCAGTGAAGATTTTAAAACTAGAGAGTGGATCAGAAAGATCACTTATCGCTCCGGATCTTTAGAGGTCTCGGTTAGTAAAGGTAAAGAGGAAGATTCGGACGCTCAAACATACCAAAATTATTTTAAATTTAAATCTCCACTAAAAAGTGCTATGAGTCACCAGGTCCTTGCTATTAACCGGGGTGAAAAAGAAGGCTTTTTAACTGTAAAGTTAGCGGTAAATGAGAATGACCTTGTACAATCAATGAATGCTCTTTGGGTAGACTCTGAGTCAAAATACCCAGAACAATTAAAGCTAGCAATAAAAGACAGTTATCAGAGACTACTTGCTCCCGCTATAGAAAGGGATATAAGAAGAAATCTTGGAGAAGAAGCAGATAAACAGGCGATTCGTATCTTCCAAGAAAATCTTAGAAACTTACTCTTACAAGCCCCTGTAACTGGGAAGACAGTTTTAGGTCTAGATCCAGCGTATAGAACAGGAACAAAGGTTGCTGTAATTAATCCTCAAGGGGATCTACTTGCTACCACAACTGTTTATCCTCATGAGCCACAAAACCGCTGGGAGGACGCTAAAAAGACTTTGATAGGTCTCATTAAAAATCATAATGTTGAACTAATTGCAATTGGTAATGGTACAGCCTCTAGAGAGACAGAAAAACTCGCCAGTGAAATTGCTAAAGAAACAGGCGTTGCTTATGCTATAGTAAGTGAAGCAGGTGCTTCAGTTTATTCCGCATCGCCTCTAGCAAAAGAAGAGTTTCCTGATTTGGACGTTTCAATAAGAGGTGCAGTCTCTATTGCCAGAAGAATACAAGACCCACTTGCAGAGCTTGTAAAGATTGATCCAAAAAGCATTGGTGTCGGTCAATATCAGCATGATGTTAATCAAAAAGGTCTTTCCGAAGCCCTTGATTATGTAGTCATGTCTGCAGTAAACCATGTAGGCGTAGAACTTAATACTGCGTCTTGGGCACTACTTCAGTATGTAAGTGGTATAAGTAAAGCTCTTTCACAAAGAATTATCACCTATAGACAGGAAAACGGTCCATTTCGTTCGAGAGAAGAGCTCCTCAAGATCAAAGGTTTAGGTGCTAAGACCTTTGAACAGTCTGCAGGGTTTTTGCGTGTATCAGGTGGCGATACCATCCTAGATAATACTGCTGTTCACCCTGAAAGTTATCAGCTAACAGAAAAGATTATCGATTCATTAGGATTTAAAGTCGAAGAAGTGGAAAAATCGGAATTTAAAGATGCATTAAAGACAGCACAGCCTAAGGAAGTTGCTTCGAAGTTTGATGCAGGCCTGCCTACGGTAGTAGATATCCTTGACTCCTTAAGTAAACCAGGCAGAGACCCTAGAGAAGGGCTACTTGGGCCAGTCTTTAGAAGTGATATTCTAAAGTTTGAAGATTTGAAAGTTGGCCAAACTCTCACAGGTACTGTGCGCAATGTTGTAGATTTTGGTGCCTTTGTAGATATTGGAGTTAAAAGAGATGGTTTGATCCATGTCTCAAAACTGCCTAAAGGAAACAAAGTTCATCCTACAAAACAGATATCTGTCGGAGACATAGTTGAGGTTGAAGTCACCGATGTAGATACAAAGCGTCAAAGGATTAGTTTAAAGCTGTCTAAGAAGGTTTAATGAGATTAACGTCGATTTGTCTCAATAATGCCATTTATTTAACAAAACGGATACTCGTTGTGGTTGCGGTATTTAAGAATGATGTATACAATAATATCTGAACAAATAAGCGGCTTAATGTCGCTTATTTAATGTCCTTAATAATATGGGGGCTGTAAAATGCATCAGAGTGAGAGAGTACGCGAACAACGAGTTTTGTTCTATCTTGTGTTGATAATACCTTCTATGATCTTTACCTCATATGTGTTAGATACCATACCTTTTATAAACGTTTCCTGGTTAAAAATGCTAACACAGGCGTTGATTTTGTCTGTTATTATAAGAGGATGGCTTAAATTCGTTTTAGAAAACAACGATTTTAAACGTTATTTTGAATTTGAAAAAAATGGCATTGCAAAGATTGGTACTGGGGTTATTTATGGCCTCTTGGCTGCTCTTGTAGTGGTCGTTATAGATAACCTTTCTGGTTTAACTATTAGAGCTTTTAATCCAGCTTTACTTACCAGTAATGCAATTAAGGTTCTTCTGACTAGTATCATCTTTTTTGTTTCCGAATCATATATCGAAGAAATGGTAACTAGAGGGTATGTGTTAGAACAGTTTGAAGAGATGCATTATCCTCGTTTAGCGATAATCTTTTCTTCACTAGTCTTTATTGTTGTGCAATTCCTGTGGGATAACCCAGCTGTTAATCTACTTGGGTGGTTCAACTTTTATGCCCTTGGGTTTTTACTTGGTTTAGTCTATCTAATTACCAAGTCAAAATGGCTTTGCATTGGCTTTCACACAGCTTGGAACCTTGTATTTACAGCAATTTTTCCAGCGGAGCTTTCGCATACAGGACATTTTGCAAACTATGTCCACATGGAATCTTACTCTACGACTTTCCTGCTGCTTATACTTGTGGCTATTTTGCTTTACAGGTTTGAAAAGCAAGAAATAGGCCCAGATAAGATCGAGAAACTAAATACCGATAGTAGTTCTATTAAGTGAAAAAAACTGCCGATTTTGATATGATACCTCCAAAGTAGACAGTCTAATTAATTAAAAATTAGATTATCTGCTTGGAGGTATTTTTTATACATAAAAGCTGTATAACAGAACAATTGGGAAAAAGTAATAACTATGTGCAGATCAAGTATAATTAAGTTCGCAAAAGCATAAAAAGGAAAACCACCGGTAACTCCGAAATTGGTGAGTATCTAGCAAACCAAAAAGGAGTGTTACCGATGGTCTACTCTAATAGTAACCTAAATCTA
>JAQVYS010000117.1 GCA_028708605.1 Bacillota bacterium
TAACCCTAAAAGAAGGTATTGTACAATGCACCCGTCCAGTTGAGATAAACACTACTTTTCTGCAGTTATTAAGATATTGTCGTACCTGTCACACGACTCTATCTTGAGAACCTTTCTACTTAATCCCCCCAAAAAAGACATACCCTGCTTCGTAGGCATAATCCCGCATGATGTCTGATATACGGAGTTCGATGGTGTCACGCCTACTTAAGGAGTAATCCCGGGAATAGATAATAGGTTTTTGGTTCATATAGACGTTTTGTAAGAGTAAGCCTACATTATTTTTGGTATCATTGGTCAAACGAATTTTTAGATCGAAATCACTAAATGAGATAGTTTGCCAAAATTCTTCTTTCACAACTTTAGCCAGGTTGATAAACACGTCTCGATTAACACCGAAGCCAAATAGAGATCCTCCTTCTTCTGAATCATAGCTAACTAACAAGGTAAGTAGATCATCGTACGGGAGTCTCTCTCTGGTTATGTCTACGACAGGCAGCTTAACATCAACTAGTAAGTAGGTAGTATAGTCTCTGGTTTGCTCTCTAATATTAGTAACATCCCGAAAACAAGATTTGAGGAGCTCTAATACTTGTTCTGTCGAGTCAGACCCTGGTGATTCTACAGCGATGCTAGCATTGGCGAAGATGCCTTGTTCTCCTTCTACCACATCAATAATGTCCTGTACATATAAATCAGCAATAATTTCACCGGTACAACCACTGAGTAAGAAAGCCAAGCCGAGCATGATGATGATTGAGGTTCTCTTCATTTCTAATCTCTCCTTCAATTCTCATTATATAATTGGACAGATGGTAGTTTTATAAAGAATAGTAGAAATCTCTTATTTTTTTTACCATTTGCTTATGGCGTTCAACAAGAAACTGAGGATAGTCCTTCACCTACTTGCTTACTCATTAAACACTAATGTCTAACTTATTCCGAACTACTTAGGGGGTTTAAGAGTTTAACTATCATGAAGAAGTTCGCAGACTAATCTATACCACCAATACTGTCAAGGGTTTTCACCGCATGCTACGAAAATACACCAAAAAAAACAATTTACCCCTCAAATGATATTTTTCGAAGATAGATTTGAGGGTCATAATGTAAGTTGATCTTCTGTACCTCAAGAGTTTTAAGTTTATCGCTTTGTTTTTCCGAGGCGAGGATCAAGAAAGCGGTGCTCAATTCTGAGCATCGTCGCCTCAGAAAGCCTCAAGTACCGCTCAGGTTGATCCTCAGCATTGCCCTATTCTGTGCTCGAGGAAAAGCATCTATAGTTTCCGAAATTACTGGAGTATTATTCCATTTACACGTAATTTGAGACATATTCGGGTTAGACTCCAAAGGAATCTTGACGAACTCGAAGCTGTTATCTTGAATAAATTCATAAATTACTTCGCGTCCTTTGTGAAGATGGCCACTGCTTTTTTAACATGGAGTTATCTTCTTCTAGATTGCGTAGCTTTTGTTTACCCTCTAATTTCAGCATCAACTGGCTTCAGCTTCCCTTCACCAGGAAAAGTATCTGTACCACTTGGGTCAATCTCTTATATCTATCTTCGAATCGTATTCCTGGGGATTTTCACTTCTCTCGATACTTCTGAAACCTTCTTCCCTAGTTCAGTTACCAGTTTGATAATCTCCAGTTTAAACCCCTTACCAGAGCTTTACTTTTGCTATTCCGTACACTCTCCTTCTAGGTTCATTCGTTTGTGTCCAGCTAACTCAACTACTCCACTACAAGAGTAATCGAGTTTAGGTAACGGGTGTAAGAGTACTTTTGATTTCAAGGTCAAGTTACTCAAAACAATCTAGTTTTTTTAGTTAAAGTCAGGTGCTTCTATTAAGGATCTCTACTTCAAAGGAAATTCTATATATAAGTCGCCCATATAACTATCATATCGAAAGATATACTTTTTGCCACCAAACTCTTTCTCCAACATTGGACTTTCATATCGACTCATTAAATCATGTTTAACCCACAATTGATTTTTCTCATCTTTTGTTAAACCTTTTTTTTTCCAATCAGATTGAGCAGTCAAAAGTATAGAAATATCTTTCTTCCCAATGCTAATTATTTCATCTGTTGCTGCCTCAAGTTCCTGTCTTTCTACATCGCCATCAAAAAACTTATACAAATACTCCATTGCATTATTAAATACAAGCTTATTTTCTGGGTAATCTTCAACAAAAGGTATATTGAAACACCACCGCGTAGCCACCTTAATCATTCCTGTATCTTCATCCATTTTAGGTATTGGTATTGAATAAAGTTTATCCTTCTTCTTCTTACTCGGATCTATTATCCCAATTCTAAGTCCAATCGTAGGTTCACACTGTATTTGTCCTTGTGCATCATCTGTAGAAGAAACTGTGAGATACTCACCCTTTTGTTTATAAAGATAATCAGTTGGATCAAACTCGTAAAAGAAGAGTTTTCCTTTATACTTATCAAGAGTTATCTCTTCTCTCTGGTAGTCTACTGATTTGATGCAATTTTTTACGTACTCAGGGTCAGAACCTGTTTCTAATAAGGATCTAGCTTCTTCTTCATCCCTATCCATTACCGCAAAAAGGTCATCGTAAAATTGCTCGCCACCTTCTTTTAAAACCTCAGCCCGTATTCGCTCTAACTTCTCAAGATAATAAGCCTTTCTCTCTTTAAACTTTATAATACGTTCTTCTAAATCTGGCTCTGTAAATAAGAAATCAAAGATACCCGCAACCTGTATAGGTCTGTCTGAAAATGCTCCCTGATTCACATTATTGAGTTTAAGGTCTGATGCATTAGCTCCTGTGGGTTGTGCTATTAGACCACATGTTCCTATTGTGACTAAAAGCCCTGCAATAAAATACAGCTTCTTTGTGTGATTAAGTTCTTTTCTTGGCCAAGCTTTAAGATTTTTTAACAATTGATCTGTAACCACCTTTTTACACTGCTTTTTTAAGATTTTGAGAGTCTACAAACTACAATGCCTGGATTACACTCTTTGCAGATATAGATAAAAACACCTTAATAGCTGCAGTGTCTTAATAGATACTTAGTGTGCTAGTAGAGGCGTTTTTAGATCTAATATGTAAATACTTGAAACTCAGTATAGGTGTAAAAATAAACGTTGTTTGGCAAAAGTTCTAAATTAAGTTATCAAACTGGAAAAAGTATCGTCCTTGTCTAAAGCTAGGAATGGTCACCATATGTATTTTAAAGTAATCGCTTTCTATGCCAATCTGACTAGAGGCTGCTTCATAATATCTCCCAATTATCTTTGTGAACTCTTTATGAAAATCATTTATGTCTTAAAAGGTTAAATTTTAGGTGCTCGAAGCGGTAATGGTTTTGTCTTTACCTTTAGGCTAAAAACACTGACAAAAACCCAATGCCCTTTTTGTGTTGGGATAGTATGATTGCTTTTTTCTACTAACTGAGTAAGTCAATCTAGGCTTTATATCCGGTAA
>JAQVYS010000007.1 GCA_028708605.1 Bacillota bacterium
ATCTTAAGCTAAAGGTGGGTGGAACCTTAAAATCGCCACTTTTAACCGGTAACGTAGATTGGTTAAACCCAAGTTTCCAAAAATTTAAGATGAAACGAATCTTTGGTAAGGTGACAGGTGATTCAGAGCTACAAGTTATCGATGTAAGCGATATAAGCTTAACGAGCCTAAGTGGTAAAACTCACAAGCTATTAGGTTTTGTTAGTGTCAAAGACGAGCTTTCAGCAGACTTAAAAGTAAAATTTGAGAATCAAGAGATCACCGAGTTTTTAGAGCCTTTTGGCTTTGGTGAGTATGCTTCTGGACCAATCTCATTTGAATTGGCTCTAGAAGGACCACTGACCAATCCATTTATTAAGCTTGATCTGTTGGAAGGGCCGTCAAGTATTTATGGCTATGACGCCAAAAACATCGTAATAACTGCTAGTTATCAAAACGGATTAGTACTTTTAAGCAAAGCAAAAGGAGAGATCGGTGGCGGTAGATTTTCCATTCTTGGATCTGCGCTTCTAAACGAAGAAAGTGTTGATTTACAAGTTAACGTCGACGATCTGCCAATAGATATTCTGCCGATTCCAGAAAGCTACAGTGAATATGTTACCAATGGTTTTTTAACCTATAGAGGAAAAGTTGCGGGTTCTTTAGCTTCTCCTCAGATTAAAGGCGAAGCTACAATTGAAGATGGTGTTTTCCTGGGAGAGCGTATTGACCGTGTGGGAGCACTCTTTGACTTGAAAGACTTTAATCTATCAATCACCAATTCTAAGATTAAGTGGGGCCAAGGAACTATGGCAGGACAAGGCACACTTAACTTAAAGACTGGAGATGTCTCTGGAGAGATAACTGCAGTAAGAGCCGTTGTTACTAAGATGGCTTCGATATTTGATGTAAATATACCTGATAATATCTGGGCTAACTTCACAGCTGAACTAACAGGAAGACTAGATGATCCTGAGTTAGATTTAGACATTACAAAGGCATCGATTGTTTTAGCAGAGCTTGAACCAACGCTTGTTGCTAAGCTTAAATACTCAGATGGGCTTATTCAGATTACTGATGCAAATTTAGAAGCTAATGGTTCAAATGTGTATTTGGTAGGACATTTTAGCCTTGATGGTAATATTAATCTGACCATGCAAGGCCAAGACATCTATCTAGAAAACTACAGATCAGCACTGGGAATTACCAATGATATTGCCGGCAATATTCACTTTAAGGCAAATGCTAATGGTACTCTAGAAAATTTCCGAGGGCAATTAGAACTTGAAGCTAGTGATATGATCTATGAAAAACTTACTTTGAGCGGACTTTTAGGGTCATTTTCAGTAGATAATACAGGTCTTAGAATCAATGAGTTTAGAGCTAGTTTAGAAGGTAATGAGTTAAGCGTTACAGGAACTCTGCCTTGGCCAAGTCAGGTTGAATTTATTGATGATCTACCTTTTATCTCTAAAGATAAAGAATTGCCCCTGAGACTGTCTATTCGTTCGCCTCAGAGTGATCTTCGCTCTCTAAACAACTTAGTAAGAGGGCTAACCTTTGACAAAGGTCAGTTGAAGGTTAATGTGGATATAGCAGGTAATTGGGAGAAACCGGACTTTAGTGGTTATATTAGTCTCCAAGAAACAGCGTTTGTGTTTGAACCGTACCCAACTGCTGTCACTAATCTGCAAGGAAACATTGTCTTTAGTGGCAATAGAGCTGAGATAGAAAACATTAGCGCTACAATTGGTACAGGTAGTGCCAAAGTGGATGGCGTAGTCTATCTTGAAAGCGTCTCACCTGAGTTTTCGTTTAACTATGACCTCAATAAAGTTCCTTACCGGACTGACTTAGTAAAGACCGTTATTACTGGTAAAGGTCGGTTAAGTGGAACTCTACAAGAACCTGTACTAAGTGGGACTATCGAGCTTGAAAACACAGATATTGATTTAGCACACTTAGACTTAGACTCTACCTCAACTAGTTTTCCTCTTACCTTGGATGTAAACGTAGATCACAGAGGAGAGTTTAGGGTAAGAGGGCTTGGTATGGAGGTAAGAGGTATTGGTTCTTTGCAGGTTACAGGGCCTCTAAATAATCTTGGTGTTGATGGAAGAATCGAAGCCACTCAAGGTAGTGTTGTTTACTTGGATAATGAGTTTGAAATTACAAGAGCTCAGCTGATTTTCCAAAGATATAGAGGTACCATGCCACAGATTGCAGCTGAAGCAAGAAACACGCTTCCTGATGCATCTGTAATGGTCCAGATTAATGGAACTGTAGGTGATCTTCGCACAACACTTCATTCTGATCCTCCAATGAGCGAAACAGATATCGTTCGTAAACTCACACTACATCGTTTTGGTACCTTCGCAGGTGGCAATATCCAAGAAGCCCTTACTGAGGAAGTACTGAGAATAGTAAGCAACCAGTTAGAAGCGACAGTTTTAGGTGATGTAGAGGATGTTGTGAGAGAAACGTTTAAATTAGACGAGTTTAGGCTGCAACCAGATATTTTGCGAAGGAGTATGAGATTTAGAGCAGGAAAATACCTGTTAGAAAATCTTTATGTCAGTTACTCAAGGACCTTTGAAGTACAACCAAGTGAGATAGTAAAGGTTGACTATCAAGTCGGAGAGAAAACAAAGTTAACTACTTCGCTAGATAATCAAGGGGATTTTCGCTTAGGTATAGAATTTGGTGTTAGTTTTTAATAAAAATAGGGGAGGTCAAGGCATTTTTGACTTCCCTAATTTATATACAGGAGATAGGTAATAAATAACATTAGTTCAAAATTATAAGCGTAAATTATCAAAATGGAGGTAACCCCACAAATTGAGGTAGTCTAACAAGGAAGGAATTATATTATAGGTCGAGAATACAGTTTAAGAATCTTTTTGATACCTAAGGTATCGGGAGGCACGTTAATGAAAACAAAGATAGTTTCAGTGTTTAGTTTTTTTCTTATAATATTATTAATATCATCATTGACCCCATTAGCTTTTGCTAATGACGTTGGCACGATCGTTACCTCCATTGCTGTTTCGGGAAATAAAGAGGTCCCAACTAGAGATATCTTAGCAGTGATTAATGCAACAAAGGTTGGCGAGCCTCTTGATGAACAAAAACTTATGCAAGATATGCAAGCTATAACTGATATGGGTTATTTCAGTTATGTTGAAGTAGAACCTAATTTCTATTTAGGTGGCATTAGAGTTACTTTTAAAGTTCAGGAAAATCAGATAGTTTCTGGGGTTCATGTCGACCTAGATACAGATCAGATTCCTAAAGAAGCCATTATCGATAAAATGAATATACCAATTGGTAAAGTCTTCGATGCAAGTATTCTTTCGACGGAAAGAATGCAAGAGATCCTTGATCAAGTCACTGAAGAGTATGGTGTGTTTCTTCAACCTATGGAAGTAAGCATAGGCGCAGATAATGTCTTTAGGATTAGTTTTAGAACAAATAAGATTGTAGGTATTGAAGTTACAGGGTTAAACAAGACTAAAGAGCATGTCGTTAGAAGATATGTAACAATTAAAGAAGGCGATGTGTTAAAAAGTAGTGAGTTAGAAAAGATTTATGGGAAACTCTACAATACAGGTTATTTTGACTCAGTAATGATTTCCTTCGAACCTACAGAAAACGTCTTTGAACAGATTATGGTTATCGATGTAACTGAGCGCAAATCTGGTCAAGTACTTGGTGGTCTTGGTTACAGTTCTCTCGATGGTATTGTAGGCTACCTCCAGTACCAAGAGGATAACCTTTTAGGATATGGTCAGCAGATTTCAACTCGTGTTGAACTTGGACGAAATAAGAAAATGTTTGGTCTAAGTTTTTATGAGCCTTATCTCGGTTCAAGTGCAACCTCTTTAGGTTTAGAAGCCACTTTATCGAAATCTAAGGTTGATGTGACCGGCGATAACGTTGTTGAAAATAATCGTAAAGGAATCAATTTAACGATAGGTAGACCTCTAACAGAGTATTTACGGCTATCATTAACTGGTACGATTGATAATAATTTGGAAACTGTGTCAGCAACTAATGTAACAACAGACTGGAAAACTAGGAGCTTAGGGTTTATACTTAGTTATGACGACGCAAATCATTTCCTTTTCCCAAGCAAAGGGCAAAGGATCAGTCTGCTGGGCGAGTTTGGCGGTAAGGCGTTAGGTGGAAACTACTCTTACCAGAAATACGAGCTTGATGTCGCAAAGTATCTAAGTATTGATAAAGCTGGTAAGCATGTTCTAGCAGCACACATTCAAGGCGGAGTAATTAAAACTCCAGATGCAAAACTACCAGAGAATATGAAGTACTATGTTGGAGGACCTGATTCTGTCCGCGGATATAGGTTTGGAGTATTTCAAGGCAATAGCCGCGTGCTTGGTAATCTTGAATATAGATATTTGATTTCAGACTCAATTCAATTGGTAGCCTTTGCTGATGTTGGTCAGATTGCAGATAGTGGTGTAGCACTAGAAGATTTGAAATTCGGATTTGGACCGGGAATCCGTATTAACACACCGATTGGACCTATTCGTCTTGATTATGGTTTTGCCAGAGAAGAAGGGAAATGGCAGTCACAATTTCATTTTAGTTTAGGACAGGCATTTTAAAGGAAAGGTGATTAATTAATGAATCGAATTAAAAATTTGCGCCCAATTATTGTTGTAGCTATTGCACTTGTCGCTCTTGTTTCTATTGCTTTTATTGGTGGAGCAATTGACGATAATGTTACAGGTCCAGTAGGTTATGTTGACGGTATGAGATTAGCGGCAGAATTTAAGCCTATCGTTGATTTACAAAAACAAATTGACGATGAGACAATGAAAATGCAAGACAGATTCGACCAAGAATCCAAAGACCTGAACAATACAGAGAAAGAAAAACTCTTTGCAGAATATCAAGAAGACCTCAACAAGCATCTAGGAGAACTCAATGTTGATCAGAGATTCCAAGAAGCGCAGGTTTTACTTTTTAGCACAATTAGTAAAGTAGCAGAGTCTAAAGGCTTAAGCACAGTTATTGATTCCAATGTAGTTTACTATGGTAACCCTGCTTTAGATATTACAGATGCAGTATTAGCAGAAGGCGCCAAGTAAGTCACCAAGAAAGGATGGGCCTAGCCCATCCTTTTTAGATCACTAGGGAAGGAGGTTGGAAAATGAGATCGAGAAATCGCCGCTTTAGCTTTGGATTTATCATTAGCCTTTTTATTTTAGGCTGTTTGATGGGTTATCTTAGTAATTATAGCGATTTATTCCTAGAGGCTTATGTTGGTATGGCTCAGGATGCAAAACAAAGTCAATCGATAGATGTCACTGTGGAAGTTTTACCCCCAGCAAAGAAACTGAAAGCAGTAGCTCTTAAAGAAAAAGTCATTACGGAGCATCCGTTGTATGTAGAAGTAGAGAAAATGGAAAGAGAAATCTTAGCTAGGTCATTAGAAAAGACGGCTTATGATGCCGCTTTTAGCAATTGGCAAAAGGAAGTAAATATAGACAGACCCCACGAATATTTGCAAAATCAAGCTAGCTCTGTTATCGAGTCTTTAACTAAAACAACAGGCGAGCTAATTAAAAGAAATGCATTAGAGAAAAACTTTGAAAAAGATGTGTTCACTAAGCGTTATGAGAGCGCTTTGAGAGAAGAAAAGCAGAGAATTAATACTGAATATGACAACAAAATATCCTCTAAAAGGGAAGAATACTTAAAAGACACAGAACTACTGAAGCAAAAATTGCAGAGTAACGATGTGCAAACAAGGTATTCAATAACAGTTGATCTAGGTATTACTCCTAGAACTTCCCAGTTAAAAACCGAGGATAGTGAAGATAAAGAAACTAAGTTATCGATTGTAAGACAGATCGAAGAAAAAGAAATCGCGTGGCAAAATCAGTTGGCAGAACTAAACCATGAAAGAGAAGAAAGATTACTCGAAGCAGAAGATCAAATAAAAGCTTTGCTCCAGAAAGAGCTAACTGATCTTGATGAGAGATATCAAGTGCTTGAAGATAATATCGAAGGCCAAATGGCTGAAGCCGCCAAAGGGGTAGAGAGTAGACGAAAGAGCATGTCGGAGGCGTTTATGCAGTTTGAAAATCATACTGATAACAAAAACAAGAGCATCGTCTCTTCATTAAAGGAACTTCAGGAAAAGCAGCTACTCGATCTTGTTCAAAAGCAAGAAAATCTCTTGAAAAGAATTGAAAGAGAGTGCAGTCAGAATCTTAGGATACTTGCATTAAAGGAAGGCTATGAACCAGGAGAGCTTGTAAGTAGCTTGCCCCTAGAGGCTATTGATCTAACGCACAGTCTTATTGAATTGTATAAACAAAATGACGAATTATAAACTTAAACTAAGAGCTTAAGGAGGAAGTTTCCTTGAAGATATCGGCAAAAAAAGAGCCAATTACTTTGGGACAGCTTCATACATTAATAGGCGGGGAGCTACTTGGTGATCCAAATACAATGATCTCTTACGTAGCACCAATTACAGAAGCCAAAGACGGGGCGATAACTCTAGTGGCGGGAAATTCTGCAAAGGATAAGGCTAAAGAAAACTTGGCTTCAGCATATATTATCGAAAAGAAATTTGCATCAGACTTAGATGTAAATGGAATTATTATAGAAGATGGACGCAGAGCCTTTGGTGTTGTGTTGGGTTATTTTAAAAGAGATATAATCCACACCGGAGCCATAAGCAGTAATGCTGTAGTTGCACTTGATGCAAAAATAGGCTCCAACGTAACTGTCTATGACTATTCCTACATTGCAAATGATGCAGTAATTGGCGATAACACAGTTATTTATCCCAATGTCTTTATAGGTCCAGGTAGCAAAATCGGCAAAGGCTCGGTAGTATATCCGCAAGTTGTGATCAGGGAAAATGTTACTATAGGTGATAGGGCTATTATTCATTCAGGTGTAATAATTGGAGTAGATGGATTTGGTTTTACCTTCACTGAAGAAGGTTGGAAAAAGGTGCCACAAATAGGAGGAGTAGTTATTGGGGATGATGTCGAATTATACTCTAATACCTCTATTGCATCTGGAGCCGCTGGACCAACTATTATCCAGAATGGAGTAAAAATTGGCGACATGACTCATATAGGTCATAATTCTGTAATAGGAAAAGACAGTATTATGGCTGGGCAGATTGGAATTAGTGGAAGCACTATTATTGGAGAAAGAGTAATGGTTGGCGGGCAGGTGATGTTTGCAGGACATCAGACTATTGGCGATGGGGCAGGAATTATGAGCCAGGCTTTGGTTGAAGGTGACTTAGAACCAAAAGTAATCGTCAGTGGAAACCCTGCAAGAGATAATAAAAGAGAACTACGTATTAAAGCAAGCTTACAAGGCTTGCCTGAACTTCGGAAGGAAGTAAAAGAATTAGCTAAAAAACTAGATGAGATTTTAGATAACTCAAAGGGGAATTAGAAACAGTGAAGAGAATAACTCTTGTGTTAGTAGTTATTAGCATTTTATCAAGCATGATCTATGCTGATAGCTATCTGGGAACCCAAGGGCTTTTATCTATTCCAACAGCTAATGTACGAAAAACAGGTAGTGCAAGCTTTGGTTTAAGCTTTACACAAAGCGATTTGTATACTAATTTCAAAGTCGCTTTTGTAGAAAATCTTGAACTTGGTATAGGAGTTAGTAATTCGAAACCAATATATGGATTTTTCAAATGGCGCCTATTAGAGGAAACAAGAGACACTCCAGCATTTGCAATTGGTTCTACTGGATCTGATTTTTATGCTGTTGTCAGCAAAAACCTCATGCCAAATGGCCTGAAAGCCCATATGGGAATAGGTTCAGGTCTGTACCACGGTGTTTTTGGCGGAATCAGCTATGTCATAAATCCTGTATCAGTCTCTGCCACAAGGATCCCTGTACCTATAACGACTTTACTTGTTGAGCTTAAAGAAAGCGCTTCCAACGAAGATGCGCCTTGTGTTTTTAATATCGGTGGGAGATTTCAATTTAATGATTATCTCAGTGTTGATATTGGCCTGCTAAACATGAGAAGCTTTACATTCGGTGCCTATCTCACCACTGCTTTTTAAGGAGATGGAGAGATTGAAAGCTAAAAAGAATCTTTTTTGCCTGTTAATTACTGTATTACTTTCTTTAAGTATCTCTGCCTCACAACTTGAGCAAATGGGTGGAGCTGGATTGGCAACTGTAACTGGTCTAGATGCGGTCTTATATAATCCAGCAGCAGTTACTGGCTTGACAGAAAGATATGTAGGAGGGAGTTATTCCTACACAGGTAGTACCTTAATTGCAATTGGCTATCTTGAACCGGGATTTTCTGAGAGATATAATCCCCAGATTACAAACTACAGGCTAGCTGGGGGCTTAACTTGGGTTAGAGATGCTGCCGATCTTTACAAAAACAAGTATTATTATACTGTCGGGTTTTGTACTAAACCTGTATATGGCGGAATCAATCTTATTTACAAACATGACAAAAATAGGGCAGACGCATTTAGTCTGGATGTTGCAATTGGAACGCGCCTTTTTGATAAACTTACAACGACTCTAGCTGTAGAAAATCTGATCAATTGGGTATTTTCTAGAAACGATGCCTTGGGAAATGTACCACATATTCGTCTCGGTCTAACTTATGAGGCCTTTCAAGGTTTTATGGCAAGCTTAGATGCATCAACAAGGCTGCAAAACAAGGCCAATCTGAGTCTAGGTGCGGCATATAGCTTGAAATCGTTTACATTTCGAGGTGGCATCGGTTTATTATTTGACTTTGAGGAAGAAAAAGTAAAAACTAGGCCAGGCCTAGGAATCTCATATAAGAAGACAACAGACTCTAAAGGAGCTTTTGATTTAGATTTAGCCCTGAGTTATATAGATGGTCAGATAGGACACAGTGCTAGCTTTGGTTATACGTTTAATTAAGCCTTAGCGCAGAAGGAAAAGGCGCCTAAAAAAGGCGCCTATTTTTAACACTAAATTCTCTAAAGCGAGGTGTTACGGTGAGATACTCAATTTTTAGACGTTATATTTTAAAAGAATTCCTAGCCCCATTTCTAATGGGTGTAGCAGGAATGACAGTAATACTTATGAGCGATCTCCTCTTTGAACTTATGGATTACTTAATAACTCGCCGGACCCCTTTAAGTGTAGTGTTAAGGCTTATCTGGTACAAGCTACCGGATATTATTGTCTTAACTTTACCTGTAGCTGTTTTGCTGGCGATTTTTATGTCTGTAGGAAGGCTTGTTAGGGATTCTGAGATGACCGTTATGAGAACATCAGGCGTAAGCTTTATCTCGCTTATTTCCCCTTTAATCATTGTTGGGGTTTTAATTAGTGGAATGGCATTTTTATTTGGCGACTACATAGCACCTAGGGCTAATGCTAGCTTTGAGGAGCTATTTAGGACTGTCATATTTAGGGAAAACCTTCCCCAAGTAGAGCAGGATGTTTTCTTTAAGGGCACAGGCGATCACTATTTTTATGTACGGTCTATAGATCGGACTAACGGAACAATGAAAGATGTCTTAGTATATAAGACAAACTTTTCACGTGTGCCAGATCTTATCTCAGCCAAAGAGGCTTTTTATGAAAACCAGACCTTGATATTAAAAGATGGTATTAGCAGAGAATTTGACAATTCTGGATTTATAACTAGTGAAAAGAAATTTGGTGAAGTGGCAATTAATATCGGTCAAGATCTAGATGCTCTTTTTGGAGTAGTAAAGAGTACATCCGAGATGACTAGAAAAGAACTTTCAGAGCAAATTGCAATCTTTAGCCGCTCAGGCGTAGATGTCAATGAGCTGATTGTTGACTATCATCGCAAACTATCAGTTCCTCTAGTAAGTCTTGTTTTTGTGCTTTTAGGCGCGCCATTTAGCGTTAAGTTTGGTAAGGGTGGAATTTTTCTTGGTGCTGGTCTTGCCATTGGCATAGCGCTACTTTACTACGTTTTTAGTGCTTTTTGCAGAACCTTAGGAGCAGAAGGTATTATTACACCGATTTTAGGGGCATGGCTTCCTACAGTACTGTTCCTTCTTGTGGGGACAAACTTTTTGAGGGTAGTTGAACGAGTATGAGGAGGGTAAATGTGAAAGCAAAAAGAATCTTCTGTGTAATTTTATTTCTTTTGTCTGCTACCTTATGTAAAGCATCTAGCAAGAACCCTCCCCAAGAAAGCATAGTCATTGAAAACCAGGTTGAAACCCTAGAACATACTCAAGCGAAGGAACTTGACACAGGCAGCAAACCTCATGAGGCTAAAGACGAGGAGCTCAAGATCAAATCTACAGAAGGGATTTCCGGAGACAGCGAGAGAGTCTTTATTACAGGTGATGTCAGAATAGAAGGGACAGACTTTCTGGCTCGAGGAGCCGAGGCGGAAGTCGATCTTGTTAATAAGGTTGTGCGTTTTTCAGGTGGAGTAACTGTATCGCAAGATCAGAAGCAGTTTGTTGGCGAGGAATTGCTCTATAATTACAAGACTAAGTCAGGAACTATTAAAGCAGTCTCAGGTAATATTCAAAACAACACACTCAAAGATGATATGTATATTTACGGCCAAGAAATGAGCTTTGAAGATAAATATCTGCGCATCGATGGGGGGAAAATAACTAGTTGCAGTCGTGAAGACCCTCATTACCATATTGCAGCTAAAGTAATTGAAATCTATGAAGATGATAAACTCATATTGCGACATCTCTATTATAAAGAGGGGAACTTTCCTTTGCTATACTTTCCGTACTACCAGATGTCGTTAAAGGAAAGAGAAAACTACTTAAAATTTCCTCAAATTGGTTCGTCAGCAAAAGAAGGTTTTTATCTAAAGTTTACCTATGTCTATACCCTTAACAAGGCTAATAAAGGTGAAATCTACCTAGACTATCTACAAAAGCTAGGTATTGGGCAAGGTATTCATCACAAATATACAAAAAACAAGACAAACGGCGATGGACGTTATTATCTAATTTACTCTCCTTATGAGAACAAATTAAAGCTAGTTGATTTGTCTGGATCATTTATTACAGACCTAGGTAACTTTCAGCTTTCAGCAAACGCGGCTTACAAAAATGATCTAACGGAGTTGTCTCCTAAATATCTCAGAAAAACCTCACTTAATTCAGTATATAGAGGAGAAAACTATAACGGTAACTTGCGACTTAACTATGTGGATGAAGATTCAAGTGTCCCTGTTAAAGAAGAGTTTAAGCTAGATACTAGCCACATAATACGTCTAAACAAAGAGTGGAGACTAAATTTAAGTGGCAACATTACCCACAGTCAAAAGAGTAATAACCCTTGGGTCACAGTCATTAGTTATGATGGTACCTTAAATTACAATGCTCAGAGGCTAATTGGCACTTTAAGATGGCAGCAGGAGGATAGAAGCCTAGAACAAGGTTCTACCTACAATAAGCTTTTAAGACAACCAGAGCTGGTTTTAAGAAGCCGTAGTCTCAAGGTCTTTGATTGGCCCGTTACTTTAGAGACTACACTTGGTAGCTATAAGGAGCAACCAAGGAACGTTTCAAGTAATAAGCTTAGTTTAAAAGGGACTTTAGGGAGAAAAACTTATAAGATTACTGATCACGTCGATTTTAGTATACTTTTGGAAGGGCAGGGAACAACATATAACATCAAAACCCTAGATCCATATGTTCTTTCCTGGAGAGGAGTTTTAGGTCTAACCTATAAACCTGTTCAAAATTTGAGCCTTAGTACTGACTATACAAAACGAAATGTCTATGGAAATTCGCCGTTTAGTTTTGATAGGATATCTAACATCCATTCACTTGACTTTAGATTATATAATACCTTCGGTTTTTTAAGTAACGAGTCAAGAACCGGATATGATCTCATTCAATCTTCATTTAAAAACTGGGATAATACCCACAGATTTACTTTCCGCACCTTTACGGCTTCATTTGAACACTCTTATAAACTCCAGCCATTTGAGCCAATTAAGTTTGCAGGAAACCTCAATCTAAAACCTAACAAAAATGTTAGCCTGCAGGCAAGAATAAATTATTCTAAAGAAAATAACGAGTGGAAGCTAAAGGAGCTAAACGGAAAAGGTCAGTTAGATATTGGCAGCTTTACCTTAAAGGGAGAGGCTACCTATAATACATCCACAAACAAATACTCAACCATAAGAGCATCGATAGGTAAGGACCTCCATTGCAGAAGAATCGATTTTACCTACGACCATGTAAATAAAGCAGTATGGTTTGAGTTTAGGATACATGCAATTGGAGATAAGCCTATGAAGCTTAGAGTAAGCGAATCAGGTATAGACTTTAGTAGCGATATGCTTACAGCACTAAGTTCAGGAAATTAGGCAAAAAGGAGGTAGAGGCTTGAAAAGAAAATTATTCTGGCTAATGATGTTACCTGTAATGTTTTTTGCAGGTTGCACTAGAGAAAGTGTTGAGACTCAAAGAGAGCCTCTGCCTTCAGATTATAAACAGGTAGTCGATACTATCAAGGTTGTAGAAAGAAGAGAAGGCTTGCCTAGTTTTAGCTTAGAAGCAAAGACCGTAATTGAATTTAATGACTACATCGAATTTAATGATCTAGATGAAGTAGTTACCTATAGTGATGGCAATCCTGAGCTAAAGCTGACATCAAATACAGCTGCTTGGTACCAAAGACAAAACCGTCTAGAAGCTATAGGTGATGTTAATCTGTTTGGGCTTGAAGAGGAATTTATACTCCAAGCACCAAAGGTAGTCTATCAAACACTAGATGAGACCTTTAAAACTATAGGCAGGTCAACAATAATTACCTCTAGCTACAGAGTTTCAGCTGACAAACTAGATGGAAGTGTGAAAGAAAAATTACTAATTGCTAGAGGCAACTTAATCCTTATCAACGAAGATGGCATGGAAGTTGAAGGCTCAAGCTTAGAGTTTAACTGGGAAACTAACGACTACAAGGTAAAAGGACCAATTACTGCAGAAATAAAACCGATAGACTAATTTTCATTTTAGAAATGGGGGTTTGGCCGGGACTTACCGGCAAATAATATGAAAAAGAAAGCACTTCTTCTTTTAACAATTTTGGCCTTGATGCTACCCTTAAAAGCCTTTGCGAAACAAGACAACCTAGTCTTTACCGTTAGTGAAGACGGTGAGATGCTTGGCGGAGAAGGAGACGAAGTAACCGTTACGGGCAGAGAGATTGTTGTTACTCAAGGTAAAACCAAAATTATTACCCAAAAATTGATCTACAACACCAAAACCAAAGTTGCTAGAGCCTTTGGAGAGTGTATAATAATTAATGATAATATGACAATTAACTCAGAGGAGGTCTACTTTGACACAGAAAACAACTACGCAAAACTAACTGGACAAGTAAAGATTAGTCAGGAAAGAGAAGAAAAAGATATCACTATTGATGCTGATTTTGTAGAGCTTTGGACAGAAACAAAAGATGTCAAAGCTGACGGAAACGTTGTAATTAATGATACCGAGAAGATCATTTATGGAGATACGTTAGAGTTTAGTGATCAAACCGGAATTGCAAAGCTCTTTGGTAGATTGAAGCTAATTGAAGAAGACAGAACCTTATCAAGTCCTGATGGGACTCTAGAGACCAACGTTGACAAAGGCACTTATAAGGTTACTGGTCAGATAGAGTTTATAACTAGGGTAAACTAGGGGGAATTAAACGTGATAACACTTGATGAAGCTCTAAACTTAGATCGAAAGAGTATTATTGATCTGCATCGTGAATATGGCAATACAGCTCTTGTTTCGCTACTTGGGATGCTAAACTTTGACAAGCTCTTTGTCAAAGCTGAGGGCGTGAAGGTGTGGGACTCAGATGGCAATTTATATTTAGACTTCCTAGGGGGTTACGGGTCCCTTAATACAGGACATAATCATCCGTATGTAATTGAATCTATTATGAAAGTCAAAGAGCGCCCTAACTTTTTACAGGCATCTCTTCCTGCACTCGCGGGTGTTTTAGCCAATAATATTGCAGAGATTACCCCTGGAGATCTTAAACATTGCTTTTTTGGAAACAGTGGTGCAGAGGCTGTCGAAGGAGCGCTTAAGGTTGCCCGGATTACAACTGGCAAACCAGCTATAATTTCAACTGGCGGATCTTTTCATGGTAAAACCATGGGTGCTTTGTCACTAACCGGCAGAGAGAAATACCAACAACCTTTTAAACCGCTGGTTCCGTCCTGTGACAAAGTACCTTTTAATGATATTGAAGCATTAGAAGAAAGACTTAAAAAACAGGATGTAGCTGCATTTATAGTAGAACCGATCCAAGGCGAAGGCGGTATTATCATTCCAGACAAGGGCTATCTCAAAGCGGTTGAAGAACTCTGCCACAAATATGGCGCACTCTTTATTGCTGATGAGATCCAAACTGGACTTGGAAGAACAGGAAAGATGTTTGCCTGCGAGTGGGATGAGGCCAAACCTGATATTATGTGTATCGCCAAGTCTATAAGTGGGGGCATCATGCCAGCTTCGCTTTTTATTACCACAGAAGAGATTTGGAATAAGGCCTATGGTTCAAAAGAAAAGTGTTTATTACACACTACAACCTTTGGAGGAAACACTTGGGCGGCTGCTGCTGGAATTGCAGCATTAGAGGTTATTATTAGGGAAAACCTTCCTCAAAAAGCTTTGGAACTAGGCGATTACCTCCTTGGAGAGCTCAACCGCCTAAAAGAAAAACACGGCTTAATTAAAGAGGTAAGAGGACGTGGGTTACTGATTGGTTTAGAGTTTGAAGAGCCAAAGGGCATGTTAGACAAAATTAGTGGTGGTGCACTTACCAAAGCTTCACAAGAGTATTTCGGATCTCTTGTTGCAGGTGAGCTTCAGAATAAATATGGTATTATAACCGCCTATACCCTAAACAATCCAAATGTGATTAGATTAGAGCCACCACTTATAGTAACTAAAGAAGAAATCGATCAAGTAATTACCGCTCTTGACAAGATTTTCACTGAGAATAAAAGTTTTCTAAAACTAGCAGTTAAAAGCTCAGGATCGATTATTTCAAGCGTTTTTGGGCGCAAATAGTTGCAATTACTGAGGGGGAGTCATCGGACTCCTCTTTTTTTGTTAAAAACTCACGTTAGTGCAGGAAGTTACCAATGAGGGTTAAGTGTTGATTCTGCTATAATTGAAACGAAAGGAGGGAGCCTTATGCGCGGTGGATTTAAACTAGATTTAGCTATCGTAATATTTCTTGAAATTATCGTACTTTCAGCTGCAATAATAGTTGCTGGTCATGGCTTTTCCTTTTATGTACAACGGGGATTAGATGATATAATCGGTGGGTCAGATTATCAAGTTATTGTACAAGTTAATAAAAATGAAACAGCAAATTTTATCGAGGGACTTAAAGAAACCTATTCTGGCAGAGACGGCTTTAGGTACCGTGTTAGTAAGGAACTTGGAGAAAACACTCATGTTTTATTAGGTTATAGTGAACAAGATCTTAAAAACGGTGCTTTAGACGAAGTAACAAGACTTGTAAGCTCTCTTCCAGGCTATGGGGGTTTGGCTCCTTTGTTGGATCCAGCCATCCTAGTCAAAGGTATGCCTCAAGAGACATATCCAGAGCTGATCGAAGAGATACACACCTGGCCTGAGGCAAAGTTCGCTGCTAAAGGGCCGATGGGTCTTTATGTTGTAGCTAAGGACCGCAAACACTTAGATACTATCCAAGACAAGCTTAAGGACCTTACTTCAACCTATTATAAGTGGGAGCTTGATCTCAAAGATCATACCAATCAAGAAGCAGCCCAAGCTCGTAAGATGATAGATGTAGCCCTCCAAGGGAAAAAATATTGGTTTACAGCTGCACCAGCAGAAGGAGTTATTGGTGATGCAGTACGCCTTCTTAAAAGCTATACCTCACAGTTAGTCTTTGAAAGTGAACTACCAGTTGGGGCAGAGGTAATTTTGTCACCTGAGACGCTTAAAACAGGAACTAAACCAAAAAGCAGTTTTCTAGCGAGGGTATATACAGATGGTGTATTTCTAATTAAAGGAGACTCATTAGAGTTAACAGGCTCAGAAAAAGCATATCTTCTTGATGGGACAGGTTACGTTAAAAAAGCACTGTCTGAATATAGATTAGAAAGTCCTAGAAAAGATCTTGAAATATGGCAGCCTGTTACAGATGCTCATGATCTACAGGTAAGTATACAAGCGCTTGCTGATAAAGTTGTTCAAGGTGAAGATTTCGGTATTTTGGTTAGAGAGATTGAACAACTGGCGAAAAACCTTAGTTTGCAAGTGCCAAGCGAATTGAATTCTCAATTAAGTGTTTTGGTTTTATGGGACAGGGTTGGTAGGCTTCCCGATGGTTTTAGAGCAGAATTGGCCCAAAAACTTCTAGATTGGGGCAATGCAATGCCATCAGATCCACTCTTAAGGTTAAAGCAAAGCTTGCCATCTTGGAGTGATGAAGATATCGCAAAAAGCTGGCAGGAGATCGAAGCTATTGCTCGGCCTAAAACAGTCAGCGTCGTAACTACAGAAACTATCCCTCCAATAGACGGGGTAGTTAGGCAACCTGCTGCAGAGATCAGTGAAGATATCAAAAGCCAAATTGGCGGTGTAGTAAATAGCGTTGTGCCGTTTGCAGCGCTAACAGTTGTAGTGATTTTACTCTGGGTTTTCATGGCCATAGACCATTCCCTATGGGGGAGTTACCTTGAGACGAAAAACAATCACTTAACACCTCTTTATGGATGGATTATTGGTGTCTTAGAGATGGTCTTTGTGGTCTATGTAATGCCTTTTGAGATGTCCGTTATTGTCAAACTAGTTTACGTAATTGTTGGCGGAATTGGAAGTGCGGTTGTAATTACTTTTTCAAATCGTATCTCGCCTTTAAATGCCAAGAGTATTGAGGCAGGGGAAGCATTAGGTCTTTCTAAGACAGAACTATATAGACAAGTAATAGTACCAGATGGTAGGCCAGGTCTTTGGCAGCTACTAAATCGCCGCAAGCTACTTTCTCCAAGGAGGTTTAGGAATGCTTGAACTACATGATATCGTTTTAGAAAGAAATAATGTACGTTCTCTCTCTGATGTTAACCTCACTGTAAATTATGGAGAGACGGTTGTTTTAACAGGCCCAAGTGGTTGTGGTAAATCTACTCTTATCCGAGTTGCTCTAGGGCTTATTAAACCAAAGTCAGGAGAAGTGTGGTTTGAAGGTGTTAATCTTCAAGCCCTTTCTAGCGAAGCGTTGCGTAAAAAGAGAAGAAAAATGGGGATTGTCTTTCAAGAGTTCCAGCTACTTGAACACTTCACTGTTTTAGAGAATGTGCTTTTGCCTCTTTGGGAAGGCGATCGTATAAGAAATAAAGCTGAAGACGCCATTAAATCAGTGGGGCTTTGGGATAAGAGATTTAGATATCCAAGACAGCTCTCTGGTGGTGAGAAGCAAAGAGTAGGTATTGCTAGAGCTTTAGCCTTAGATCCAGATATCATCTTTTGGGATGAGCCTACAGCAGCACTAGATCCAATGTATGTCCATGAGATTTTAAGAATCATGGACTCTTTGGCACAAAAAAAGACGATGTTAGTTGTAACCCATGAGATGCCTTTTGCTCTCAAAGTAGCAGACCGTCTTGTATTGATGGAAGCAGGTAAAATCGTTGAAGAGGCTTCTCCTAGTAAAATCTTCTCCGAGCCATCCTCACATGTTGGTGCAATGTATCGAGAAAGACTACTCGACACAAGAGAAGCGCTTCAAAAATTAGATACGAAGCAGGTCGTTTGACCTGCTTCGTTTTCAGCTTTGAAGGATCAATAGAGGTAATGGCAGAATACTGTTTTGATTGGGGGAGGCAGAATGCAAAAAACACTTAAAATTCCAGTGACAATCAGAGGTAGAGGTCTTCATACTAATAAAGATGTTATAATGAAGATTAGTCCGGCTCCGGCTTTTTTTGGACGAAGATTTATAAGGACTGATTTGGAAAACCCATCAAGTATTAAAGTCAGTTTTGAAAATGTCTTAAATATACCACTTTGCACAGCTATAGGATCAGATAAGGCAAAAGTCCTAACAATCGAGCATTTTATGGCAGCATGTATGGCCTTAGGATTAGATAACTTACTAATTGAGATAGATGGCGAGGAATTGCCAGCGCTTGATGGTTCTGCTCTAGGGTTTTATGATGAGCTAAAAAAGGGCGGCCAAGTGCAGCAAGAAAACCGCACCTATTTGGAACTTAAAGAGTCAATTATAATCAATGATGGCTTAGCGTATCTTGTGGCACTGCCCGCAGAAGAACTGCGCCTTTCATATACTTTTTTATCTAATCAGGAAAACATACCAGATATGTATTATAATTTTAGTGAAGCACAAGATGACTTTGAAACTGAACTTGCACCTGCAAGAACCATTGCTTTTAAAGAGCAGCTAGAAGAGCTTAGGTTAAGAGGGCTTGCTTTAGGTGGCGATGAAAGCATGGTGGTTTTGATTGATAAGACGGGATTTGCCAATAATAGGCGTTTTTTAAATGAAGCAGCAAGGCATAAGCTTTTAGATCTATATGGTGATCTAGCACTTATTGGTGAATATCGTCTTAAAGCCCACATTATTGCAGTAGGAACTGGTCATAGGCATAATTTTATGTTGACTAGAAAAATTGTAAAACAAATGGATTTAAGCGATAAATAATCAAACCGGAGGGACCTGTTTATGAACATCCAGGAGATTATGTCAATTCTACCTCATCGTTATCCAATGCTTTTAGTCGATCGTGTTTTAGAACTTGAACCGGGAAAGAGAGTAATAACATTAAAAAATGTCACTGTAAATGAACCACAATTTACAGGTCACTATCCTGAAATGCCAATACTGCCAGGGGTCTATATTTTAGAAATCATGGCCCAGTCAACTGGAATAGCGTACATGTCAAGCCTCAAAGAAGCTGGAGGAGTACCGCTTTTTGTTGGGGTAGATAAGGCACGCTTTCGTAGGCAGGTTATTCCTGGAGATCAATTAATAGTGGAAGTAAATATAATAAGAGCCAAAGGCAATGTAGTAAAGGTGCATAGCAAAGCTACAGTTGAAGACGATTTAGTAGCAGAAGCAGACTTGCTATTTGCTCTAGGTTAAAAATAACTAGGTTTTTATGGATAAGGAAGGAGAAAAAATCTATTGCTTTCTGATATTTACAAATTGCAATAGATTTCGTGAGTGAAATGGTTAAGATTCATCCAACTGCTATCGTAGATACTAAAGCAAGTTTAGGGGAAAATGTAGAGATTGGTCCATTTAGTATTATTGAAAAGAACGTTGAAATCGGAGAGAACGTTATTATAGGTCCAAGATGCACGGTCTATGAGGGAAGCGTTATCGGTAGTTCCTGTCTTCTAAAAGAGGGAGTTATTATCGGGATGGAACCTCAGGATCTAAAATACCAAGGCGAAAAAACGCAAACAATAATCGGTGCAAATACCCAGTTTAGAGAGCTCTCGTCTGTAGAACGTGGGACAGTTTTCGGGGATGGTACAACAAAGGTCGGTAGTGACTGTTTAATAATGGCCTATAGCCACGTAGCCCATGACTGTCAAGTCGGAAACAACGTGATTCTTTCTCACGGAGCAGGACTTTCAGGGCATGTAGTTGTTGAGGATCGAGTGATTATCGGTGGTATGGCAGGTGTGCACCAGTTTTGCCACATCGGTGAGATGGCAATGATTGGTGGTATTGCTAAGATTACAAGAGACATCCCCCCATACCTCTTAGTAGATGGCAACCCTGCTAAAGCTATAGGTTTAAATTCAATTGGGCTAAGGAGAAACAGCGTAGCTCCTGCAGTTAGAACTGAGTTAAAGAGAGCTTTTAAAATACTCTTTAGGGAAAGTTTAGGCAAAAACCGGGCAATTGCAAAAATGGAAGAGTCGTTAATTTTGTATCCTGAAATTGAGCACTTTCTAACCTTCTTGCGGGAGTCCAAAAGAGGTATTTGTGCTAGTAGAGATGCTGTGGAAGGGGGAAGTGAAAATAGTTAAAGCTGGAATAATTGCTGGTGAAGGTAAGCTGCCAGTGTTAATTGGTACAGAAATGGAAAAAGCTGAGATTCAGCCTGTCTTTTTTTATACTACAGGGACAAAACTTCCAAAGGAGATAGAGGGTCAAAGGGTCTTCTACTTTGAGCTAGGTGATTTAAACAAGCTAACCGACAAAATGCTTGAAGAAGAGATTGAAGAGCTTGTTTTAGTAGGCAAATTTACAAAATTAGGTTTTTTTACTACTCAACTAGATTCTGCTTGGCAAAAGATCCTTGCAAAATCACCTAATTTTCAAAATGAGCCAGTCTTAAAAGCTCTGATTGAGCATTTTCAAGAAAAAGGCATAGAGGTTTTGTCCCAGGCGAAGTATCTTAAAAACCACATAGCCAGAAAGGGACCAATTGCAGGAGAGATAACCTCTGAGCTTTTTACTGAAGTGGAGTTTGGCTATGAGATAGCTAAAGTCCTTGCAGACCTTGATATATCTCAAACTGTTGTAGTAAAAAAACGAGCTGTTATTGCTTTAGAAGGTATTGATGGAACAAATGCAACAATTCTTAGGGCAGGTGAGCTTGCCAAAGATGCAGTAGCTCTAAAGGTAAGTAGCTCTAACCAGGATTGGCGTCTTGATGTTCCTACTATCGGCTTAGATACGATAAAAGCTGCAATTAAGAGTAATATAAGTGTAATAGGGCTTGAAGCTCAGAAGGTTTTTTTAATCGATAAAGAGGAATGCATTAAACTTGCAAATGAAAACGGCTTAATAATCTATGGCTACAGTAAAGAGTAAGAGAGGTTAGAAGGAGGTTTTTTAGGTGAAGATAATGATTTTTGCAGGAGAAGCCTCCGGAGATTACTATGGTGCAAACCTAATAAGAGCTCTTCAAGAGTTGACCCCTGATCTCGAAGTATTTGGCTGGGGTTCAAAACATATGCAAGAGGCTGGATGTGAGGTTATTTTTGACCCAACCCAGCTTAGCGTTGTTGGCATTACTGAAGCGCTAAAGCATCTAATTTTTTTTAAAAAGTGGCTTAAAAGGCTTAAAAAGATTATGATTGCAAGGGTCCCAAGTTGCGTAGTGCTAATTGACTTTCCGGGATTTAATATGCATGTTGCCAAGCTTGCTCATAGTCTTAATATCCCAGTAGTGTATTTTGTGCCTCCATCTGCCTGGGCATGGGGAAGAAAAAGAGCCTTTAAGATAGCCAAAACTGTAGATCGAGTCGCATGTATACTCCCTATGGAACTTGATGTTTACCAAAAAGCAGGTGCAAAGATAAAGAATGTAGGACACCCTCTTCTAAATGATATTCCTCAAGAGATTGATAGAAAAACAGCAGCCAGTAATCTAGGGCTAGATGATAAGCTCCCTGTTTTAGCGCTTTTGCCAGGCTCTAGAAAACAGGAGATTGAAAGCTTATACCGCCCAATGCTTGAAAGCTGCATTAGGCTTAAAGAAGAGTTGCCAGATTTACAGGTTATTTTAGGCTTATCGCCGGCGATCTCAAGAGAAACAATTGACGAGATAGGTAAAGAGATAGGTTTGACACCAATAGTCTATAGAAACAAAACCCGTGAGGTTATTGCCGCGTCTACGGCATGCCTTTGCGCAGGCGGCACTGTAACATTAGAAGCTGCTCTCTTAAAGAGGCCAATGGTTGTAGTCTATAAGTTATCTAAAATAACGTTTTTTTTGGTTAAACGTCTAGTTACAGTCAATTACTACACATTGCCTAATCTAATACTAGGTAAAAAAGTTGTTTCAGAGTTAATTCAGGATGACTGCACAGTAGAAAACATGGTGCTTGAACTAAGACCCCTTTTGCAAAAACCAGATCCAAGCGAAAGCGCAAAGAAAAGTTTGAGCATGGTACGCACCAAGCTACAAGGAGAGGGATCTGAAGGTGCAGGATCGTACAAAAAGACTGCAGAGCTAGTGTTGGAGGTGGCTTTAAATGCAGGTGGTCATAACAACTAACAGCCCTGGCGAGGTTTCAGCTTGGGTAATACCTGTTGCAGCCATACTAAGTAAGCTAGGATGCAATGTCGATGTGATACTTACTCCATGTACCTTTGCAACAGGTAAAGAAGCGGATGTTTTAAAAAAACAAGGTACCATTAGACGCATCTACCCACCAGAGAAATATTGGCGTATTGCTCTAGGTCTGGAAAAGATTCCTAGAGACGGTGTAGGGTGCGTTCTTTTTCTAGGTGGAGATATTTGGCATGCAAAGCGTCTTGGTAGATTGCTTAACTACCCTGTAGCAATCTACAGCACCAAAAGAGCTGATAAGGCTCTAGATCTAGTTTTTGTGCCAAATCAGAATATCAAAAAAGAGGTTGCCAAACGTGTAAGCCCAGAGAAGATTGAAGTTGTAGGCGATTTAATGTTCTCTAGTCTTAAGAGAGAAGGACTAGTCCAAAAGAGTAATCAAATAGCACTTTTTCCTGGAAGTAGAGAATATGTAAAAAGCTATCTGCCGTTTTTTCTAGGTACAGCAGAATTAATAAAAAAGAGAGTGAACGAGGTAGGGTTTGTTATCAGTTTTTCGGAATTTGTTACTGAGAAGATACTAAGAGAGGCTCTAAAAGCTCCAAATCCTAGTCTTGGAGGGGTAAGGGGTAAAGTAGTAGAAAATAACCTGATACAAACACAAAATGGTCTTACTATCCCTTTTTATTATGGAAAACCACATGAGATTATGGAGACCTCTGCTCTTGCACTTACGGTTCCTGGTACAAATACAGCAGAAATGGCCTTCTATGGCCTACCACTAATTGCGGTTTTGCCGTTTAATATCGCAAGGGAAATACCTCTAGAGGGGCTTGTGGGCATCTTCAGTAATATTCCCATGATAGGACCGATTTTCAAGGAACGGTTAGTTTGGAAGAAAGCACCGTCTTTTGGCTTTATCGCTTTGCCAAATATCATCTTAGGAAAAGAGATCGTTCCTGAAATAAAGGGCTTTCTTGATACAGAAAAGTTAGCTGATTTTGCTTTGGATGTTTTTACTGATAAACAGAAACTCTCTCAAATATCTGAGGATCTTTTAGCTCATTTTCCTAAGACAGAAACAGCTAAAGAGATTGCTGAGTCTCTTTACAGAAGGTGGGGAGAAAAAAGTGAAAAACCCTAACCGTAAAAGCGTATTAAAACGGATAGTTTCCTATCTCCGTCCGTACTCAATGTATGCAGCTTTTGGGGTGCTGTCGTTACTTGTTTTGGCTTCAATAACTTTATATCTGCCACTTTTATTAGGGCAAGGGCTGATAGACGAAGTCTTAGTTAGCACAGATGGGCTGAAAAGTCTAAATGTCTTAGCTTTACATGCCATAGTTCTCTACCTTGTCAAGGGACTTTTTAGTTATGCTCAGCATTATAGTCTGGCTTATTTAGGACATGCGGTGGTAAGAGATATCCGCAAGGATTTATTGTCACGTATTTTGTATCTGCCGTTAGGCTATCACCAAAATACTAGAAAAGGCGAGATAATCTCCAAAGTTACAAGTGACATCAATAATTTACAAAACGCTGTAGGACAAGGTCTAGGAGAGTTTATCAACCAAGTGGTAACGGGTGTTGGTATTCTTGTCATTATTTTTGTTCTTAACTATCGTCTAGCACTTACAGCTGTTTTAGTACTACCAGTAATAGCTTTTTTAGTATGGTTTCTTAGCAAAAAACTGAGATTTTTAGCAAGACAGGTCCAAGCAAAGCTTGCAGATATCTCAGCAAGTCTGCAGGAGGTCTTATCTGGTATAAGGGTAGTAAAGGCTTACCGCGCAGAAAACAAGGAATTGGAACATTTAAAACGAGAAAACAATCGCTCCTTTGCTGTTAACATGAAATCAACAAGGATTATGGCTGGAGTACTCCCACTTATAGAGATAGTTAGTGTAATTGGAATTTTGATTGTCATCTGGCATGGTAGTAATGAGGTTATTGAAGGCAGAATTTCTGCAGGAACCTTAGTTAGTTTTGTAACTTATCTTGGTATGGCTTCTGGACCAATAACCTCTTTATCACGAGTTATTAGTGTGTTTCAACAAGCGTTAGCATCTGCTGAGCGTGTGTTTGAACTTATCGATGAGCCAGAGGAATTTGCCGGTGAAGACACAAAAAAGGATCTTGTCATTAGAAAGGGCAAGATCGAGTTTGATAGTTTAAGCTTTTCCTATGAGAATGAAGAGGTTTTACATCAGATCTCTTTTACCATAGAACCAGGTGAGGTTGTAGCTCTTGTTGGCCCAAGCGGATCAGGAAAAACAACAATAGCTAATCTGCTTATGAGGTTTTACAACCCAGATCGAGGTAGGATATTAATTGATGATTGTGATCTAGGTGATGTAACTTTGAATTCATTGAGGAGTCAGATTGGTTTAGTACCACAAGAGACTTTTCTTTTTGCTGGTACTGTTTATGAAAGCATTGCTTATGGGAAAGAGAATGCTTCGTTTAACGAGGTACAAGTTGCAGCAAAACAAGCTAATGCCCACGATTTTATTTTGCAGCTTCCAAAAGCCTATGACACTGTTATTGGCGAAGAGGGGACTAATCTTTCAGGGGGGCAAAGGCAGCGGATTGCTCTAGCACGAGCGATTCTAAAGGATCCAAAGATCCTAATACTCGATGAAGCTACATCTAGTCTTGATGCTGAAAGTGAAAAAGCAGTTCAAGAGGGATTTGATATCCTAAAAGAAGGTAGAACATCCCTTGTGATTGCTCATAGACTCTCTACAATTAAGAATGCAGATAGAATCTTAGTATTAAAAGATGGCTGCATAGCTGAATCTGGCACTCACGAACAGCTCTTAAACTTAGGTGGACTTTATTATAGATTGTATAGCATGACCGGTTCTACTGAAAATGGTGTACTCCATTAATTACTAGAGGTCACAGAGCTTGAAAAAGCGAATTAGTAGGAGGGAATCCATGACCATTCTTATTGTCAGTAACGGGCATGGAGAAGATATTCTTGCTTCAGAGCTCGGCAAAAAAATAGTAGCCAATACCACTTATAAGGTGCTAGCTCTTCCACTTGTAGGTCAAGGATTGGCATATGATAAATCTGGTATAAAGAAGATACACGCCCAGCCACTACTTCCAAGTGGAGGCTTTGCTTATCTAGGTCTTAAGAATCTGCAAAAAGATATTTCAGCAGGTTTGTTTAGTCAACTTTCAAAACAAAAACTTGTTTTAAAAGGTCTCAAAGACGTTAAACTTGCTATTTGTGTAGGAGACACCTATAATTTGTTTTTTACATCTAAGTATTTAAAAGCGAAAAAGGTCTTTATTCCAACGGCAAAGTCTAATTATATTAAGCCACACTCTTTTTTAGATAGACAGATTATGAAAAAAAATGCCTTAGTTGTTTTCCCAAGAGATGAAGTCACTGCTTTTGATCTTAGAAAACATCAGATTAAGGCACGTTTTTTAGGAAATCTAATGATGGATGCGCTAGACCCCAAAGGTATAGATTTTAAACTCAAAGACCCTATAGGTATCTTGCCTGGTACAAGACATGATGCAATAGATAATCTGGAAGCTATTTTAGAGATCGTATCTTTGACTAAGAACTGTGACGACTATCTAGTCGCACTAAACAGTGAATCTAAATCAGAAAATGTCGCTAACAAAAATGGTTGGATTGAAAGCAAAAACAAACCCAATTATGCTTTTAAGTTATTAAGAAAAGGCACAAAAAACGTATTTCTTTGCAAGGGTCTTTTTAGTGATATTATTACGAAATCACAGGTTGTTATCGGACTTAGTGGAACAGGAAATGAACAGGCAGCTGGCCTTGGTAAGCCTGTAGTGAGCTTTATAGGACCTGGGACACAATTTACCCCCTATTTTGCTAGAAAACAAAAGAAATTGCTTGGTGATGCAGTATTATTCTTAGATGAGGACAAAAGTAAAGAAGACATCGCTAAAGCAGTTGACAGGCTTTATCTAGATCCATTACTTTGCAAGCAAATGGGCCTTGAGGGTAAAGCGAGAATGGGCCAATCTGGAGCTGCAAGTAAAATGGCGGATTTAATACTGGCTTTCTTAAAAGGGGAGGTGGTTTTTTGAGTATTAGAGCAGAAAATCTAGTAAAGATTTACGGGCAAAGAAAAGTAGTCAATGATGTATCGATTGAAGTTAGCCGCGGCGAAGTTGTTGGTCTGTTGGGACCAAACGGTGCTGGAAAAACCACGACCTTTTATATGATTGTTGGCCTTGAAAGCGTAAATGAAGGGACCATCTTCTTGGATGATCATGAGATAACTCATCTATCAATGTATAAGAGAGCTTTACAAGGTATTGGATATCTACCTCAAGAGCCTTCAGTCTTTCGTAAGTTATCTGTAGAAGATAACATTATGGCGATTCTTGAAGCCAGAGGAGCCGACTTAAAAACTCAAAAAGTGCGAACCAATGAACTCATTGAGGAGTTTAAGCTTGGGGTGGTAAGAAAAACCAAAGGTATTCGTCTCTCAGGTGGTGAAAGAAGGAGAACAGAAATAGCTAGGGCTCTTGCAGCCGACCCTTCTTTTATTCTGCTTGATGAACCTTTTGCGGGAGTAGATCCCATCGCAGTTGCGGATATTCAAGAGATCATTGCACTCCTTCGAGAGAAGCATCTTGGTGTTTTGATAACAGATCACAACGTCAGAGAAACTCTGACTATTACTGATAGAGCCTATATCATGCATGAGGGACGCATTTTAGTTGCAGGAAGCTCTAAAGAAATTGCTGAAGATCCAGAAGCAAGACGGCTCTATTTAGGGGAGCGCTTTTCTTTATGAAGCTGTTATCTATTTTAGACAAGTATATTTATCAAGAGCTGATTCTGCCATTTCTGTTTGGAGTTCTAGCCTTTGCCAGTATCTTTGTTGCAGCGGATTTAGTCTATTTAGCTAGAGTTGCAGTAAGTGTAGGTGCTCCGTTTCTTCAAGCAGTAGAACTGGCATTAATGAAATTTCCTCAAGTGCTTGTCTATGTCTTACCTATGTCAGCGTTAATGGGTGTACTTTTGGCAGTAGGCAAGCTATCTCAAAACAGTGAGCTCATTGCTGTTCAAGCTTCTGGACAAAGCTTTTGGCGCACATTTCGCCCAATTATTGTTTTTGGGATAATCGTTACTTTGCTTGGGCTTTTCGTAAATGATATTTTGGCTCCAGCTGCTATAACTAGATATGAAGCACTCTTTAATCAGATGGTAAGAAATAAACCTATGCCTGTAATTAAAAAAAACGTTATTTTAGAGGAATACCAGGGAGGTCTTTTAAAGACTCTACTATATGCAACAAAGTTTGACCCAACTACCAATACCTTTACTGATATTAGCTATTTTACTTTCGAAGGTGGGAAACCCGAGTCAACAACTCAAGCTAAAAAAATGGTTTGGACAGATAAGGCGTGGTATCTAGAACAAGGCCGCACTATTTTTTATGATAATCTAAAAACTACAGAGATGACGTTTGATCGAAACACTCAGCCTGTCTCAATTAATTATCAGCCCAGCGATGTAACGCTAGTTAATAAGGATCCTAGTCAAATGGGAATTAGAGAGTTAAGAAAACGCATTCTTTTAACAAATGGTCAAGGAGACATCAACGATCTTTTGATAGAGTATCATCAAAAGATCTCCATACCTTTTGCCAGTTTAATCTTTGCTCTTTTGGGAGCAACCCTAGCTGCCTCGTCACCGAGAAGCGGCTCTGCGAGAGGTTTTGGTTTAAGTATTGCAATCGTGTTTTTATACTATGTTCTACTTACTTTATCATCAGTATTAGGTCAAGGAGGCCACTTGCCTCCAATTATAGCCGCTTGGACCCAAAATATCATTATAGGAGCATGGAGTTTAGGTTTGGCTTTAAAAAGGGGGCGATAAGCATGGGGTTATCATTCAGTGGTATAGTTTTGATAATTGTACTAGCTATAACAGGCGGTGCAATAGCATTTATTGGTGATAGATTAGGACTAAAAGTAGGTAAAAGAAGGTTGTCACTTTTTGGATTGAGGCCAAGGTATACCTCGATGCTTATAGCTGTTATTACTGGCATGATAATTACTGTTACTACTATCGGACTTTTATCTGCTATATCAGTTGAAGTCCGCACAGCTTTATTTGGCTTAGAAGAGTTAAAAACGACCTTGGCAAATCAAAAATCCGAACTCGAAATCAAAGAAAACGATCTTCTAAAGCTTTCTGAGCTGATTAATCAAACGACGGCTGAACTAGAACACATAGATGAGCAAAGGCTTTCAGCGCTTAACGAGTTAAACGAAACAGACTCTAAGCTAAAAAAAGTAAATCAAGATTATGAACAAGTAAATCAGCAGCTTATAGAAAAAGAAGAATTACTTGAGCAAAAAACTGGTGAGCTACAGCAAGCCGAAGCTAGAGTCGATGTGTTAAAAGAGGTTGAGCAGCGCCTCACAGCTACAATTGAGGAAACAACAAAAGCGAAGGAGTATACTGAAGAATCCTTAGGGCGCCTCTACGGTGGGTATATTCTGTTCCAAGCGGATGAGACCATTTATAATACTGTAGTCTATGGCGACGCAGAAAGTATAGAAAAACAGTTCTATGAAGCAATCCAGATTGCTGATGCTTTAGCTTTTCAAAGAGGTGCAAGAAGTGATCAGAGAGCCTTTAAGGCACTAAGTATTATTGGAGATGATCTAAACTCCATTAAGGATCTAGCTAGAGTAGCTAGCCAAAGTATCAATGGTGTTTTTAGAATTGTAGCTTGGGGTAACACAGTTTTAGGAGATCCACTAGCTTGTTACTTTGAGTATCGGCCTAGACAAATGATCTACACTCAAGGTGAGGTTTTAGCTGAAACTGTTTTAGAAGCAAATGCAAATCCACAAAGTATATTTGAAGAGATTGCCACAATGCTAACTGATCTTGGCATAGAAGCACGTACAAAAGGGATGCTAGTTGGTGAAAATGGTAAGGTTGTTGACGTACCGATAAGAAGTCTTCAAGCAGCTATAAATGAAGCATCTGATCAAAATGGTCCTGTTAAGATTAAGGCTTTGGCTGCTCAAGATATAATCACAACGGAGTATCCGATATATTGTGAGTTGGAGGTGGTCGTTTTACCAGAAAACACATAGAGGGACAAAACTGTTTTTAGATAATTTATTATCTATGAGGAGGGAGAAAGATGAGAGTCAAAAAGCTCTTGCTTTTGATGATTGTTCTTCTTCTATTCTCAACTCTAACTCATGCTGAAGTTGTGGGGAAAAGTTATCGACAAGAGGTTTGGCAAGTTGTTATAAACAGACTTGTTGAGATTCCAGACTACGTTAGGATTTTGCAGTACTCTGATTTAAGCCGTATGGAATTTGCTGTTGTGTTAGGAAGACTTCTAGAAGAACATCCGGGATTAAACATCCATTTGCAGCGTTCCATTCAAACTGTCTCTTGGGAATTAGGCAAATTAGGCTACACGTTTTAAGCAAAGTTTCCCATCTAGGAGAGTAGCAACTCTCCTAGAGAAATGGAAGCGTGTATGGAAAATCCTGTTATTATTGATTTTTTAAGGAAAGAACAAACGTTAAAACAGCTAACGATTTAAATGTTACTAAAGGAAGGAAATGCCTTTCTATTGAAGAATATAAATGAGTAGGTAATTGAAACAATTTAAGGTGGCGCATGTCTGCATTTTTGTTTCAACTCATTTAGAGGGCAGTATTTTAGTTACTGAGAACTGTTCTCAAACACGGAATTTATTTACCATAACCAGAGGGGGTAAGGTTTATATGAGACAAAAATTCACCAAAATGATGGCGTTCGTTGTTGTTGTAGTTTTAAGCTTTGGTCTAGTAGCATCTGCTAATTTCCCAGATGTTCCTACAGATCACTGGGCATATGATGCTGTCACTAAATTAGTTGACGAAGGTTTACTTAGTGGTATGCCAGATGGTACATTTAGTGGCGCAGAACCAATGAATAGGTATTCTGTAGCAGTATTAGTTTCCAGACTCCTTGATAGAATTGCAGCTCAACCTGCAAGCGTGGTTGAAAAAGTTATTCAACAACCTGTTACGGTAAATCAACCTGTACAACCAGTTATTGAAAAGACTATTGAAAGAGTTATTCAAGAGCCTGTCGAAGTAACTAAGATTATTGAAACAGAATATGTAGAAAAACCAGTTATCGAAAAGCACATTGTGCATGAATTTGCTGGTCTTACAGAAGCTGAAGTAGCTGCCCTTGTTGATGAGAAATTGGTGAACGTTATCGATGATGTCGAAGACGTTATGAATACTTCAGAGAATCGTATTTTCCAATTTACATCAAATAGACTTAAGACTCTAGGTAATGAAGTTGCAACAGCTAATGCTAATGCAGATGCTGCTGTAGCTGAAGTAGAGGCTCTTAAGCTACAGGTCGAAGAAGCAGACGCACTTACTTCAACTAAATTGACAGTTTTGTCTAACGATGTTGCAAATCTCGAAAACTTTGCTGATAACATCAATGAAACTATCGATGACAAGATTGCAAATGCAGATAGTACCAAATCAGTTAATGAGTTAAAAGATCAACTTGATGCTCAAAACGACAAGATGCTATCGATGGATAAGCATCTTAGAAACACAAGAATCATTGCAATACTTGGCTTATTAGCAGGTATCGCAGGTATCGTAGTTGGTTTTGTAGTTAAATAATAGAACACGCAGTGTAAGAATGAAACGGTGGCATACTGCCACCGTTTTTTTAACCACTAACCTTGTGTAATTATGAGTGTTAAGATAAATCCTACATATAGATAAAAAGATGTTTCTTAGAGATCTAAATGAAGTAAGGTGATTGGATGTATTACTTGGGGATAGATCCGGGCAAAGATAAATGCGGGCTAGCGCTAGTTGATGACACAGGCAAGGTTATCACGCAAAAAATAGTTTCTTCAAGGGATCTAATAGCTGAGATAAAGGGTATTTGTAAAACTGATGAAGTTAAACTAATTATAGGTGACGGTACAACATCAGAAAAATTTTTAGCTTTATTAAAAGAAATCGACTTACCAATCGAGATTGTGACAGAAAGTTACTCTACCTTAGAGGCGAAGGATCTTTACTTTGAGGAAAATGGGTATGGCTGGCAAATTTTGCTTCCCAAAGGTTTAAGGAGTATTAGAAGGCCTTTGGATGACTATGCAGCGAGGATATTGGTGGACAGGTATTTAAAAGCCAACAGAAACTAGTGCTACCAAATATTAATTTAAGGATAAGACAATAGAAGGAAAAATATTCTTTTCTCGAGAAGATATAGTAATACATTTAATTCTGGAAAGAAGAGGGTGGCAACTTTATGACAAAAAAATATTATACCGCCCTTGCTTTAATTTTTATTGTGATAATATCTTGCGCCAGTTTAGTTTTTGCGGAAGCGGAAACTGAAGCCCACGAATTTAAAATATTAGTTGGCTCAGGGCTGTTAAATTCCGATGAAGCTAATAGTGTACTACAAGCTGATAATAGTAGTCCATATGAGCTAGCAAGCTTAATTGGAAGAGCTTGGACGAGAGTAATTGGCATAAAAAACGATAGCTTTAGCACTAGATTTATAATTGACGTTCCAGCCATTTTTGGTCAGATTCCTGAGCTAAAGTTAGAATACACGAATTTGACAATAGAGACTCTTGAGTCACTGATGGGTCTAACATACAGATACCGCAGTGAACTAAGTGATTTAGGTTATGGCTTTTATCTGGGTAGCTTTGCAGTCTATCAAGAGCAAGATCACCTTACTTTATATGGACTCTGGAATGAAGATAAGGAACTTGAAACAATACTTACTGAGATGGTAAGGCCGTTTGTTGCAAGCTATACAGAAGAGATAGCTGATTGGGCTCGTTTTAAGCTGGAATATGTAGCTTTATCTGAAATGAGCAAAAGGCTTGCAGGGGAAATCCAGTTAGGCAATGTTTCAGTAGGCGGTGCTCTGTCAGCAAATAGAGATGAACCTTACCGCTTTGAAGCAGCAGTAAAGGTTGGTGAAGTTCAAGTAGGAGCTGGCTTTACTGCTGGAAGTGATTTGCGTGGAAATAGACTTTTTGAGATTCCTGATTTGGGTTTCTCCTTAAAACTAGGTGAAGTGCAATTGGCTACTTATTTGGATGATCCTGTTTATTCGTATATTTACCCAGACGGACACGAGTCCAATGATTTAGATTTTACTGACGTCCCTCCAAATTTAAAAGAACAAATTGACATTCCACAGGTAACTTCTTTGGTCGTCGGCATTCCAATATGGCAGAGGGCTGTTTTAAGAGCTGGATTGCTGTATGGAGAAGTCAATGACCAGGAAAAGGGCGTAGCAATAACAAAAGGAGCAACTGCAGGTATTAAAATCAACATCATGCAAGCAAGTATTCAAGCAGATTATCAGTATTACAATCGAGAGAATGAGACCGAAAGTAATACTGCACGCCTTAAGCTTGGTTATGGCATCACTGATAGCACTTATATAAATCTTGCTTATCGTCTGGTGACTTCTTCAGAAAAGCTAACCGGTAAGACAGCTGATGAGAACTTAGCCACAGCAGAAATAAGTATTCAGTTTTAAAGAGGAGGAACTTCTATGAAGAGATGTTTAACTGTCCTTTTAGTATCGTTGATGTTAGTTTTGCCTTTAGTGACAATGGCAGCTGAAGTACCACCTACCCATCAAGCGCTTACCGAAATTGAGGTGATGCTTTACGGTGGAGCTAGTGAAGGACCTTTAGTTAATAGATTAAGTAGCATTGAACAAGATCTTTTTGGATCAGTGAAAACTGGGGCTTTTGTCCAGCGTTTAGCTAGTGCATACAACTATATCACTGGTGAAAGTCTTGCAGAAGGGTCGGTTATATTAAAGCTTAATGTTATTGAGTGGGCTTTATTTCAAAATCTCTCTACAGGATCAATTGTAAGTCGAATTGGTGAAATAGAAAACCAATTTTATGGACAGTTGTCTACCGGTAGCATATTTACAAGAGTAAACACAATTAGTAGCGATATATTTCCATCTAGCAGTTTTAATGTGGAAAGCGTCAAGATGCCTAGTGGAACTATGGTAAAAGTTAAATTAGATACTGACTTGAATTCCGAGCAGACAAAGGCCGGAACAGTGGTCGCTTACACTGTAGCTGAGGACGTAGTTGTAAATGAAAGACTAGTTATCCCTGCTGGAGCTCAAGGTAGAGGAACTGTCCTTAGTGTAGAACCATCGGGAAATATGGGTAAAGGCGGATCTATTGAAATCTCTTGGGGTAACCTTAAAGCTATCGATGGCACTAGAGTTGACGTTGGCATGACAGAAAAGACTATTAATGCATTTAATCTTGGCAAAAATGAAATTAGTGCTGCTTCATCAGTTGCAGGTGGAGTTGTGATAAGCCCAGTAGGCTTAGCGTCAGGTTTGTTTGTTAAAGGCAAAGAAATGATAGTTCCGGGAGGAACCCGCTTTTCTATTGAAGTTAAATATGAGACCAGAATCGGTGGCGTTCTATTTAACTAAACGAAACGATTAGAGAGCCGTTGTTTAACGGCTCTAATTTGTTATTCGGATTACTAATAGTGCAGGAATTGGCAGCTAAATGTGGAAACAAAATAAAGGACAAAACTGTGGACAAGTCTGAGGATGTTTTTTGGAGGTAGGATGATGCACAAAAGACTGAACAAGTGCGGATTTTTGTTATTATTATGTTTGATTTTATCACTTAGTGTTATAGCAACCGATATTTATAGATTAGGCCCTGGCGATCAACTCGTGATTACAGTCTGGGAAAGACCCGATCTTAAAACAGAGGTTGTAGTCGGTCCAGATGGGAGAATAGCAGTTCCTTTTGCTGGGCAGTTAAATGTTAATGGATTAACCTTAGAGGAAGTTGAGACAACTCTAGTAGGAAAGCTACAAGCTTATATTTTAGATCCCTTAGTTACCGTACAGGTTGCAAAATATCGTACATTTAGAGTCCAAGTTTTAGGGAATGTTGCTAGACCAGGTTTTTACAATCTTGAATCTAGCAGTACATTATTAGATGCATTGGCACTTGCCGGAGGGCCTTTGCAGACAGCTGATCTGGAACACATTCAAGTCGGAAATGACCAGGTTAATGTAGCAGAAATTTTAAAAAATCCAAATTTAGATATTAAACTAACCGCAGGCACTACAATTAGCGTACCAGCTGCAAAGCCGGTTTTAGTATTAGGTGCTGTAAAAAATCCGGGTACTTATAGCCTTCCTCTTGCAACTAAGGAACAATCGATTCTTGATGTTATCGCACTAGCCGGAGGACTTACCTTAAATGCTGATGAGAATAAAATCAGACTTGACAGAGACGGAAAACAAACAATTTTTGAAGGTTCGCTAAAAGAACTAGGAGATAAGACTGTTCAATTAGGTGATACTATTGTTGTATCTGAAAAAAGGCAGGTTGTAATTTCTGGAAAGGTATTGCGACCTGGGTCTTATCAGATATCTACTGGTATGGGCGTATCTGATGCTATAGCACTTGCAGGAGGTCTCTTGCAAGAAGCTGCCCACGAAGTTACTATTTACAAAGACAACGAAAGTGTTGTTTTATCAGTTACTGATCGGACCCCTCTAGAAGGAGGAGAGTCGCTTATTGTAGGAACATCTACCGAAATGGTTTTGGTATTAGGCGAGGTAGTAAAGCCAGGCAACTATACTCTCTTTCAAGCAAAGACGTTATTAGAAGCCTTAGCAATTGCTGGTGGTCCAACAAAATCCGCAGATTTGAGACAAACAGTGGTAGGGGATAAAGTCGTTGATTTAACTAAAATCCTGGCAAATCCTAAGGATGATCAAAAGATAACATCTGGTACAATTGTTTTTGTGCCTCAGGTTAAACCTATTTTAGTTTTAGGCGATGTTAATAGACCTGGTAGTTATGATTATGAAGATGGTCTTTCTCTACTTAACCTAATTGGATTGGCTGGTGGGCTAAGAGAATCTGCCAACTTGAGCGAGGTTATGATAGGCGAATCATCTTATGATGTACGAGCAATTATGGCAAATAGAGCAGATGATGTATTACTAAAACCAGGAGCAACTGTCTATGTGCCAACGAAGTCTCCTGTTTTAGTATTAGGAGCAGTTAGAAGTCCTGGAACCTATATTCCAAGTGGTGAACAGACTTTGCTTGAAGTCATCGCACAAGCAGGTGGGCTTTTGGAAAATGCAGACGGTGCTGCTATTAGCCTACAACGCAGTGAAACCGAAATTGCTGGTTCATTGGCCACTTTAGGTTCAGAGAGACTTCAAAATGGTGACATAGTTACAGTTAACGAAAGAGAACAGGTTATTATCGCTGGGCAAGTAGTACGCCCAGGCGCTTATGAAGTTAGAAATGGACTAACTGTTTCTGGTGCTCTAGCACTTGCAGGTGGTCTGCAAAACGATGCAGCAAAGACTCTTACTATTATTAAAGACGATACTAGTAGAGAAGTTTCAGTAGATTCTATGGAAACCTTAATTGGTGGTGAATCATTGTTTGTTGGAGCATCTAACCAGAGAATACTTGTTCTTGGTGATGTAGCTAGACCTGGAAGTTTTGCTTGGCAAGAAGGTTTTACAGTCTGGGATGCTTTAGCTTCAGCTGGAGGACAGACTGAAACTAGTGATTTAGAAAACGCTTATATCACCAGAAGTGGTGAAATGACACAAATAGATTGGTCTCACAACCAACTGCTTTACGGTGGGGATATTATTGAAGTGCCTCAGTGGAACCGCAAGGTTCTAGTCATGGGTGAGGTTACACGTCCAGGCACCTATGATGTTAATAAAGACCAAAGACTTATGGACATTATTGGTCTTGCAGGTGGCCTTACAGGCAGAGCAGATTATGAGGTTACTTTGCGTAGGAACAATCAGTTCGAGAGTTTAAATATTGCACAAGCGATAATAAATCCAGCTGATTCCTCTAATGTTTCTCTCAAAGGCGGCGAAGTGATCTATGTCGGTGAATCTAAGTCAGATATTTTGATCTTTGGGGAAGTACAAAGACCAGGACAGTATGGCTTCAAAGCTGGTGATACTCTAGCAGAGCTTATAACTCTTGCGGGAGGTTTAACTGCAAATGCTGACTTAAACAGTATTGAAGTTAGGGTTGATGATGAGTCTTACTTTGTACAGATGGGTGATCATGAGTTAACTGGTAGAGAAACTATTTTTGTACACGAAGTTCGACCTATAACGGTACTTGGCGAAGTCTCAAATCCAGGAACTGTTAGTGTATCAGTTTCTGCTAGACTCGTTGATGTTGTAGCCAAAGCTGGTGGACCCACAGCGTTCTCTGATTTAGGAAAGATTAGAATCTACAGAGGTGGGGATCCCGAAGAGGCAACAATTGTTTCAGCAGGCAAAGGCAAATTGGTTTTTGAGGGCCAAGCAAGTGAAAATCCGGAAGTATTTCCAGGAGATGTTGTCTATGTCCATAGAAGCAATAAGCTAAACACTACTGAAATTGCAGCATATCTTAGCATAATTAACTCCTTAAGTAATTTGCTTCGTGCTTGGTTATAATATTACAGTAAGGCTAGCGAGAGGTTTATTATGCGCTAGTCTTATTTGTTTGATAATGCTAAAATAAGAGGAAAAAACAAGAATTGCCGAGAATATATAACGTATTGGTTTTTGCTGGAAACCAGCTTATTTGCTGTTTAATAAATATAATTCTTCGTATTGTAAAAACTAAGAGGGTTAAGTGTTTACAATTGGAGATTACCAAGGGAGAGATAAGCAAGCATGAAAAATGATGGTCGCAAAGGGCTTGTTTATCTGGCTTATCTAGGGTTTGCACTATTGGCACCAATAATTGGGGCAATGTTTATAGGTGTTTTCCTCATGAAAAAGTTTAATTGGCCTAGTTGGGTACCAATGGTTTTGATGTTTTTGGGGTTAATTGGAGGCATGCGCGATTTATACGTACTTATTATGAAGGATTTCGATGACCGGAGGTGACAATGTTGAATTTAAAAAAGTTCGCTTCCGATAATCGTATTATCATAAATGCTTTTTTAGTGACTCTTGTAGCGGCAATAACAGCTTTTATCTTTCAGGAAGAAAGCTGGGGCTGGGGCTTTTTATATGGAAACTTAATAAGTTCGCTTAATTTTGTTTTTATTACAATTGCAGTTAATCGATATATAAAAATGGACTCTGATTCAGCAAAACTGGCTGCACGAGGCAATTATTTGGTAAGAATGCTTTTTATAGCTAGTGCAATTATAGTATTGAAATTTATTCCTGCAATTAATGTTTGGGCTACGATGCTTGGGTTTATTCCCTTAAGACTGGCCGTATATCTTGAAGGCATTATTAGCCACGTTCAGGAAAAACGAGGTGAGAAACATGGAAGTTAATATAGGTGGGAAAGTAGTATTTACTTTATTTGATACTATCTATATCACAGATATGGTTATAGTCACCTGGGGGATTATGGCGGTATTGGTTGTTCTAGGCTATTTTGCAGGCAGGTTATTTAAGGACAGACCGATTGACCAACCTCCTAAAGGCGCTGCGAATGTAGTTGAAGCTATTTATGAAGTGGTAGCTAACTATATTGTTGACACTATGGGAAAACATAACACTCACTATATTCCTTATATGGGTACACTCTTTATCTTTTTGCTTGTAGCGAACTTCTCTGGACTTTTGGGTCTAAGACCGCCTACAAGTGATCTGAATACAGTTGCAGCTTTAGCCATTTTAAGCTTTTTGTTAATTCAGGGAACAGCTCTCCGAGGTGGATTGTGGAATTATATAAAAGGCTTTTTCGATCCTATTCCAGCTATGTTTCCTTTAAATGTTATTAGTGAGTTTGCAACACCGTTTTCATTAACAATGCGTTTGTTTGGCAATATCTTATCTGGTTATTTGATTGTTGGTTTGGTCTATGTAGCTTTAACAAGTGTTCCTTATTTGTTTTTTATAGCCCAACCGATTCATATGTATTTTGATCTTTTCTCTGGATTTATTCAGATGCTAATCTTTGGTACTCTTACAATGGCAATGATAACTGGTAAAGAATAGATCGAGAAAAATGATTGTTCGAGCTTTTAGTTAGCAGTATTTATTTAATGTTAGGGAGGAATTTTCATGTTTGAGATTGGACCATTGTTTGCAAAAACTATAGTTTTAGGCTGTTCAGCTATTGGTGGAGGAATTGCACTTATTGCAGGTCTTGGACCTGGTATTGGTCAAGGTATTGCAGCTAGTAAAGGTACAGAGGCAGTAGGAAGACAACCAGAAGCTCAGGGACCAATCACAAGAACAATGATTATTGGTATTGCTATGGCAGAAACAACTGGTATTTATAGTTTGTTCTTTGCACTTGCATTATTGTTCTTCAATCCCCTTTTGGGTTATTTAGGTCTTTAATTTTGTGGACTAGGTTTGGGGAGGCTTTTTTTGCCTCCCCAAAATATTGAAGGAGGATTGGCTATATGGATTTACACTTATCTACAATAATATTACAGATGGCCAACTTTCTTTTGCTAGTTTTTCTTTTAAAAAAGTTCTTTTGGAAACCTGCTTCTGAGTACATGAATAAACGTGCAGATTATATAGCTGATTCTTTAGAGGAAGCTGAAACTAAAAGAAAAGAAGCTGATAGATTGCTTGCTGAGTATGAAGATAAGATCCGTGGATATGAAGATGAAGCTAGAGCTATTTTAGCTAGGGCTGAAAGACAAAGTATGGAAAAACGCGAGCAAGTATTAGCTCAGGCAAAAGAAGAAGTAAAAAAGATTAAGTCTCAGGCAGATTGGGAAATCAAGCAAAGTCAGATGCAGGCAGAAGATGACTTGAAGACTCAAGTTGCTGAGTTGGCAGTTTTAGCTGCGTCGCAAATCATTAGTGAAAATATGGACTCTAGTCTTAACCGTGCCTTAGTCGATAAGTTCTTAGATAAGGTGGGAGAAGTCAATGTACACTAATGAGGTAGCTCTGAGGTATGCTATGGCTCTCTCATCTTTAGCAGCTCAAAATGGCTGGTTAGATGTCTTTGAAAAGGAATTAAACGAGATCGAAGAGGTATTAAATAATCATCAAGAATTGGAAGCTTACCTTACTCATCCAGAGATTAAGCCTGTGGACAAGCAGGATCTTGTTAGAAAGATCTTTACTCATTTTTCCTTGGAAATGCAAAATTTTCTTGTGCTTTTAATCGAGAAAAAACGTTGGCAACAGCTAAAAGAGATTAGGCAATTGTATATCAGAGAAGCTAACTTGTATAGGGGACGAGTAGCTGTTAGTCTTGAAACTGCATATCCAATCGAAGACAAGCAGGTCAAAGAGTTGGCTGAAAAGCTAGAGAAAATGACGAACAGACCTGTTGACCTTTCTACGAAAACAGTACCTGAACTTATAGGTGGAGTTAAAGTTAGAATTGGTCACCAAGTTATAGATGGTTCAGTTTTAAGTCAGCTAAGAGAGTTAAGAAGAGAGCTTTTAGAGCAAAAAGGCAAAAGCAGAGGTGATAGTCAATGAATTTACGCCCGGAAGAGATTACTTCGGTAATCCAAGAACGTATAAAGAATTTTCGCGGTGACCTCAGCTTAGCAGACGAAGGTACAGTACTCCAAGTTGGAGATGGTATTGCTAGAGTTTGGGGTTTAAGCAATGCTATGAACGGAGAGTTATTGGAGTTTTTAACTCATGACGGTTCGCCAGTCTATGGTATGGTGCTTAACTTAGAAGAGGATAACGTTGGTGCAGTTTTACTCGGTTCTGACGTTGGAATTAGAGAAGGTTCTACAGTCAGAAGGCTAAATCGCATCGTAGAGGTTCCTGTAGGAGATGCACTCCTTGGTAGGGTTGTTAATCCCCTAGGACTACCTATTGATGCAAAGGGACCTATCGATACTACACACTATCGTCCTGTTGAAAATGTAGCGCCTGGTATAATTGAAAGGCGACCAGTTTTTGAACCTCTTCAAACAGGTATCAAATCGATAGATTCGATGTTTCCTATTGGTAGAGGCCAGCGTGAGCTGATTATTGGCGATAGACAAACAGGTAAAACCGCAATTGCAATTGATACGATAATTAATCAAAAAGGTCAGGATGTTATCTGTATTTATGTCGCAATTGGACAGAAAGCATCGACAGTAAGCAATGTTGTGGCAAAACTAAGAGAGCATGATGCACTCGATTATTCTATAGTTATAGCTGCAACAGCTTCTGAAACTGCACCTTTACAATATATTGCCCCATACGCCGGCTGTGCTATGGGAGAACATTTTATGCATCAAGGGAAGCACGTCCTAATTATCTATGATGATCTTTCTAAGCACGCTGTAGCGTACAGAGCTATGTCGCTTCTTTTGCGAAGACCACCAGGACGGGAAGCTTATCCTGGAGACGTTTTCTACTTGCATTCACGACTTTTAGAGCGTGCAGCCAAACTCACAGATGAGTTAGGTGGCGGTTCAATGACAGCTCTTCCTATTATTGAGACTCAGGCAGGTGACGTCTCTGCTTACATTCCAACTAACGTTATTTCCATTACCGATGGACAGATTTTCTTAGAGAGCGAGTTGTTTTTTGCAGGTTTTAGACCAGCCGTAAACGTTGGTATTTCAGTATCTCGCGTAGGTGGTAAAGCGCAGATAAAAGCTATTAAAAAGGTTGCAGGCCGTCTCAAATTAGACCTTTCTCAGTATGAGGAGCTAAAGGCATTTACACAATTTGGTTCTGAGGTAGACAAAGCTACTAAGGATCTTCTTGCCCGAGGCGAACGCATTATGGAAGTATTAAAACAAGACCAGTATTCGCCGATGGAAATTGCCAAGCAAGTAGTTGTGTTTTTTGCTGCAAACAATGGCTACTTAGACAGTATTGCAATTAGTGATATTAAACGATATGAAGCTGAAATGCTTAAGTATATCGAGGATTTACACAAGAATATTTTAGACTCTATCACAGAAATCAACGATTTAACTGAAGAAAATGAAGAAGCGCTGAAAAAAGCACTCGAGCAGTTTGGTAAAGAGTTTATATCAACTAGCAGATAGGGGGAGATAAGGTGCAAAGTGTTCTTGACATTAAAAGACGGATCCGTAGTATTAAAAGCACCGAAAAGATTACCCGCGCCATGAAAATGGTGGCTGCAGCCAAACTTAAAAGTGCAGAGAGTCTAGTTAAAGAATCTCGTCCATATTCTGACACAATCAAAGAGGTTTTTGCTAATATAATGGCTCATTCCGATACTATTAAGCATCCTTTGCTCGAAGTTAGAGAAGGTAACAAGGCTTGTTATGTAGTAATTACTGCCGATCGGGGGCTTGCCGGTGGCTTTAACACCAATATTATGAGAACAACTATTGATCATAGCACAAAGCATGATTCGGTGTTTTTGCCTATTGGAAAAAAAGGAAGAGACTATTTACTTTTTAGAGGCTATAATTTGTTAAACAAAGGCTATTTAGCCGGAGACAAACCCGATGTCAGCCTAGTGCAGAATGTTGTTCTTGACTTAATTAATCGCTACGAAAAAGAGGAATTTGATATTGTGTATTTAGTCTACAGTCGTTACATCAGTCCTCTTTCACAGGTACCACAAATCCAACGGATTCTTCCTGCTGAGCTAGCAAACGGAAATAATATAGAAACTAAATATGCTCAACATATCTATGAACCTTCTGCCGATAACTTGCTTGACAACTTAATTCCAAGGTATCTGATCAGTCAAGTATACAAAGGATTAGTTGAAAACCATGCTGGCGAATTAGGTGCAAGGATGACAGCAATGGAAAACGCAACAAAAAATGCTGATGAGATGATCGCTAGTTTGACACTGCAGTATAACCGAGCACGGCAGGCAGCCATTACTCAGGAGATTACTGAAATTGTAGGAGGCGCTGAAGCTCTTAGCTGAGCAAAGGAGGTTAGCTGATGAATAAAGGAAAAGTCACTCAGGTTATTGGACCTGTTGTAGATATTGAATTCGAACCTGGTAAGTTACCAGATCTAAATAACGCTGTTACTATTCAAAATGGTGATGACACAATCACCGCAGAGGTCGCTCAGCATCTTGGCAACTATACTGCTCGGTGTGTAGCCCTTTCTTCGACTGACGGGCTTAAAAGAGGGATTGAGGCTTTAGATACAGGAAACCCCATTGAGGTTCCTGTTGGCGAAGAAGTACTTGGAAGGATTTTTAACGTTTTAGGTAAGACAATTGATAATGCTGGTCCTGTAAAAACAGACAAGTTCTATCCAATTCATAGACCAGCCCCACCTCTTGCAGAACAAAAAATTGCCACTGAAATTTTGGAGACGGGTATCAAGGTTGTTGATCTTTTAACGCCATACCCTAAAGGCGGTAAAATTGGTCTTTTTGGTGGCGCTGGTGTAGGTAAGACCATTTTGATTATGGAGTTAATCCGTAACGTTGCTTTTGAACATGGTGGTTATTCAGTTTTTGCTGGAGTTGGTGAAAGAACGAGAGAAGGTAATGAACTCTATTTAGAGATGAAAGAATCTGGCGTTCTTGATAAAACAGCTTTAGTTTTTGGACAGATGAACGAGCCACCAGGGGCTAGACTGCGTGTTGGTCTATCAGCACTATCAATGGCCGAATACTTCCGTGATGAAAAAAATCAAGACGTGCTACTTTTTATTGATAATATCTTTAGATTCATTCAAGCTGGTTCAGAGGTTTCAGCTTTGCTTGGGCGTATGCCTTCAGCTGTTGGCTATCAACCAACTTTAGCAACCGAAGTCGGAGCGCTTCAAGAGAGAATTACCTCAACTAATAAAGGCTCCATTACCTCTATTCAAGCTATCTATGTTCCAGCTGATGACTACACTGACCCTGCTCCTGCTACAACGTTTGCTCACCTCGATGCAACAACAAACCTTGAGCGCCGAATTGCTTCGTTAGGAATCTATCCAGCAGTAGATCCATTAAGTTCAACCTCAAGAATTCTCGAGCCAAATGTAGTTGGTAAAGAGCACTACAAGGTTGCACGAGGAGTGCAAGAGATTCTGCAAAGATATACAGAATTGCAGGATATTATCGCAATTTTAGGTATGGATGAGCTTTCTGACGAAGATAAAGTCTTAGTTGGACGTGCTAGAAGAATTCAGAGATTCTTGTCGCAGCCAATGTTTGTGGCTGAAGCTTTTACTGGTCAAGGGGGACGCTTTGTTCCGATATCAGATACAGTAAGAAGCTTTAGAGAAATCTTAGAAGGCCAGCATGATCATCTACCCGAACAGGCATTCTTTATGGTTGGTAATATCGATGACGCTGTAGAGAAAGCTAAAGCTATGGGGGCTAAAGTATAATGGCTAGATCTTTTCGACTGAGAGTCGTCACCCCAACTAAAGTGGTTTTTGATGAAGAAGTCGAAATGGTTATTGCACCTGGTGTAGCAGGTGAACTAGCGATAATGGCTCATCATATTGCTTTAGCAACTGCATTAAAGCCAGGAGTAATAAAGATACGTAAAAAAGAAGATGAGTCTTTTGAGAGATTATCTTGTACTGGTGGATTTTTGCATGTTCTAAATAATGATGTGCAGCTTTTAACAGATGCATCTGAATTTGCATCTGAGATCGATGTTGGTCGGGCACTAAAAGCTAGGCAGAGAGCTGAAGAACGACTGATGCACGATGATGATGTAGATGTGATGAGAGCAAAACTAGCTATACAAAGAGCTCTAGCAAGGCTCAAAACCGTTGAATATGAAGGATAAAAAGAGGCTGCAACATTAAATGTTGCAGCCTCTTTTAGAGGGCGTTTAGTCTTCTGGAATCACAAACAAGCTTCTAAGATAAATGCCTGCCTGAGTGGGTTTAAACCGGACTTTTTTTATTGGCTCCTGAGGGAGGGGTATGATCTGCACTAGGCTATCTGAAGATGCTACCCCAATAAAGTTTTCGCCATCAAGTGAATAGGAGAGCTCCCAAGTTGTGCTTAAAGTTGGGTCTTGTAGGAGTCCAGCTAGCTTAAGAATGGCTGGCGTCTCTAAGGTAATTGTAATCTCATCTTCGATGATAAAAAACGGTTCTACAGCTATCTTGTTAAAAACATCCATTAAAGTAGCATTATAGTTAAAGTCTACATCCTTTTTTGGCAATGTTGGCTCAAACTGCCGAATCATAACCCAGTACTCTTTTTCGCTAAGACTAGTAACCTTTAGGTAGCGTGCTTCTTTGGGATTTGGGAAATTGAGTACCGAGTTTGGTGTGTCTTCTACGATAGCGACCTCTTCCCAAGTTTCACTGTCTTTGGAGATCTCGACCTTGCACTTGTAGAAGTAATCAAGGTTACCGTTACCCATTAGAAGCGAGATGCTGCTAAAGGTTTCGATTCTACCTAGGTCAACCATGAAGTAGTCGTCAAGGCGCTGACTTCTTGAACTCCAAAAAAGGGTTTTGGAGTCTCCGTCTACTGCATTAGAAGGCACATAGTTTTGCCAGATGGGCATGTTTGTTGTAGCAACATGAGTCTCGTTACTAAAGTTTGCGGTAAATAGTCTTGCAAGATTGTCTATAATAGGTAAAGCTACAGTGGAACTACCAATTTGGGCGGTGGAAAGAGCGTCAAAGCGATTTAAGGTCATGCCTTTTAAATAAGACTCTAGCGCTAGACTATATTGCTCTAGTTTGGTAGTAGAATTAGTATCGCTTGAAAGAGGGCCAGCTTCTATTACTTGTCGTAGCATATCGGTATAGTAACTGCCAATCTTACCCCAGTTTTCAAGTCGTTTTAGATACTGAGTAGCTTCTTTGGCGGCAACTGGGAAAAACTCTTCAAAATCTCTTTTGATGTTTTCTAATGCGCGAAACTCTTCTTTTAGCGCTCCTAAGTTTATAAGCAGATTTTCTTTAGCTTTTTCAACATAGGCTAGATCATACGTCTCGAGTTTAAGAGCGTCAGTGTAAGTTTTGTAAGAACTAAAAAAGCTTTCTGCCAGCCTGATCAAGGTAGGATACTCTGTAGTTGGTCCGTCCTTAAAAAAGGTCAGGTTTTGCTCAGCAAATCTTCGATAGATTTCTTGGTGGCTTCCACCTAATATGGCTACAGCCTTCTCCCACGATTGAGTAGGAGAATACTCTTTAGAGTTCCATGTATAGTCTGCACAGGTAAGAAGCGGAAGTTTAGAGAGTTCTGCTTCATTCATGGGATTAAAGGTAAAACCTAGGGTTCTAGACAATGTTGGACCTCTTCCAGCAAGAGGCGCCATTAAAAGTTTAGTTCGGTTATAGTCATTTACAGGGTAATTGTCCCAATAGACGATTTCATGTTGCCAGATCTCGGAGATCGTGCTTGCCTCTTTTTTAGTCAGTGTCTCAGCTACTATTCCATATCCTGTGGAGTAAACAATAATGTCTTGGGATAACTCCTGGGCATAGGTTCTGCGATAAGGTGAAGTTCCTTCTTGATAATACTCAGTAGGTACAACTATAAGGCGATGCTCTGGGATCTTTGTTTTTAGGTATTCTTGATACCTATTGCACAGATCAACTTGAGCTAGGGCGTAGTTGTTGCCATATTTAGCTCTGTCTCTTGCTGAGCGAAGATGCGGATCAATATCATCCAAGAGAAGGGCAAAGTGGGTTACACCGATTTCAATCATTGCGTCTGTTTTTCTAATTAACCGATTCCAATCGGCTTCAGAAGAAAATTCAATAGAGACTCCGGGGGAAATAGCAAACACAAAGTCAACATAGTTGTCTTTGGCCACATCTACGAGCTCTTTTAGCTCAGCTAACTTGCTTTCGGGATAAGGATCACGCCACTTTTCACGGTGGTAAGGATCGTCTTTTGGGGCGTAGACAAAGGTGTTCATTTTATTAGAGCCAAGGAAATGTATAATATCAGTTCTTGAGCTGTGACTCCATGGAGTATCATAAAAGCCCTCGATAACGCCTCTAATAGGGTAATCAGGTCCATCGATTATCTGTATTTCTGGAATACAGGACGTATCTTCTATAAGTTGATTAAAGGTGTTTATTGCATAGTAAAGAGCTCTCTCGGATGCACCAATAATTCTGCCACCTTGTTGATTAATCTCAATCAAGTAAGCCTCTTTGCCAAGAGAACTCAACTCAGGGGCATCTGAAATGGTGATATTAATATATTTTGTAGCTGTAGTATTATAATTAAAAGAACAGGCAAGTTTAGCTTTTTGTGTATCATCAATCTTCCAGATTAATTGGAAGCTTTCTAACGGAAACTCATCAGTTCCCAAACTTATGCTTTGAGGCATAGGAAAGATATCATTAGGTTTACCTAAGGTGATAAAAGAAAGGCTAAAAACGACAATGAAGAAGAGTAACCACTTGTTTTTCATAATAATCGCCTCCAAGAGATTCATTTAAGTCAGATTTCCAGTAAAACATGGATATTCCTTTGTGACAAGGTTTAGCTTTTTGTGGTTAGAACTCAAATTTTAGTTGGGGAATTTGCTATAGATCAGTAAAAAGGCCTGTTTGCAATATAAGGCTGAAGATAAAATGCTAAGTTGGGGAGAAGCTAGATTCTAAGTATTTGCACAATCAATTTTAGTTAATTAGGACAAGCTTGACTGTATTGGATAACTTTGTTAATATAATTACGTGATCTTCTCGTGGCAGAAGAAGATCCCTCAGCCTTGTAGTCGTAGGGGTAGACGATTTACAAGGTAATGTGTGTAAATATAAATGAGGAGGATTTGACCTGAAATGGCAAATTCAAAAACATCTAAGCAAGTAGGTTATGATAATGCAAGCTTTTTGGAAAGAACATTTAAGTTAAAAGAGCACGGAACTGACTCAAAGACTGAAATTCTTGCAGGGCTCACAACATTTATGACAATGGCTTACATCATTGTTGTAAACCCTGGCATGTTAGCTGAAACTGGTGCAGTTAGTTTTGAAGCTGCATTGATTGCAACTGTTATATCTGCGGCTTTTGCGACACTACTTATGGCTGCATTTGCAAACTATCCGTTTGCTCTAGCTCCTGGTATGGGGTTAAATGCTTACTTTGTTTACACAGTTATCTTGGGTATGGGATATACTTATTCACAAGCGTTAACAGCAGTTCTTATCTCTGGTGTAATATTTGTGCTGTTAACATTGAGTGGTTTAAGACAAGCTATTGTTCGAGCGATTCCGGCAAACCTTAAGTCTGGTATTGGCGCCGGTATCGGTTTGTTTATAGCGTTTTTAGGTTTAAAGAATGCTGGGATTATGGTGTCCGATCCTGCAACTTTTCTTGGCTTAGGCGATGTGACATCTGCGCCAGTCCTTCTTGCAGTTCTCGGCTTGATCATTACAGCCGTTTTAATGTATAAGAACGTCAAAGGTAGTATTCTCATAGGAATGGCAGTTACAACCGTTCTAGCTTGGATTACTAAGGTAGCTCCTGCACCACAAGGCTTTTTCGCATTACCACAATTTGGTACTTGGGCAAAAGAAGCATTTTTTAAGTTAGATGGTTTTAGCACCTTAAGTTTTATAGGTCTAATTGAAGTAGTATTCGCATTCTTCTTTGTAGATATGTTTGATACTATTGGGACCTTAGTGGGTGTTGCCAAAAGAAGCAACATGCTAGATAAAGACGGTAGCCTACCAAAGATTGACAAAGCGATGATGGCAGACGCTGTCGGTACTTGTTTTGGTGCTTTGTCTGGTACCCCAACAGTAACAACTTATGTAGAAAGTGCATCAGGTGTTGCAGCTGGAGGTAGAACTGGACTTACAGCGCTTACTGTTGCTATCTGTTTCCTAGTCTTTGGTTTGTTCTTCGCCCCAGTGGTTAGTGCAGTTCCTGGATTTGCTACAGCACCAGCACTAATTATCGTCGGTGTTTTGATGATGCAAAGCATCAAGGATGTAAACTGGGATGACTTCTCTGAAGCATTACCTACCTTTGCTGCTATTTCTATTATGCCATTTACATTTAGTATTTCAAATGGTATTGCATTTTCTTTCATTCTGTATTCTGTTATTAAGTTGTTATCAGGAAAAGGAAAAGAAGTTCATTGGTTGCTTTACGTATTATCATTAGCATTTGTATTAAAGTTTGTGTTTCTATAAAAGAAGCGGCCCCTTCACGGGGCCACTTCTTTTTATAAGCAGGAATAAAGGCCTTAAAAATGTAATTTATATATATTAGTTATTATGACAAGAAGGTTTACAGCTGCAAATCAAATTGGAATTTCACAGGAGGCTTGAGGCTTTTGTTCGTGCGTAATTGTTTAAGAGCAGTATTATGTGTTTTTATAGTCTCTTTTAGCGCTTCTGCAATATCGCAACATTGGTTAGATGAGCTCGGAGATTATGAGCAGGTTACAGAAGAAAATATCAGTTTGAATTTCCATAAAGACAGCGAAGAAGTGTATGAAAAGATTGCTATAGAATTAGATAAAGAGTTATATCTAAGTAATATTGGGAGCCGAAGTTTTAAAAACCGTTATAATACTCAAACCTTAGTAGAATTGATATTGGAACTACTAAACAGAATAGCAACAAAGCTACCTTTATCGATACCAGAGACAGGCATTTATCTTTATCCCAATTCGAGTGAACTCTTTAGAGTGACCTCCTATAATGATAGCTTTTATGTTGTCATGGGGAATGAAGTGCATTTAACAGGGGATAGTCTTTACAAGATAACAGAATATGTTCTTGCATGCAACTATCCTAATATGGACAGAAAACTTTTGGAGGCACTAGCTAAATACTTTACCCCTTGTTATGATGGGGTTCACCAGAAAGCCCAATACTGGCTAAACTTTCAAGAGCTACCACCACTTCGGACCTTTAGTGTCAAATCGTTTGCTGCTATGACTGAAAAAGATTGGGACGCTTATGTTTCTTTTTTAGGTTTTGTTTTAGAAGAGAAGGTTAAACCAGGATTTTTATGGAATAACGTAACAGATTTAGACAGGATCGCATCTCTTCTCAAGATGAATCTTGCTACTTTGGAAAGTGAGTGGTTTAATCACATTAAAAACACGTTCTACCTCAAGATGGCACGTAGAGAAGAAGTCAAAGCAGGAGAAGAAATAGTTGGTGTTGTTTTATTGGAAAACGATCATCAAGCGATTTTAAATCCTCAGCTTAGAGTATACTCATCTATACCAGGAAGACCAGGTTTTAATTTAGTCGCATCCCAGAACTACTATCAGATAAATACAGATGAAAGCTATGTAATTCGCTTTAGTGTAAAGACCCCAAAGACTGCGGAGCAATTATCTGATGAAGCGTGGTTAAACAGATCATGGAATCTTTTTTACCAACAATCTGAAGAAGGTATGAATCTGCAAAAGCCTTCAAACGAACTTTTAAAAGAGAAAGTAGAGAGTTATCCTGAGCAAATGTTGTTAAGTGCAGTTCTTACCTATAGTGACTCCTATGGGAAGAATCACAGTGCCTTAATGAGCTATCCAGTTAAAATTATAGAATAAGAACTGTCCCCAAATAATTGGGGACAGTTTCAACCCTTTGCAGTTTAATGCTTTACCTTATTAAAATATAAATGGGGGTGTTATTAAATGGGTGCTTTAGAAAAAATTAAAGATGAACAGATAGAACTTCTTGTATCGGCAATCCTAACACTCAATGACAGAGAGGACTGTTATAAGTTTTTTGAGGATATTTGCACAATTGCTGAAATCAAAGCGATGGCGCAGAGAATAGCTGTAGCTAAAATGCTACAAAAAGGCGAAACCTATACCGAAATAAGTGAAATAACTGGAGCTTCGACAGCCACTATCAGCAGAGTAAAACGTTCTTTAAACTATGGCGCAGACGGCTATAACATCGTACTTGGCAGACTAAAAGATGAAGGTGTGATTTAATGCTCTTTGAAATTCCAACTGGAACAAAGGACTTCCTACCATTTGAAGCAAGATGGAAAAAGGAAATTGAAGACAACTTACATCAAATTTTGAGCTCATGGGGTTATCAGCAGGTTATCACTCCGACCTATGAGTATCTAAACACCCTAGCCCAAGGCGAGCAAAGCCGTGCAGACTATTTTAGTTTTTTTAGCGAAGATGGAGATACTTTTGCTCTTAGAAATGATTTTACTACGCCTATTGCTCGTTTGTCTAAAATAGCTCTATCTCAAGAGCCTAGGCCGCTACGATTATACTATATGGGTAATCTATTTCGCCTAAAACGCAAAGAACGCAAGCGTGAGTTTTGGCAGGCAGGTGCTGAACTAATTGGGGACGGCTCAAAAGTAGCTGACGCTGAAGTGTTAGCTTTAGCAATGGATACTCTTGAAAAGATTGGGATAAAAAATTGGAGCTTAGACATTAGCCATAGAGGGATAGTAAAAGGCATTTTAGAAGACTCGAAACTTAGTTCAGAAGCAAAAAAGAACGCGGAGTCGTTACTTATCAAAAAAGACTATGCTGATCTTAAAAAACTTGTAGAAGATGAGAATTCGGGATTCGATCTAACTCTTCTCCCTAAGCTTCGCGGTAGTGGAGATATCCTAGATGTAGCAGAGACAAAGCTTACATCCCCTAAAGCAAAGCTTGCACTTATGGAAATCGCAAAGACTCTTGATGCTCTAAAACCTTACAATTATAAGCAAATCAACATCGATCTTGCAATGGTAAAGGATTTTAGCTATTATACAGGAATGTTCTTTGAAGCTTACGCACCTGGAGTTGCACGAGTGATCTGTACTGGTGGACGGTATGATAAGCTCCTAAGTAATTTTGGCGCTACTGAGCCAGCAGTAGGTTTTGCGATAGGTATCGATGAGGTAATGGACAGTTTGGTATTTCAAAAAAAAGACACAGCAAGTATTTCTCTGCCTGATCTTGGCATACTATATAGCCAAGAAAACTACGAGGAAGCAGTTGCCGTAGCTTTAAAAAAACGCCAAGGTGGACTTAATGTATTTATTGCTCTAGAGAATGAGTCAGTCCCGCCTGCCAAAGAATACATTAAAATATAACTATTAGAAGAAAGGTCTAACGACCTTTCTTTTTTCTTGACATTTGAGCTAAGGCTGTGGTAATATTTTCGTAAGTTAACACTTTACCAAGGTAAAGAACAAAAGGAGAACTCGTTATGCTTACAATTGCCCTCCCAAAAGGTAGACTGATGGATAGAGTTTTGCATCTATTAAAGAAAGCCGAAATAATTGAAACAACTGGATATGCTGAATCAAGAAAATTAATTATAGAAGATCCGAAAGCAAAGCTTCGCTATATTTTAGCTAAACCAACTGATGTACCTACTTATGTAGAACATGGAGTGGCAGATCTTGGTATTGTTGGGAAAGATGTCTTAAGAGAGAGTGAGCGTTTAGTCTATGAACTCTTAGATCTGGGAGTTGGCAAATGCCGTATGATAGTTGCTGTAAGCCAACAGTCTAACTTGATTCAAATCCAAGAGTTAGGCTTTAGCGCTAAAGTTGCTACTAAATATCCCAATATAACAACTGATTTTTTTAGAAGCCATGGGATTCAGTCGGAGATTATAGAGCTAAACGGTTCTATAGAGATTGCGCCAATTATAGGTTTAGCAGATGCAATTGTTGATATTACAGAAACTGGAACAACCCTCAAAGAAAATGGTTTGAGGATAATTGGCGATGTCTGTTCAATCTCTGCAAGACTAATAGCTAACCATGCTAGTTATAAACTTCATTACAAAGAGCTACAAGACATATTAGAGAAACTCGAGGAGGTTTGTGAATGATCAACATACCAATTCTAAACGTAGACAGTAAGAATGCGTATCTTCAAAGAATAATAAGACCTAGTCTTTTGGATCTTGCAGATTCTCTCCCGCCCTCTAATGTTACAGAACCATTGTTTGGTAGAGCTATGAAGCCTGAAGAAACAGTACGTAGTATACTTAAAAAGGTCAAAAATGAAGGCGATAAGGGTTTAATTGAGATAGCAAGGGTTTTAGATAATTTCCAGGGAGATTCACTAATCTACACACCAGACAGAAGAGCTTATACAAAGGTTTCTCCTAGTGTCCTTAATGCGATTAGACTAAGCATTGTTCGAGTCAAAGATTTTCACAAAAGACAACTTCCTCAGAGCTTTTTTAGTGAAGAAGAAGGCATCACACTAGGATGGAGAGTAAATGGGGTAAAAAGAGCAGGTCTTTATGTGCCAGGCGGAACTGCTCCTTTGGTCTCTTCTGTAATTATGACTGCAGTACCAGCTATTATCGCTGGTGTTAGAGATATTACCATTGCAACTCCTGTAAGGGGTGGAAAATTGCAGCCAGAGATTGAAGTTGCAGCTTTAGAGCTTGGAATAGATAAGATACTTACAGTGGGAGGAGCACAGGCTATTGCAGCACTTGCGTTTGGCACAGAGAGTGTTAATAAGGTTGACGTTATAGCTGGTCCTGGGAATTTGTTTGTAACTCTAGCTAAAAAAGAAGTCTATGGACTTGTGGGTATCGACATGTTAGCTGGACCTAGTGAAATCGTTGTTGTTGCAGATGAAACTGCAGATTGCAAGATTGTTGCAGCTGATCTTCTATCTCAGGCAGAGCATGACAGTGATGCGGCAGCAGTTTTAGTTACAACATCAGACGCTTTTGCGCTTAAAGTTAAGAAGGAATTGGAGATACAGCTAGATCAGTTACCAAGGAAAAACTACGCCGTTTCATCCTTGGAAAACCACGGCGCAATAATAGTTACTAAGGACTTGGCTACGGCAGTTGAAGTAGTGAACAAAATTGCTCCAGAGCATCTTGAGGTCCAAGTAAAGGATTTAGATGCGGTGTTACCACTTGTAGAAAACGCCGGTGCAATCTTTATCGGTGAATATGCCTCAGAGCCTTTAGGCGATTATATCCTTGGTCCGAATCATGTTTTGCCAACTTCAGGTACGGCAAGATTTAGTTCTCCCCTTTCAGTACAGACGTTTTTAAAGGCTACAAGTCTTCTAAAAGTTACGAAAAAAGGTTATGAAAAAGTAAGTAAAGAAGCGATGGATTTAGCTGAAATAGAAGGTCTTGATGCTCATAGACTATCAGTATTAAGGAGGCAAAAATAATGAGAGAGGCAGAATTTAGTCGCTCCTCAAGGGAGACTAAAATTAAAGTAATAATTAATCTTGATGGTACAGGTCAAACAGATATTACAACAGGAATAGGTTTTTTTGATCATCTGCTAACTCTTTTTGCCTTCCATGGCAGTTTTGATTTAACGATAAAAGCTGAAGGCGATTTAGATGTAGATGATCATCATACCGTTGAAGACGTAGCCATAGTTTTAGGTCTGGCTATTAAGGAGGCTTTAGGTGAGAAAGTAGGCATAAATCGCTATGGATTTTTCCTTCTGCCGATGGACGAAGCGTTAGCTAGAGTAGTATGTGATATCTCTGGAAGGCCTACTTTAGTCTTTGACGCTCAGTTTACCAGAGAGCAAATTGGCGATATGGCTACTGAGAACGTAAAAGAGTTCTTTAAGGCTCTAATAAATTCAGTAGGGCTTACAACTCATATTGGTATTTTAAGTGGAGAAAACAACCATCATATGGCAGAAGCTATCTTTAAAGCATTCGGGCGCTCTTTATCTGAAGCAGTAAAGGTTGTAACAGAAAAAGTGCCTTCTTCCAAAGGCCTAATCGACTAGAGAGGTGGATATAAGTTGCTCTTTATACCGGCAATTGATATAAGACGATCTAAAGCAGTGCGGCTTTTTCGTGGAGACTACAATCAAGAGAAAGTCTATAGTGAGGATCCTTTAGAGCTAGCTCAAAGTTTCATTAGAAGTGGCGCAAAGAGAATCCATGTTGTAGATTTAGACGGAGCAAAAGGAGATGGCTCAAACAGAAAAATCATCCAAAAGATGGCAAAAGTCGTTTCTGCAACAATTGATACTGGTGGAGGAATACGCAACAAAGCCGATATAGAACAGCTGATTGAATCTGGTGTTTCTAGAGTCGTTTTAGGTACTGTAGCTTTAGAAAACCCTGAGCTTGTTAAATGGGCTAACAAAAAATACCCAGGCAGGATAACAGTTGGAATAGATGCTAAAAAAAATATTGTAAAGGTCAAAGGTTGGCTTGAAGGAGAGAGCCAAAACGGCTTTGATTTAGCACGTGAAGTGGTAGATATTGGCATAGATGAAATTATCTATACTGATATTGACCGAGATGGTACTCTAGAAGGACCAAACTATTCACTATACGAAAGGCTTTGTAAGCTGCCTGTTAAGATTGTTGCTTCAGGAGGTGTAGCCTCCTTAGA
>JAQVYS010000051.1:0-6258 GCA_028708605.1 Bacillota bacterium
GGTCCCAATCCCTGATTTCAACGCCATCAATTAAAACCTCACCTTTTTGTATATCGTAGAATCGGTTTACTAGATTGATGATTGAGGTTTTACCTGCTCCCGTATGACCTACGAAGGCTATAGTTTCGCCAGGGTTTGCCACAAAAGAGATGTCTTTTAAGACATAATTGTCATCTTTATAGGCAAAGTAAACATTTTTAAACTCAATTCTGCCTGCTTTTTTCGTTGGAACCTGTGGGTTTTCAACTTGTTCTATTGTAGGCTTTGTATCTAAAAGCTGGAAGATTCTCTCGGCAGATGCCATTGCAGACTGCATAATATTGAATTTTTCAGTAAGAGAATTGATCGGGCCGAAAAATCTTTGAGCATAACTGATAAAAGCGATTAGTAATCCAAACTGTATTCTACCTTGGAGGGCCTGCCTTCCCCCATAGTATATAATTAAAACTAATGCAAGATAATAGAGTAAATCCATAAACGGTCTAAAGATTGCGTAAATTGTGATCTCACGTAGTGATGCCTTCTCATATTCCTTATTGATTTTCTTGAATTCACTGTGTTTTTTCTTTTCTTGATTAAAAATCTGAATAATCCTCATGCCAGATATAGACTCACTTAAAAAGCCATTTAGCTCTGAGAGGTGCCGTCTAACTCTTCTATATGCATGCCTAATTTTTACTCTAAATACGATGGTTGCACCTACCATTATAGGTACTACAGTAAAGGTAATCAGAGAGAGTTTCCAGTCTAGTCTAAGCATAATAACTACAATACCAATAAGTGTTAAGACATCCTTAATGGTGTTGACTAGGATATCAGTATACATCTCATTCAGGTTTTCCACGTCGTTTGTAGCTCTCGTTACTATTCTACCAACAAAGTTTTGGTCAAAGTAGGCAAGATCCAAATGTTGTAAATGTTCAAAGATCTGCTGCCTAATCGTAAAGATAATCGCTTGACCACCCCATGTTAGAATATAGCCTTGCACATAACTCAGAAGCCCTAGACTTACCATTAAGACCAAATAGATCAGACTTAAACTCATAATAGAACTGTAATCGCTGCTTCGAATAGCTTTAGCTTCAGCTTTTGGCACAGCAATTAAACTGTAGTCTTCTCCCTCAAAAGTAAGAGTAGTTCCTTTGACAGTATAGGTCCCACTAACCTTAACAGGAGAAAAATAGAAGTTTCCGCCTTGACTTATTAAATAATATTTATCATGATCTAAATTGTCTTCTTCTACATGAATGAAAGCCTTCCCGTCTATGCCCTGTCCGTTATAGCTTGTTGCTTCTTCAATTGGGATAGCAACATAGGGGTTATTAGAAGGATCAAGATAATCATCAATGATCACTTTCATTAGATAGGGCCCAGCAAGATCTCCCAAAGTAATAACCGCAAGTAAGAGTAAAGCTGCAAGGAGTTTTCCTGCATGAGGATAGGCGTACTTTAATAACCTTTTCATTAAATTCTTATCATAAGCCTTGCCCATAATTTCTTCATCAGCCATATCTAACACCCCCTTATGCGAATTGTTTGATCTGCTCTTCTAATAATTGTTTCCTATAGAGTTCGGCATAGAAGCCTCCCACTTGAACTAATTGGTTGTGATTGCCTCTTTCAATGATTCTTCCTTCATCTAAAACAATGATATCGTCACAACTTTCGATAGTGGAAATCCTATGAGCAATGATAATTACCGTTTGTTTATCTAAGCTCGTCGTTTCTTCTAGATTTTTTAAGATAAGAGACTCTGTTGCGGTATCGACAGCAGAAAGACTATCATCAAGAATTAGAATAGGTGAACGTTTGATTAGCGCCCTAGCAATCGCTACTCTTTGTTTCTGTCCGCCAGAAAGGGTTACCCCTCTCTCTCCAACCCTTGTTGCAAACTGATCTGGAAACTCCATAATATTATCATAGACTCCTGCCTTCTTGGTCGCAACTTCAACATCTTGGTGATCTGATTCGTTATTGCCAAATACGATATTGTCATAAATGGTTGCAGAAAAAAGGAAGTTATCTTGAGGAACGGCTCTAATATTGTCCCTGAGTGTCTTTAGTGGATACTCTAAAACATCCACCCCGTCAATAAGGAGTTCTCCCGGATTTGGGTTAAAGACCCTTAGAAGAAGCTGGGCTATAGTTGTTTTCCCACTTCCTGTTTTACCTACAATAGCTACTTTACTACCTTTTTTTATCTTCCAATCAATAGAAGTTAAAACAGGGGCTTTTGCATTTGGGTAAGTAAAGCTAAGGTTCTTAAATTCTATTTCTCCACTAATAGAATTCAGCTTAGGATTTGTAATAAAACCATCTTTGACTTCTGGTTCAGCAGAGAACAAATCCCACAGACGCTGCATAGAAACCCTTGAACGATTTATTAGATTAAAAAGCCATCCTACACTCATAAGTGGCCAAGCGATATTTCCTAAATACATTGTAAAACCTACAAGATCACCTACTAAAAGTGTTCCGTCAATGACAAGTCTTCCCCCATACCATAAAACAACAATAAAAGATAATGAACCAACAAGTAGGCTTAAAGGTCTCATGAGGTTAGCAATACGCACCATTGCCATCTGTGCATCAAAGTTTTTCTTATTAGCTTTGGCGAATTTATCTATCTCAGAGTTCTCTTGAACAAACGCTTTAACAACTCGCATACCTGAGATATTTTCCTGCACTTTGTCTGTAAGATTACTAAATTGTTCTTGCACAATTCTAAAACGAGTCCCGATCATTCTTGATAAAAAAACGGATACGACCACCATAATAGGCAGTGGAATCAAAGCATAGACAGTAAGACTTGCATGAGTTCTAAACATTAGAAAAAAGCTCATTATGATTAGAGATACTGCGTCAAAAGCCATTAAAACTCCATTTCCAAGTGCTTGACGCACAGCCATCACATCATTTGTTGCATGTGCCATCAGATCGCCGGTTTTATGCTGGTTAAAAAAGCTATGCGACAATGTCTGCAGGTGGAGATATAGTTTCTCTCTGAGATCGCATTCAATGATTCTACTGGTTCCCATAACATAAATACGCCAAGCCCACCGGCCAACAGCCATAAAAACTGCTAGCCCTAGAATTAAGCTGGCTTTAAGTATAATATCTGAATAGTTTAAAAGGCCTTCCGATACTGCGTTTATAGTGTTTTGAAGCAACAAGGGAATATAAGACTGTGTGAAATTAACTATTAGTAAAGCAGTAATTCCAACAACATAACGTTTCCAATAAGGCTTAACTAAATCCAAGACAAATTTATGCATCGCTACACCTCCTCCAAATGGTTTATTTCTGCAGTTACAGCTATTGACCTTCATCCTTTGGTTCTTAAATATAATTTTTTACTTACTAAGGCAAAATATTACAGGTTTGATTAGTGTGCTTTTAACCCTAAAGTCAATAATAATGGTTTGTTTAACGATGGATACCTAAAAAGAGCAGGTTTTGAAGTTACAGATAAGATCATTGATATTTATGCCATAAACTTGTAAAAAGAAGGGAGCGTTGCAAAGTTTGCAACACTCCCTATACTTTTATCTGTGTTTTATGAAGCACTCGCTACAATAAACCGGACGGTCACCTCTAGGTTTAAAGGGAACCTGAGTTTCTTTCTTGCAGTCATCACAAACTGCTACATACATCGTTTTTTCGCCCCTTGCGCCGTGACTTCTACTAGCCTTGTAAGATTTGCGACACTCTGGGCAGCGCGAAGGTTTATTAGCAAAACCCTTTTCAGCGTAAAACTCCTTTTCCCCTGCTGTAAACACGAAAGTTTTACCGCAACTGCGACAGGTCAAATTTTCATCCTGATTCATTAAGTGACCTCCTATAGGTAACCTTTATTCTGCCTAAATTTATTGCACCGGTTTTTGTAACGTTGAAAAAACTAAAACGAAAACACTCAAATCTACTGTTTCCAACAGATACCATGCAAAATATATTTTCCCCATCTTCAGAAAAAATATGCTTCTAGATGAATGGATTTAACTTTTTTTCTTAAATATAACTAGAATAAACAGGTACGTAGTGCTATAATTTTTTTATGGGGGTGTAGCTCAATTGGGAGAGCGCTAGCTTCGCAAGTTAGAGGTCGGCGGTTCGATCCCGCTCACCTCCACCACTTCTATACGACAACAAAATAGCATTAAACGATTTTAAAATAAATTAGCCCTGCAAAAATGCAGGGCTTTTTTTAGAAATAAGAGCTAGCTTCAGTTAAGCTTTGTTTATTGATCCGAATAACTCCATCTTCTCCTTGACAGTAGCCTTAATAGCTTCAGCTCCAGGAGCTAAGAGTTTCCGAGGATCAAATCCTTTACCTTGTAAGTCTTTACCCTCTTCGATATACTTTCTTGTTGCAGCAGCAAAGGCTAGCTGACATTCTGTATTAACATTAATTTTAGAGACTCCAAGACCAATAGCCTTTTGAATCATATCGAGAGGAATTCCTGTTCCGCCATGTAAAACCAGTGGCATGTCCCCAGTTTTTTCACTAATGGCAGCTAAGGTATCAAAGGATAGTCCTGGCCAATTAGCAGGATATTTGCCGTGAATATTACCAATACCAGCTGCAAGCATTGTTACGCCTAGATCAGCAATCATTTTGCATTCATCTGGATCTGCAAATTCACCGCTGCCAACAACACCATCTTCTTCTCCACCGATTGAGCCCACTTCAGCTTCTAAAGAGATGCCTTTTTCGTTTGTAATATTAACAAGCTCTTTTGTCTTTTTAATATTTTCTTCAATCGGATAGTGGGAACCATCAAACATAACTGACGAAAAACCTGCATCAATACAAGCTAAAGCACCTTCATAGGAGCCATGATCGAGATGGAGCGCTACAGGAACCGTAATCTTTAGATTCTCTAGCAATCCATTTACCATGCCTATAACGGTTGTGTATCCACCCATATACTTGCCAGCACCTTCAGATACACCTAAAATAACTGGTGACTTCTGTTCTTGAGCTGTTAAGAGTATTGCTTTTGTCCATTCAAGGTTATTAATATTGAACTGACCAACGGCATAATGTTCCTTCTTTGCTTTTTGTAACATTTCTCGTGCAGAAACTAACACTAAAATCCCTCCAAAATATCTTAGGTCTATACCATAATTAATTATATCGTAAGTTTGAGGAAAATGCAGGAATATTTTCGGTTTAACCCATAGAAAGGCGCTTTTGGGAAAAATAGATACCGAACACCTCATAATTGTACGCTTATTTGTTACAATAAGCATTCCTTCATCGATTGCCATTCTCATACCAACTTACGTGTCTATCTTAGAAACTACTTAACCTATAAATTATCTACAAGGTATTTGTGAAACTCGAATTAGAAAGGTCTTGGTAATATCGCTACATTAGATGCAAACTGATAAATGCTTATTGAACTGACTTTTCTGCTCATCACTCAGTCCATCCCTTTTTACTTTCGCAAAACCATACTGGCTTTGAGATTTAACAGTCCCAAGTGACCCATTTGTGAAAAATGCTACGTGGTGATGCTTTCATCTCCGATATATCTCATATAAACAACTTTCCTCTGTTTGTCTGGCAATCTAGCTATAGCTTGCAGAGTCAATTCTAGAGGTTCCTTTTGACAAAGAGCATCTTTTAATGCCGACCTAACATCACACAAAGTATCTAAAACCGTACAGTAATCATCATCTAGGGTCATAAACATGGCAACCTCTTCTTTGGACTCTTTAGGATACCTTAATGCAATATTTCGTACAGTTTTGCCGAGCCACGCTTTAAACTTTCCAGTTCCCTTATAGTCAAAAAGCGAAAGCTGATTTTCTTTTACTAGCTTTTCACAACCAAAATCGATCGACTCACTCCACCGATAATTGATTAACTCGAAAGAACGTTCTCTACTATGACAAATGCTTACGCCACAAAAGGGTTTAAGGTGTGGGAAATTTATTAAAAAAGAGCTGTAAAAAAAACAGCTCTTTTTGATCTACATGTCTTTATTTACTCTCTGGCAGTCTGGGCAAACTCCATATAACTCAAGGGCATGACTAGTAATCTCATATGAGGAGTTTTGCCTTACTTTTTCTTCTAGTTCGACTATAGCACAGCCTTCAAGTTCACAAATCTTGCCACAATCTGTACAGATTAGGTGGTGATGGTGGTACTTGTTGCCGATATACTCATACCGTAAAGATCCGTCGGTCAAAAACAAAGGCTTAACTAGCTTTACTTCCAAAAGTAACTCAAGCGTGCGATAGACTGTTGTT
>JAQVYS010000051.1:6358-14434 GCA_028708605.1 Bacillota bacterium
ACAGATTAGGTGGTGATGGTGGTACTTGTTGCCGATATACTCATACCGTAAAGATCCGTCGGTCAAAAACAAAGGCTTAACTAGCTTTACTTCCAAAAGTAACTCAAGCGTGCGATAGACTGTTGTTAGCCCTAAAGTCTTATTTAAGCCTTCATAGATCTCTTTTGTGGTATAATGCTCTCCGTTTCTTAAAAAATCCAAGACCATCTCTCTTGGTGCGGTCAGCTTATAGCCAGCACCTCTTAAAGTTCTAATATCGCAACTGTCTTTACCCACTAAAGACCACACCTTTTAGTAAGAATTTATATACACTCTAAAGTTATAAATCTATGTGGAATAGTGTTTTTCTCGTCTAAAACACCTGGTTTTTCCGCGATTACCTTCCATTTAGACCTATCAATTTCAGGGAAAAAGGTATCTGCGTCAACCTCAATCTCCACTTCTGTCATGTAGATTCTACGAACAAAAGGCAAAAATTGCTTGTAGATCTCTCCGCCACCTATTACGAAATTTTCGTCTTCATTGGAAACTAGATCCTGGACTTCTCTAACAGATGAGGCTGTAACTACTCCCTCAAAATGGAAATCCCGGTTCCGAGTCAAGACAATATGTCTTCTATTCGGAAGAATCCTCCCAATACTTTCAAAGGTCTTTCTGCCCATAATAATAGTATGACCTTCGGTAATACTTCGAAAATGTTTTAGATCATTTGGCAAACGCCACAAAAGTCCATTTTCTTTACCAATAGCATTATTTAGCCCTACGGCTACCACGATACTTAACACCTTAAACAGCAACCTCCATGGCTATTTTTCCCAAATGTTTATAGTCATCTAGCTTAATATCTTCTGGAGCAAACTTATAGAAGTCTTTAACTTCAGGATTTATTACAAGCTCTGGAGCTGGAAGGGCAGCGCCCTTGCGAGAAAGCTGGAGCTTCATGGCTTCAACATGATTTTCATAGACATGAGCGTTATTTATTATGTGAGTAAACAACCCTGGTTTCAGATTTGTTACCTGAGCTATTAAGTGAATAAGTACTGCATATTGCGTCATATTGAATGGCACGCCAAGCCCCATATCGCCACTTCTTTGGACTAGCATGCAATTTAACCGATCATCTGTAACATCCCAAAGAGTTTGGAAAGCACAAGGTTGCAACGCCATATCAGGTAGATCCTCAACATTCCAAAAGTTAACAATCATTCTGCGATTTTGAGGATCAGTTTTAAGGGTTTCTAGTAGCTTATCCACTTGGCGATACTTTTTAATTTGATAACCATAGGCTTTACCGATAGTGCCATCTTCAAGCATCCATTCGTCCCATACATGGCATCCCATATTCTGCAAAACTCTTACATCGTTACTTTGGAGTTGCCAAATCCAAAGCATTTCCTTTACAGCAGTCTTAAAAGCTACAAATTTGGTTGTTAAGATAGGAAACTCCTCTTGTAAATCAAACTGCATCACTTGGTGGGGCAATTTATAGGTCGCAACTCCGGTGCGATTTTGGTCAAAGTAGCCCTTTTCCAAAATTTCCTCGATGATCTTTAGATACTGCTTGTCTGCTATGCTCATTGTAATTCCCCCTCACAGAATACATCCTCTAAAAATAGGTAAATCATTCTCCTTTATTAATACCCGACCTATCGATTAAAACCTTTTAATCAATAGGTTTTGCTGCTTTGTGCCATCTCTTTTTTGGCGAAATTATTGTGCATATCAGAAACTCTAAACCCAAGATGATGACGATACTTGCACCTGAAGGAATGTCATAAATAAAGGAGAGAACTAAACCTGTCACTGAGGCAAAAGCTCCGAGTAGCACACTATATACAGCCATCTTCTTGAAAGAATATGTTAACTGGTAGCTGCTAGCTGCAGGTATGATAATAAAAGCATTGACAAGTAACTCGCCTACTACCTTTAAAGATGCAACAATTGCAAAAGCAAGCAAGGATAAAAATAGGTAAAAGACTTGAGGCATTAAAATCCCAGAGGCCTCTGCCATAATTTCGTCAAAAGCCCAGTAATAAAAAGCCCTAAAGCCGATGAGAAGTACTGCTATTACCCCAAAAAAGATCAAACTCATATAGATAAGATCAGTTTCTGTTACTGCCAGTATATTACCGAACAAAAAACTAAATAGTTCTGTGTTGTACTGCTTCATCATCCCTATAAACAATATCGCTAAAGCCATTGTTACAGCAAACAGAATTCCTATAGAAGCATCGACATTTAGATTGCCTTTTTGAGAGGATACTCCCACCATTAATACCATAGCTAACGCAAAAACAAGCCCCATCAAGAAGGGATTTGCACCAATTAAAAAAGCAAAAGCAACACCTGCAAATGCGCCATGAGCTATACCTGCGCCTGCAAAAGAAAGTCCTTTTAATACCACAAAAACACCAAGAAGAGAACAAAGACTACCAATCATAATAGCAGCAACAAAAGAACGCCACAAAAATGAGTATTCAAATATAGAAGCAACCATATCAAAAAAAGCCTGCATTATGCTTCACCTCTTAGATAGTCTTCTATTGCACCATCAAACGTTAGCCTATTCTCAATTTTAATAATCCGTTTAGCCCAATTTTTCAAGAAAATTTGATCATGAGTTACAGCCACGATTGTTATCTTTTCATTATCGGTTAAATCCTTAATTATCTTAAGGATGGCTTCCTGTGAACCTACATCTAGACCTGTAGTTGGTTCATCAAGAAGTATCATAGACGGACTTGCAACAAGAGCTCTCGCAATAAGAACCCTTTGCTTTTGTCCTCCTGAAAGATGCGAATATGGTTCACCCACCATCTCTTTTAGACCAACTTTTTCTAGAGCCTTTATTATACGAAATTTTTGTTCTTCACTAGGCCACCTAAGTAATCCTAATTCCCCAAACAGTCCTAGTTTTACAATGTCTTCTATTAATGCAGGGAAATTGGGGTTAATCGCACTCTGCTGGGAGAGGTAAGCCACTTTCTTCTTAACTGCACAGTTTTTGTAAGGCCTTTGGCCTAAGACTTTAACTTCACCTTTTGTTGGTTCTAACAGCCCCATAATGACCTTTAAAAGCGTGCTCTTCCCGCCACCGTTTGGTCCTACAATAGCGATCTTCTCTTTTGAGTCTACTCTAAAGCTTACATCCTCTAAAGCTATATGTCCTGGATACCCAGCAGTAACACCTTCGAGTTCTACTAAAAATTTCTTTTGCAAACAAATCATTCCTTTAGCGATATAAAAAAGCCAACTCTAACTGAAAATAGTTTTCACTTAAAGTATATAACTTACTCATTAAAAAGAGAAGGGGTTTCACCAAACGAATGGGAAACCCTAAGATTTCGTAATGAACCTTAAATTTGTATTTAAATAATTAACTTTTACGAGGTTCTTTTAGCCAACTACTAAAATCAGCTAAAGATAAGGTGTTTAAAACATGGCGCGTCTCTACTAAACCTCTTCTTGCTGTCATTACGCCAAAATTCATATCCAAGAAGCCCTCAGGAGAATGTGCATCTGTATTAATAACAATCTTAATATTGTTTTCAATTACAGCGCCAAGGAATTCCTCTGCTATATCAAGTCTCTCTGGACTTGCGTTTAACTCTAAAGCTGTATGAGTCTTTTTTGCGGCCTTGATAATGCGTTCCCAGTCTAGCTCATAACCAGGTCTTCTACCCAGAAGCCTACCTGTTATATGGCCAATAGAGTGCACATAAGGGTTTTCCATAGCCTTGATAATTCTGTCTGTCATTTCAGTTTTGGACATTCGAAATGCTGAGTGAACAGACGCAGTTACAAAATCCAGTCTCTCAAGAGTTTGGTTAGAAAGATCGAGGCTTCCGTCTTTAAGTATATCAACTTCAATAGCTTTAAAGATCCAAATCCCAATCTCTCTTTCTTGGTTTAAGTCATCTATCTCTTGGCCCTGCTCTAAGAGTCTTTTATCATCAAGGCCATTAGCCACAGTCAAAGATTTACTATGATCCGAGATCGCAATATACTCATAACCAACAGATTTGGCTTTTTTTGCCATCTCTAGAATCGAAGTTACCCCATCAGAATAGTTGCTATGCATATGCAAATCGCCTTTTATGTCCTTTAGCATAACTAACTCTGGTAATGGCTCATGTAAAAACCTAACGGCTTCAGGCGTATGTCTTAGCTCAGGAGGAACGAAATTAAACCCGTTCTCCTTAAAAACTTCGCTTTCTTCAGCAAAGCTTTCTGTATTCCCAAAGCTATCTACAAACTCTTTTGTCCCCGTAGTTCTTAAGTAAACACTACCAAAATCATTTTCTTTAGCAAAATGAATCTTTATGAGATAACCTTCAGGACTTTTATAAAGAAAACCATCTTTTGTTTCTTCTTTAGATAATTTAAGAAAGTCAAGCAAACGTTTTTTCTCGAAGTCGAAAGATGTTTTAACGATCAACTCAACTACCGAAACTTGAGGTTCAAAGCGTCTAAGTTCCCCTGTTACTTCTATCGTTAAAATATCCTCTTTCTTGTACTGGTAAATCCTTTCTATGAGCCGTTTGGCAAACGACCAGGCATCTTTTCCTAGATAGAGATTCCTCTGATGTTTTAGCCTTTGAAGATCCTCTAAAATCCGACTTTCTGTCTTCTCTCCAAAGCCTGGTATTTCCCGCAACGTTTGACTTCTGGCTTTCTCTTCTAAGGTCTTTGTATCTATAATATCATTCTCTAAAAGAGTTTTTAAACTTTTGGGACCAAGACCTGGGAGTCTGGCAATCTCAAAAATACCACTAGGAATATCTTCTCTTAAATCTACAAGCTCCTGTGGCAAGGAGCCATCTAGAACAGTTGACACAATCCCTTTAATACCAGATCCTATTCCTTTAATATCGTCTAGTTGACTGACATCCTCTAGAGGTGACTCCAAAGTGCGTAGAGTCCTTGCTGCTCTTTTATATGCTTGGATCTTAAAGACGTTTGCTCCTGTGATCTCTAAAAGAAATGCTAATTCTTCAAGTACACTTGCTACATAGAGATTGCGCTCAAACAAAATTAAATCCTCCTTACAGGTTCATTTTCGTTAGGGGCGAGAAACTGCTCCCTGTAAAGTTCCAATTGTTCACTCCAGTTTTCTGGGAAATTATCGATCATAAAATCATATAACTCTGGTGTAATATTAAGAAGATAATTAGCTACTTGAGACTCTAAAACAGGGTTTTTAAAAAACTGCAGAGGGCCTATGACTACAAGATTTAACACTATAATTAGGACTAGACCAAGTTTTATAAGTGAAAAAAAGCCACCTACTGACGAGTCTAGAATCCCGAGTACACCGTCACTAGTAAATGAACTGGTAAAATAGATTATGATTTGAACAACAATCGCAACACCGGTTAAAATAACGGCATAACTAAGCACCGTGGATATATTTGGAGGAATGTTCCAGATATTGGTAAAGAATATTGCAACTTGGGGTGAATAGCAAATCGCCGCGATAAAAGCTACGACTATCCCAACAATCTCCAGTGCTTCTCGAAGAAAGCCTCGCACATAACCTTTCCAAATAGCAAGAACACCAAGTACTATAATCAAAATATCTAACCAATTTTTCATTACTACGAGCTTGGCTCTTACCCTCCCTTAATCTCTAGTTGTCTACTCTGTTTTGCTAGTAGCCTCACCTAGGAGTTCCCACAGCTCTCTTTTTTCTTCTCTTAACTTGTCCATCTCTACCAGAAGAGAAAGCGCTGTTAGTAAAGCTACGTCTGTCTTAGTCAGGTTTGGAAAACGGTCTTTGAAAGCTTCAAGTTTATTGTCTAACTCTGTCGCCATATTTACTGTCTTGGTAACAGACTGGTTTGTTTTTACTGTATAATCTTTTCCAAATAAACGAATTCTTACCCGATTTATTTCTCGATTCATTTTCAACCCTCCCTAAAAATAATTCCATGCAAGAGTCAAACCTCCTGCATGGAACGTTTTTGTGAATTTGGCTTTTTAGGTGCGCAGCACAAAACCAAGCTTAGCTAGTTCATCTTTGATATTATCAAGTGCCGAATCGATTTCAGCATCTGTTAGAGTCCGCTCCTCGCTTTGAAACATCAAAGCATAGGCAAGCGATCTATTTCCTTCCCCAATTTGAGGACCAACATACATGTCAAAGAGCTCAACTTTGCCTAAATGCTCTCCGCCTGCACTAAATATTGCTTTAGTTAGTGCTTCAGAGGCAACATCACCTGGTCCAACTAGAGCAATGTCACGGTATATTGCTGGAAAGCGAGTAAGAGCCTTATAAACGACAGTTGTAGATAAACCAACCGTCAAAGGATCTACTTCGATCTCTAAATAGTAAACTGGCTGTGGCGTATTCTCTGGATGGATCTGGCCAATATAACCGATTGTCGCATTGTCTAACAATATATCAGCACATCGTCCTGGGTGCATTCTAGGTCTTTTAGATGACCGATAATCAAAGTGGATTTTTAAGCGATTCCCTAAATAATCAAGAGCGCCTTTTAGATCATAAAAATCTACATCAACAGGTGCTGAGTCAAAGTAGCCTTCTTTTTGACCTGTTAAAATAACACCTAGCATTAACTTTTCTTCAGGAAGAGTTTCATCTTTGTGGCCTAGGTAAATCTTTGCAATTTCATAGAAAGCTACATCCTTTTGTAGTCTGTTATAGTTAGTTTCTACCGCTTTAAGTAGGCTTGGCAGTAAGCTCGTTCTAAGGACTGCTTGTTCCTCACTTAAAGGATTAGCTAGCTTTACAGGCAGACCAGGAAGACCTTCTAATCTCTTTCGGGAAAGAAAACTATAGGTAATTAGCTCGCTATAGCCAATTGATGCAAGCTCTTGTGCAAGAATTCTTTCAACTTTTTGGACTGTAGTAAGTCCTCCTGAAGCCATTTCTCCTCTAGGGATAGTGTTAGGTATACTATCAAGACCATAGATTCTAGCAACTTCTTCAACCAAATCTACATCCTGCTCAATATCCTGCCGATAACTTGGTACAGATACTGAGAGAGCTTCACCACTAGCTTCTACTTGTAAGCCAACATCAGTCAAGATGTCAATAATCTTATCTGGTGAAAGATCCAATCCTAAAAGGGTGTTAATAAAGGATACCGATGTATTGATAACCACATGCTTTAGCTGATAATCACCACTTAAGGCGATACCTTCATAGACCTTACCTCCTGCATATTTTGCTAGGAGCTCTGCTGCTCTATCAGCTGCTAGGAATACTAGCTCAGGATCAAGACCTTTTTCATATCTTGAAGAAGCTTCGCTTCTCAAGCCTAATCTTCTTGAAGTTTTACGAATTGAAGCTCCATCAAAGTTTGCTGACTCTAACAGCACACGTCTAGTTTCTGGAGTGATCTCACTACACTCTCCACCCATAACTCCAGCAACAGCAAGAGGCTGGTTTTTGTCTGTAATAAGGAGCATACCTTGTTGTAACTTGCGTTCTACTCCGTCTAAGGTCACTAAGACTTCATTTTCTCCAGCTTCTCTAACAATGATCTCTCCACCTGCTATTTTATCAGCATCAAAAGCATGAAGAGGCTGACCAAGTTCCCACATAACATAGTTAGTAATGTCAACAACATTATTAATAGGCCTCATACCAGCTGCGATCAGCCTTTGCTGCATCCATAAAGGAGATGGGCCAAGCTGAACATCCTCTATTATTCTGCAGGCGTATCTAGGACAAAGTTTATTTGCTTTGACAGTAACTTTTACGACATCTGAAGCCTTCTTGTTAACCTCAGTAAATTCAGGTTGTGGTAGCCGAAGAGGTTTTCTTTCTATTATACCTACTTCTCTTGCCATACCAATCATACTAAGGCAATCAGCACGATTTGGAGTAATACCAAATGAAATAATTTTGGATCCTAGTTTTAAAAGGTCATTTACATCATCCCCAGGCTTTATCTTTTCATCTTTTGGTAAAATGAAAATCCCTGCAGATTTTTCCTCTAAACCGAGTTCCTCTTTAGAGCAAAGCATACCGTGAGATGCGACTCCTCTAAGCTTTGAAACTCTAATCTTTGTACCATCTGCAAGTACGGCACCTGGAAGTACAACCGG
>JAQVYS010000052.1 GCA_028708605.1 Bacillota bacterium
CTAGCCTGTACTTACAATCTACATATATCTATATGCAGATCATTTACAGTTAGTATTAACGAGGTTCTAAGAGCACCCTTACGGGTATCTTTAGAACTAATAATTCTAACGCGTCTGTCTACTTATAGTACAGTTGCGTTTTTGCTGTACTATAATCTTGCTTTGTTCAGTTTTCAAGGTTCTTGTTCGCCGCTTGTTATCGCGGGTCGACTTTTATTATAACCACACGCAGCTGATTTTGTCAACAACTTTTATTAAGATTGTTCCCTTCTGCGTTTGGCTTCCGCATATCGCGGACATTTCTTATCTTAACACCGTCATTCATAGTTAGTCAAGCACTTATTTTAAAAAAGTTGAAGCAATCTTTTTTGCAGTAGGTGTATTAGCTATCCCACCCTTAGCGGTCTCTTTTAAACTGTCTGGCAAAGCGTCTCCAACTTCCTTCATAGCTCTAATCGTCTCATCAGCTAGAATTGGAGTTGATAGACCTGCTTTTACCATCGTAAAACACGACAGAGCGTTAACTGCTGCCATCACGTTACGAGTAACACAAGGTACTTCAACTAAGCCTGCCACAGGATCGCAAACTAGGCCTAGCACATTTTGCAATGACATCGCTATTACTGGATCTAACAAAAGGGGTGAGAGACGATCTTTTTCTAGTTCTACAAGACCTGCAGCTGCCATGGCAGATGCTGACCCACATTCTGCTTGACAACCTCCTTCTGCACCTGAGATAGATGCATTCTTAGCTATAATAACTCCTACAGCTCCTGCTGTAAAGAAGGCATCGACTAAACGGTTTTCTAAATGGTACTCTTCTGCGTAAGTCAATAAGACAGCGGGGAGCACTCCACAAGAACCAGCTGTAGGTGCGGCTACTATAAGTCCCATACAAGCATTCACTTCAGCTACGGCCAAAGCTCGAGCTATAACCTTACCATATAAAGATTCGTCATTTTTTACTCTCCACTTTTCGTAAGCAAAAGCTTTACCATCTGTAAGCCCCGAAGGAGAGATTTGCTCTTCTTTTAAGCCCTTTTCCATCGAATCTCTCATAATAGAGATCCTCTCTTGCATATTTTGCCTCAAAGAATCGACATCTACTCCTAAATCTTCACTTTCATTTTTTAGAACGACCTCTGCAACCGACATCTTATTTTCAATAGCTTGGTCTATTAGTTCCTTGACAGACGTAAAACTCATAGTTTCACCTTCTTAAATCTACTTTACATTAAGCTTCCTACAAACTTATCTTGTCTACAAATCTTACCCATTCTATGTCTTTTTGCACTAGTATCTCCTCTTGGGCTACGCTAGGGACACATTGATCTGTTTCAATTAGCATTAGAGCACGCTTACCTTTTGAAATCCTAAATACCTTCATAAACGCGATATTGATGCTATAGCTTGCTAAAACCTTGGATACAGCCTGAATAATTCCTGGCCTATCCTTATGGACTGTAAGTAATGATGGGTATTCGCCTGTTATTTCTACCGGAAAATCATCAATTCTGTCAACTATTATGGCTCCGCCTCCTAGTGATGCACCTTTTAGAACAATTTTCTCACTCTCACTTGTAAGGTTAAAAACCACAGTATTAGGATGGGCAGTTTTGTCTAGTTCAGGATCAAAAAATTCAACTTCCATTCCATCAGTTAAGTCAAATGCATTGGGAATTCGCTTGTCATCTGGATGGAATCCTAAAAGTCCCGCCACCAAAGCCTTATCAGTACCATGACCTTTACCCGTGTCTCTAAATGAGCCGTGAAGTCCTATACGGGCTTGAAGCGGCTTTTTACCTAGTATACATCTGGCTAAATTACCAAGCCTAACAGCTCCTGCGGTATGAGAACTAGATGGCCCGATCATTACCGGACCAATTATGTCAAATACACTAAGTTCTAAATCTCTTTTCATAATAACTTCCTCCCGCAAGTTTAAGATTCCCTTGAAAGTCTTTTTCACCTTCAAAAAACAAAAAAACTCGATGAAATTCACCGAGTTTAAGTATCTAAGTAATATGTAGTTTTATGGCGCGCCTGACAGGACTCGAACCTGTGGCCTACGGATTAGAAGTCCGTTGCTCTATCCAGCTGAGCTACAGGCGCATGGTCGGGGCGACAGGATTTGAACCTGCGACCCCCTGCTCCCAAGGCAGGTGCGCTACCAAACTGCGCTACACCCCGTACAAATGATAGTATATTACAAAGTTGCTAACTAAGTCAAGGGATTTTTAGATGTTTTGCAGAGATTTTTTTGTCATCGATCTCAAGTATTCCGCACGAGCGTTCCGAAAACCTAGGTCTAAATGGGCTACCTGGGTTAAAGACTAGAACACCTAAGCGGCTCTGATTGTAAGGCTGATGGGTATGACCATATACGACAACCTGTGCACCCCGTCTTTTGGCAAGCTCTGCAAGCTTTATCTCTCTTGTTTCCGGAGAGAACTGATGCCCATGAGTCAAGAGGATTTTTTCAATCTTAAACTCTTCATCTCTTAGATCCTTTAGTTCAATTGTCTCATCAACTAGGGATAATGCATTATCTGTATTCCCACTAACAGCATAAACTGGGCAGGAGGCTAGTCTTCCAAGTTCATAGGCTTCCTTTATTCCATCTCCAGCGTGTAAAAGGCAGTCTATTTTACCCCATAGACTTAAGGCCTTAGAAGCAAAAGTAAAATTCCCATGGGTATCACTTATAACGCCTATTCTTAACATCAAACCTCCTCCAAACTGGTGCTTTTTTAGTAGCTTTTTAGCTTCTCTGCAAGCTTAACTAAAGCTCTGCCCCTGTGGCTAATTCGGTTTTTCTCCTCTAGAGTTAATTCAGCCATAGTTTTATCTAACTCAGGAATATAAAAAAGTGGATCATAACCAAAACCATTATCGCCTCTAGGTTCTTCTAATATTACACCTTCAACAATGCCGGTTACAACTAAAACCTTTTTGGATCCTACTAGAGCTAACACAGAGACAAATCTTGCTCTGCGATCTTTTTCTCCTTTAAGTCTTTTCAGTAGTTTTTCATTGTTTGCCATATCTGTAGCATTTTCTCCTGCATAACGAGAAGAAAACACTCCAGGCTTGAGACCTAAAGCATAGACTTCTAGCCCCGAATCATCCGCCAAAGACAACTCCCCACTAGCTTTATAGCCTGCGGTAGCTTTAAGCAGTGCATTTCCCTGAAAAAAAAGCGAGGTTTCCTCAGGGGCTTTAAACCCTGCTAAGTCTTTAAAGCTTTTTATCTCATATCCCTTAAAAAAACCACTGATTTCTTGAACCTTATGAGAATTGTTTGTGCATATTAATAGATTCATTTTTCCTCACCTTTTAATAATCCAATAGATCTCCAATTACTGCTCTTTGTGCTTCAAAAACTGTTTGGACCCCTTTTTGAGCTAATTCCATTAGTTTAAATAGCTCATCTGTATTAAATGGTCTTGCTTCACCTGTACCTTGTATCTCAACTATTTCATTATCCGAAGTTAATACAAAGTTCATGTCTACAATTGCGTTGGAATCCTCTAGATAACAGAGATCCAAAACTGGAACCTCATCGACTATGCCAGCAGAGACAGCTCCGATGTAGCTTTTAATTGGGAGTTTTTCTACACCAATTGTTTCTTTAAAACGATGAAGAGCCAAAACTAGCGCCACAAATGCGCCACTAATTGAAGCAGTACGAGTTCCTCCATCTGCTTGAATTACATCACAGTCCAGCCAAACAGTTCTCTCACCAATCTTCGATAAATCTGTAATAGAACGCATAGAGCGACCGATAAGACGCTGAATCTCTTGGCTTCTTCCACTAATTTTGCCTCGAGAGGCATCTCTGACTGATCTTTGCAAAGTAGCACCTGGAATCATCTCATATTCTGCCGTTAGCCAGCCCTGGTTGGCTCCTCTTAGAAAAGTAGGGATTTTATCTTCAACCATAGCTGTACAGATAACCTTAGTGTCGCCAAACTCAACTAAAGCTGAACCATGAGGGTTTTTTAGAAAGTTTGGTGTTATTTTAACTTGACGCATCTGTCCATTGGTTCTACCATCGATTCTCATACTAATTTCTCTCCTTTTTTATAAATGCCTGTCCACATTGGGTAAGAGCAAATGTTTCAACTTTTTAAATGTGTGTATTTATTGAGTTAAGTCTCCCGTCTACTTTTGGCCTCAAACATTAGTTTGTCCTGCTTTTCTCTCATAACCACTTAGAAAAATCCTGCTTTCTAATGTTTTATTTGAGGATTTTCTACTATTTAAGGCAAACAAAAAGGTAAATTCCTTTTAAAAACAATTAGCTTTGGGGGTTTATCTCCTCGGCTTTATTTAGCACTATCCGTCGAAACTCTTTGCCTCTTTCAACGTAGCTTGCAAACATGTCAAAGCTAGCACAAGCTGGTGAAAGCAGTACACAATCGCCTGGACTTGCCAAGGAACCTGCAGTATAGATAGCATCCTCAAAAGTGTCTGTGTGATAGAGAGGGACAAGACCAAACAGTGCTTCTTCAATCTTCTGGCTAGTTGCGCCTATTGTGACAACCGCCCTCGGTTTTTTTAGTATTACAGCTTCTCTTAATTCGTCAAAAGGTATCTTTTTATCATAACCACCTACAATCAGCACAACAGGCTCACAAAATGACAGGAGACCCGCTTTTGCTCTAGCAGGTGAAGTTGCGATCGAATCATTGTAGTAGCGCACCCCACCTATTGTCGCAACATACTCAAGCCTGTGATCTACACCTCTAAAATCACGGATTGCTTGCGCTATAGCTTCGATCTTGGCGCCTACCAAATAAGCGACTAGAGCTGCAGCTAAAACATTTTCACGGTTATGAAGGCCTAAAAGCCTAATATCTTCTACGTGGCAGACTAAAAGTTCCTCTTTTCTTACATTTAAATCTCTAATTACAATCCAGTCGTCTCTAATATAAGCTCCAGAAGCATCCCTTTTAAGCGGTTTTTTGCTAAAGTAATAGACTCTTGAGGTCGCTTCTCTATCAAAGCCCTGACTTAAAGGATCTTCAGCATTAAAAATGACTACGTCGTCTGTCTTTTGATGTAAATAGATCTGTTTTTTAGCATCAACATACTCAGCCATATCTTTATGGACATCTAAGTGATTGGGCGTAATATTCGTTACCAAAGCGACCTTCGGTGAAATGTTCATATCTTGAAGCTGAAAGCTTGATAGTTCGAGGACAACCTTTGTTCTAGATGTCATATCCCTTACTTCTTCTAATAAAACTTTACCGATATTGCCCCCAATTCTAGTATCAAAACCTGAACCTGTAAGCATATTGCCAACTAAAGTAGTCGTTGTTGTCTTTCCTGAACTACCGGTGATGCCAATAATTGTTGCAGGGCAAATGTTAAAGAACAGTTCCATCTGGCTTGAAAATAGGACGCCATTTCTTCTAGCCTCAACGAGCTCAGGCAAAGAACGAGGAATTCCTGGTGTAAGAAAGACCAAGTCGTACTGGGCGAAATCATCTAGGTAACCGAAACCAAGCCTTAATTCAATACCTAGATTAAGAAGCGCTTGGTAGCGATCTTTGAGTTTGTCTGAAGTTTTCATATCCCGTCCGCAAACATTAGCCCCAGCTTCTTTTAAGAACTTGATAAGTGGCATGTTTTCGGTTGCAAGACCAATAACAGCAACGTTTTTTCCTTTGAAGTCTAGATCCATTGTAATTTTCCACCTCTTTAACGCTTCTTATTCTTAAAAACACTAATTTAAGAAACCTATAATACCACTACAAATTCCATCGGCAACTTTTTGTCTATAGTGGCTTTGGCTTAACCTTTCTTCCTCAGGGGCATTAGTGACAAAGCCGATCTCTACTAATACTGAACATGGAACATTATTAACCAAAACCCAAAAATTTGCTTCTTTTGCCGTACGGTCTAAGGCTTTGGTTTGAACCAGTAGGGCTCTTTGAATATACTCCGCCAGTTCTTTTCCTTCTGAATTTCGAGGTGCATAAAAGGTCTCTATTCCATTAGCTAACTGATTTAAACTACCATTTGTATGGATACTAACAAATAGATCAGCTCCACTACTTAAAGATAGATTAGTTCTTTCAGAAAGTGATATATATAAATCTGTTTCCCTAGTTAGAATGGCTTTATACCCGAAATCAACTAAAAGATCGCGTAGCCTTAGAGCTACATCAAGATTAAGATCCTTCTCTTCTAAAAAAGCTCCCACTGTTCCAGGGTCATAACCACCGTGGCCTGGATCGAGAATGATTAATTTCGAAGACAGATCACGTTTTACTAGCTGGACACTATAAGTATATTCATCCTTCTTGCTCAGTGCGTACCCGCTACAATCTTTGAGAAGTATCTCTACTCTTATAGAATCTCCTGTTAATTTTGTAACAGTTAAACCATTATATTCAGATGAATAGGTAATGTCTCTTACCATATTATTCACCTGAACGTCTTCAAAATCAATAATTAAACGTTTTCCTTCTTTCTTAGTCTTGTAATAGGGACTTCCAATAACATCAAAAATCAGTTCGGTTCCCAAATCGTTTTGCCTGGATGTTATTTTAGATAGCTGTGCAAGTCGTTTGCCCTGAACACTACTTGCAAAAAAATCCGCAAGTTTTGGCTTGAGTTTGATGAGGCTATACACCCTTGGTCCTTCCTGATAATACTCAAAGTAATCGATCAGATCGTCATCTATATTCTCTTTAATAGCTTTTCCCATCAGCTTAACTCCAGTAAACTCTCTCACCAAAGTCAAATCCCCTTCTAAATACTCTCTGTATTCTGGAAGACCTGTTTTGCTTTCGTAAAAAAGTAGAGGCAGGCCTCCTATACTGCGATATTCAAAGCGTTCTACTGTATAGAAAAACTCTAAGACTAAATCGTCACCGACTAATCTACTTTCAAATTCTAGTCCTTCTTTACCTTGGATATAAAAGGTTACTTGATCTCTGCTTAACTGTTCTGCTCTAACGGAATAAAGTAAAGGATGATCTATCAGGAGTATACCAAGTGGTTTTTCTAGTGTTGTCTTAAAAAGATCGACCTTCAATTTGCCTGGTTCAAGTTTAGTTACTTCATATTCTGCTGTACCTTGATGCAAAATCGTCAAAATAGCGCGATCTTGAGAGTCATTAAAATCTAATCCCAGTACTGTTCTTTTCAGACCTTTTTCACTTATAAAAATCGTCTTTTCAGCGCTATTCCACTGAATATCTAAGTTAAACCGACTGCTAAAAGCCTCTGCACTTAAGTAATATTCATTGCCGAATTTCTCAAGTAAGTCACCATTTGACTCAAGACTAAAAAGATGATCCTCGCTTTGATAGTTGATTAAAACCTCAGAGTCATTTATGTAAATTGATGCTCCAGCATTTTCCATGACTTTAATCGGTATATAGATGTTACCTTGTTTTATCTGGGGACCAAGACTTTCAAGAGGCTTGTCTTGCCAAAAAAGAGCTATCTGAGATGCCTGGCCAATTACAGGTTGAGATATGAAGAAGAATAAAAAAAACAATAGACAAAAGCTCAATTTATAGTCCCCTTTCGCTTAAAGTCTTTCCATTTAATTGTACTTAACATCAAGAGTAATGGCAAATTAATCCAGTTGCAAAGGAAGTCTTTGGAATAACCACGAATATAAAAACCAAACTCCTAAAAAAGGTGGTTAAAAGTGGTGATCAACATACCTGCTTGGGAACAAAGATACCCTTACCCGACAGCTGATGGCTCTTTTATCCAAACCTGGTTGGTTAAAAACTGGGACATTAATAAGTGGATAAGAGAGCTAAAAGTATTAAAAGAAGCGGATATGAACTATCTGATCCTTGCCCCTAGTGTTGTTGATGAGCGTAATAGTCTCTCTAAAGCTATCTATCCCTCCAAGCTTCGGTGGATAGAAAAATCTGAGTATGACACTATTGAAGCCTGTTTAAGTGCCTGCGAGAGCCTAGATTTAAAGGTTTTTCTTGGCCTAAATGAAGACCGTCACTGGTGGCAGATGAAAGAAGAAGATAATGATTGGTTTTTAGGCGAGATGCAGCGCGGAAATGAGATCGCTTCCGAGATCTATTCGCGCTACAAAAACCGCTACCCTAAAACATTTTTTGGCTGGTATTTTGTTTGGGAATTTTCTAGCTTACATCTAAAAACCTCTTCATATCAGATAGCGTTTGCACAGGCTTTTAGTCTGCAACTTGATTTTCTCTCCGAGCTTGACCCTACAATGCCTTTAATGTTTTGCCCTTATATGGTGGATACAGAAAAAACACCAGATGAGATGTATGAAACTTGGAGCACCTTCTTTGACCATGCTAGGCTACGGCCAGGAGATATCTTCTGTCCCCAAGATGCAGTCGGGGCTGGTTGGCTTAAACTAGACAACTTTGTAGAGTATTTTGCAGCCTGCAAGAAAGCTGCAAACAAGGTCCCTGGACTTTTATTTTGGTCAGATGCCGAAACCTTTTGCCAGGAAACTTGGACTAGTACAACCAAGGATCGGTTTTTGAGCCAACTAAAGCTATCATCGAATCTTGTTGATAACTATGTCACATTTTCGTACTGTCACTATTTTAGTCCTTATATCGTACCAAAAGGATACCACAAAGCTTATCTTGAATACGTAAGACTTGGAAAACTTGTAAAAGAAACTGTTACTCCTCCAAATGTTGAGTGGACTTATAAAGATGGTCAGATAGTACTTTTTTGGGATAGGCAAAATATCGATGATATTTGTGGCTACCTAATTTATCAAGATGGGATCTTTAAGAAAAAACTACAACCAAAACCGAAAAGAGACTCTGAATTTGTACTGGCAGATAGCTATAAGGATACACCTAGCAGTAAAGAAACTTCATTTTCTGTAGTCGCTTATGATTATAAAGGTAACAAAGCAGTGCCAGTTTGTGTAAAAGTCTCTATTTAAAAAACACATGCTCCCTAAAGGTAGATCTCTTACAAAGTTTTACCTCAAGGGAGCATATTTCATTTTTCTATTTATTCGATAATAAATTGAGGCTCGGTCTCTCTGGTAAGAATCTTTAGCTGCCCAAAACCCGGGACATATCCAACAATTTCAACGTTTTGAACATCCGTTCTAGTTGTAACATATTTTTGAGTTATGATACCGAGACTCGGGCCAACAAGACTCCCTAAGACTATTGCTAAAAACATCGTCCAAAGATTCGCTTGACCTGTAAAAAGTAACACCAATATAAAGAGAACAGATGTAAAAAGATTAGTGATTGCAATACTAGTACCGCATCTTTTATGAACAGCTAGGTCTTTTTCACCGTTTTGAATCCGCATAAGACCAATACGAGCTGCATTGTAGATCAAAGTAGGATCTGCAGTACCTCTAATTAAAAAACCATTATCGTCTGCTACGCCACTTAGATTAGTTGGTCCATATTGTTCCTCGATAACATTTACAGTCGCATGCTCTAGAGCATGATTTCTACGCATCGTTTTATTGGTAAAGATTTTTACAAACTGTTTGGGAACAACAAACAGATTTATCACAGAATTAAAGGTATAGCCCAAAGGTACAAGCCAGATAAAAAGCAAGCCCATAAAAAGAAGTGGTGCTAACATAAAAAACAATAACAAACTAATACCTCCATTAGGAGTGGACATCCCAGTTATCGTCAAATTGTGCTGTATCATAAAACTGCAATAGAATAGGTTCTTCTTTATCTAAAATCTCTACTTCTAGACGATAAACTCCCTGACGAACTGGATTTGAAATCCCACTCAGTTCTATTTTTCTCAGATCATTTTTTCGCAAGATTAGTTGTTCAGTAATAAGGCTCGCCTCAAATTCAGCATTTGGCTTAAAAAGTGAGATCCGACTTACAGTGACTTTGCTCTTTGTTCCATTATACAGTCCTACAAACACGAAAATTTGTTCAGTTTTCTCAAAGGTAGGAGCGTAAAAAACATGAAAATCAACAGCAAACGTATTAGGTCTAAGTCCGTTGTCACCGCGAATTTCAATATGATTACGACCTATGTCAGCTAAAAACTCCTTATCATATTTCTCATACCCCTCTGCTTCAACTTTCAAACGATAAAGCCCTGGGGTAAGATCCTCAAAGCTGAAAGAACCCATTTCATCAGTTTTGGTTGTTTCTTTGCCAAGCGTAACTAAAACCTCTGGCAACAAGTCGCCAAAGATGTCTTTGACACGTCCTTCAACTATACTAGTTGGCGGAATAGACTTGGCAATTAAAATTAGTACGCTAGACACTATAAACATAACCAGCAGTAGCTTGAGCCTAACCTTATTTTTCACTTTTTCCACCTCTAAGCCAATAATATGCGCGGAGGTGAAAAAAAGGGCTATTTTGACTAAGATTAGTCAAAAGCCCTTTTACTCTATCTACTAACAGTCGTCACTTTGGAGGTTTTATCTGTTCCTTTATCACTTGCAGATAGGCTAGAACGCCAGATCCAAATCAACACTCCAACAAGAATCGGGATTAGAGGCAAAACCAACGCAAAGAACCGGCTGCGTGGATCGATCGATCTCACTAAACGTTCACTTTCGCTAATAACCTCACCATTTTCATTGACTAAACGGAATGAATATCTGCCTGCTCCATCTAGTTCCACCTTAAACCCTTCAAAGGAAGGTGCTCTTTCTCCCTGTACCTTAGGATCAAATTCGATGATGTTATAGCCCAAAGCTGCACTTGCAGTCTGTTCAACATACCACTGTTTAAAAGCAACTGTGGAAAGAAGAACGCCATCTTTATAGACTTCAAGTGACGCATCGTTAACGTAATCTAGGACCATCCAGAAATAAAGTAACTCTCCACCTCTACCGCTAATTTCACTAGGAAGCTTTTCGATTTTCTCATACATATAGCGATTAACTTCGATACCGTTGTAAGGTGTAATATAGAGAGTCTGCTTGCCTGAAATATAGACAGTTTCGCTTAGATCGTTGCTGGTTCTTGGTACTGTCCATTGCTGCTCAGGACGGATGTCATATCCTATACCTTGTCGTCTAGGACTAAAAACTACAGCGGTTCTTTTTGTTTCAGGTAAGCCATCAATCTCGATTGTATAGGTTCCTGGTTCTAAATTTAGAATATATCCTCTTTGAACCTCAGTTGCATAATAAACTGGATAGTCTGGCTGCTTAGGCTCTTGAGGGATTTCACTCTCACGCCCTTTGTAGGCTTCTGGATTGACCCAGAACTCATCCAAAGCAATCTCATAATCGGTCATGGCTTGTTGCCACTTAATTACACGCTGATAGTAAGCATCTACTTCAGATCGATACTTTTCAGCTGACTTATGAGCATCATCACCACAAACGATCTCTGGCCTTCCCCCATAGTACCCTTGTGGGTAAGAAAAAACATAATCTTGTTTCTCGAGTTCTGCAATAACTTTGTTGCCTTTAGAAACTATAAGTGTTCCCTCTATCTCTTCATTCATGTCATAAAAATCTGCCATATACTCTTGAGTAATTGGCCAGAAATATACCATAGTTCTAGTAGGATTTATAACATTATCTGCATCAGCAAGCATATAAAAGGTTGGATACTCTTGGGGCGAAATAGTATTTGTCCATTGTGAACCATCAAAAAGCAAGAGATTGGTAACAACCTGTTCGACTTTTTCAGGCGCTGCAGCTAAAGCTCCAAAAGACAATAAAATCACAACAAGCAAAAGGTATGCATACTTTCTCATCTTCGCACCCCTTTCTTGTTAAAGATGAAGATACTGCCTGCAAGTAAAACAGCAGTGTAAAGAAGCGAGAAGACTAACGATTTTATAAACTCAATGTTGCTACTGAGTAAAATGGCAACTGTTCCTCTTTGCAAATAAGAAAAAGGCGATATCCATGAAACTAAGAAATTCAAATAGGATGTTACCTGTCTTGCTACAGATAAAACGCCTTTAACATTGCCAGGGAAATTGACCATAAAATAGCTGTGAAGCACAGGAACTGTTAAGAAAATGATAATAAACACTAAAAAGAGAATGACTGAGGTTTTTACTCTGCGTGTCATACTAGATAGGAACATGCCAAAAGACGCCATACATCCTGCAAGTAAAAGTGACAAGATGAGCATCTTGAAGAAGCCAATACCTAGAGCAAAGTTAGAGACTTTTGACAGAATAAGAAAATAGCCTATATAGAAAAGCAAAATTACACCAAAAGCTAGGATTTGTTCAAGAAATTTTGCAACTACAAACGCTATGCTATCTACTGGTCCATAAAACAGCACTTCCATGGTACCTTGGTCTCTTTCACGAGAAATCGACATCGATGCTGATAAGGTGATATAGACAGCGCCAATATAGACTGCCCACTGCAGTGGACCTAGCATTGGTTCTGGTGTCTGTTGCCTTTCGCTATAGTAGCGTGTTTCAGTTTCACTAGATGGCATTACATCCAAACCGTTTTCCATGATGCCACCGACATAGGTGTAAAGCATAATAGATGCTACTATTAGTCCTAAAGCTATTGCTATATAAATCCCCATACTAAAGAGGGTAGAACGCAAATCACGTCCGGCCATAGCCTTAATAGCTACCGATCGATAATTGTTCATGCTGTCCCCTCCTTAATAATCGTTTCTAGGTTACTGTCAGTAATCTTCATGAACGCTTCTTCGAGGCTATAAGATTTCGCTTGCATTCCAACTACAAGACCACCATTTTCCGAGATCAATCTTGCAACTTGGGATCTGTAATCGTTATCTCTATCAACTGATAGTATTAATTTTTCGTTTTCTTCTACACAGTCTTTAACATATGACTGTGTAGTTAATTTTTCTTTAATCTCTTCTGTAAGGTTTTCTATTTCGACAATTAATGTTGCATGTTGTTGCGTTGTCATTTTTACGATATCTAGAGGCCCTTCAGCGACAAGCTTGCCTTTGTTTAGAATGGCGACTCTGTTACAGGTCTGTTCAATCTCAGATAAAATATGTGATGAGATTAAAACCGTTCTTCCTTTAGCATTCTCTTCGCCAATAATATCACGAACTTCTCTGATACCATATGGATCAAGACCGTTTTGAGGTTCGTCAAGGATAATCAAATCAGGATCATGAATAAGAGCTCTAGCAATAGCGATTTTTTGTTTCATACCATGTGAATACCCAGACAATCTCTCATTACGACGATGATATAACTTAACTCTTTCTAAAAACGCTTTTATTTTCTTTTCCCTTTCTTCGACTTCGTAAAGACGTCCAAAGAAATTCAAATACTCCCATGCGGTCATATCATCATAGAAATATTGGTTTTCTGATACTACACCGACATTCCTTTTAATCTCAAAATAGTTTTTCTCAAGAGGTTTACCAAAAATCTCGATCAAGCCTGAAGTTGGCTTCTCTAACCCTAGAAGCATCATAATAGTGGTAGTTTTGCCAGCACCATTTGGCCCTAAAAAGCCATAGATCTCACCTTTATCAACACTTAAATCGAGATCCCTAACCGCTACAGTAGTTGAAAATTCTTTAGTTAGTTTGTGTGTCTTTATCAAATGTCGTCCCTCCAATCTTAATCAATTTGGAGCTACCCTAATTCCTTACTATCCTTTTGATTCAACAAATTATGACGGTCTTCCTCTTTTCTGAGCAAAGAAGGGTTCTCATATTTTGGTAAAAAAAAGAAAAAGCTAGCTCAAAGAAAGCTAGCTTTTTAGTGCAAGTCTCGTTAGGTCTGAGTACTCGCCGTGTCTTAGCAAAACTTTTTTAACATAGTTTTGCGTTTCCCGGAATGGAGGAACCCCTCCATATCGATCAACTATTCCCATGCCTGCATTATATGCAGCTAGTGCCATACCTACATCTCCATACTTATCAAGTAGCTTTGCAAGGTACTTGACTCCGCCTTCAATGTTTTCTTCTAGAATGTAAGGATTTACTCCTAACTCTTCTGCTGTTGCTGGCATAAGTTGCATAATTCCTATCGCCCCTTTATGAGATACAGCATCAACTTTATAATTAGATTCGATGGCTGCAACTGCTAAAACTAGTGCT
>JAQVYS010000053.1 GCA_028708605.1 Bacillota bacterium
TTAATCACTAATCCTACTTTGTCTATTATATACCCCCACAATAAACTATTTCTAACTAAAGCTAAAGCCACAAATATACCGATAATCGTCGGTAAAATATACCAAAGTGCTATTATGCCAGCTTTTGCGCCTTCTAGAAAATGCTCATAAATATTGATCTTTGCCTTAAGTCCTACGACGATACAGATGAGGACAATTAATGCTGGTAAATAGCTACTCACCGCTTTTCACCCCACATTCTATCTAAAAGCAACGCGAAAACAGTTCCAAAAATAGAAACAATTAATGCGGGAATCCAAATAACGGCAGCATTCTCAGACCCCATAGCCGATCTAAGATTAATTATCGTTGAAGGAAATACAGTAAGCCCGCTACTTAGTAGTATCAGAAATGTAGCAATGTTGGGGGTTAGTCTTTCTCCTTTTTTAAGCTCAATCATAGCTTTTAGACCCCAAACTGTAGCTGCATTACCTAGACCAAGGAGGTTAGCTGCTATACTGGCAAATATTGCTTCTTCTTGTGCAGAGCTTAAAGGTTTTCTAAAGATTCTTCTAAATATTGGTCTGGCGATTTTTTTAGTTAAAAAGCTTAAAACTCCGGTTTTTTCAATAACACCATAGATCCCTGACCAAAAAGCCATAATACCTATTAAGCTAAGTAGATACTGTATTGAATCGTTTCCCCCATCAACTATAGCGATCAATAGCCTTTCCGGTCTACCTTCTAAAATTGACGAAACAACACCAACAATCATCATCATCGCCCAGAGTAAACTCATTTCTAACCCTCCTCCTAAAAACTATATGGTAGGTCGAGGGTTAATATTAACAGCCCACTTCATGCTTTTTTGATACTGGGCTGTTAATGATTTCCTAAATTGGGTTAAGTGCCAGAAATAGTGCAATGACACCAATAGAGAAAAATCTTATAATGTTTATAGCCTAACTGATCTTAGTATCAATTTTAGGTAATAACTCACAAAGTTTGGAAGGAGGACCATCTTTGCGACAAAAAAACAAAATAAGCCTGAAAAAATCATTTTTGATTGTTGCGATATCCTTGATGGTATCTGTTTTGGCATCAGCCGGTTCATACACAGTTAGATCAGGTGACACTCTTTGGATAATAGCTTCTAGGCTTGGAACTAGTGTTGCTACATTACAAAGACTAAACCCTAGTATCGGAACTATGATTTATCCAGGCCAAACTATTAATACTCCATCTTCAGGTTCTAGTTCTAGCAGTACTGTCACTGTACAAAGAGGTGACACTCTTTGGAAGATAGCAACTCGGTATAATACCACTGTAAGCTCCATTAGATCATTAAATGGACTTTCCTCTGATGTGATTTATCCAGGCCAAACCTTGAAGATCATATCTAGCTCAGGTAATTACAAGCCTAGCATTGATACAGACCTTCTGGCTAGACTTGTTCATGCTGAAGCGCAGGGAGAACCTTATGAAGGACAAGTTGCAGTAGCTGCTGTAGTATTAAACCGCGTGAATGATTCTCGCTATCCTAATACGCTCGAAGGTGTAGTTTATGAAAAATATGCTTTTGAACCTGTTTCTAATGGTACAATCTATAATCCAGCAAGTAGCACCGCCTTCAAAGCAGCACAAGATGCAATTAACGGTTGGGATCCTAGCTACAACAGTATTTTCTTCTACAATCCTGATAAGTTAACAGGCTGGAACTGGATACAAACTAGACCTATTGTACGTCGTATCGGCAACCATGTTTTTGCAAGATAATAGTTAAAGCGATCTAGTAAACCATTCTATAAAAATGGTTATTGTACTGCTACTAAGAGCCTGACAGTAAATGCTGCCAGGCTCCTTTTTTTACTTTTATGGCTATAAATATTACACAAACACGTAGTTAAAGCTTTTCATTCTTATTGCCTAAAAACCACGCCTAATATTAAGACAACTCCAGCTAAGATAAAGCTAAGAGTAGCGTATTTTTTGTTGCGTTGTCTTAGATATAAAAGGCCAGTACCAACATTTAAAATTGCAGCTACAATAAAAACCCAGTGCATAAAAAAACCTCCATTCCTTCAATTTGTCTTAACAAGTATGGTAGAAACATTGATTACGACATCTTTTCTTTCAAAAATGTAACACATTCAAAAACAAAAGAACACCTTTAGAGATCATGCCTTACAACTAATCATATTTTAAACAGATAATTAACCCCATCGATTTCATTTTTAGACTACAGGTAGAATATCACCTACCATAACTTAGAGCTAATTGTTGTCTGCATCTTCGATCAGATGTACCCTAAAGTTTGATCTCCTAAGAATTAGTATAGTAAATAACATACAAAGAAATCTTATCAACACCAGTTTTGATCATTAAAAAAAGCTGGCAAATTAGCTGTCTTCAAGCTAAACACAAAGACAATAAAAAACATCTACAAATACCCATGCATCAATTTGGACCTCCATCACCAACAACGCCTATGTATCTCTTATCGAAATTGTATCACTCTTCTTGTCAGTTGACACCAGGATCATTGTTGCAAAGTAAAGATAACCTACTTCATTCTCGCCTTGCAATATCTGCACAAAAAAGAGCTGCTACACACTAATTTTGTGTAGCAGCCTAGAATCTTTAGTATTTTCTTAAGAAGTCAGCTGCCTTTTTGATATCAGCTACTGGATCTGGACCAACTTCTCGTTCAATTGTAAAGAAGCCATTAAATCCAATATCTCTCATAGCAGCGATGTATGCATCCCAATTCACATGCCCATCTCCTAGAGCAACCTCTTGACCTTTACCGTCAATTCTTACACCATCTTTAGCATGAGTGTGCACAATATATGGTGCGAGAACCTTGACGCCACCTAAATAGTCAAAACCTCTCATGACTAGGTTAGCAGGATCGTAGTTAACTGCTATACCTTTCGATTCTACAGCATCTAGGAAATCTTTCATTAATTCTGGACTTTCAGGCCCTGTTTCACTGGCTAGAAAAGCTCCATGATTCTCTGCATATTTAGCTACTTCCTTAGCAGCCTCTAACATCATTTTGCCTTGCTCAACCTGTCTCCAGTTTTCTGGAATTGTGCCAATGTGTGTAGTAATAATCGGTGTGTCTAAAGACAGAGAAAGGTCAACGATACGTTTTGTTTTCGCAATGCGCTCTTCCAATCCTTCTGGGTTAGCAAAGCCACCTATGTCACCACAAACTGCAGAGATTTCTAGATTATTTACTTCCAAATGGTGTAAAAGATCCTTCTTACCAGTTTCGGTAATATTATCTGGATCAAGTTCACCAGAAGCTACCCAAAGTTGCACCCCATGTGCGCCAACTTCTCTGGCTTTTTCTAAGGATTCCTTTAAAGGTAGTCTAAAAGATGTGTTGATTACACCAATTTTCAAACCCATGTTGCTCAACTCCTATAAATTAATAACTAATCTACTTTATTATATTACTGTTTTTATGCACAAATCCTTCTACAATTTAGCCACATCTAGAAAATCCACAAGCTATACAGGTCATACAACCATCTTCATGCTTCATATGCCCACCACATTCTGGGCAAGCTCCCATGGAACTCTCACCTGTAGCTGTTTCATTGACAACTTCGGCCATTGGCAAGTTCGCTGAAACTTGATCGCTAGCATTTTCACCGTTGCCATTATTGCGCCATTTTACATAACGCTCTATCGCTAGCCCAATAGCATCCGGGCAGGAAAGTACTACTCCACTATCTGTCCATGCAGGGGAAGGGCAACGAATCCCTCGTAGATGCTTGATGATCGCTGCTGTAGAGACTCCTGCACGCATAGCCAAAGAAATCAATCGACTAGTAGCATCCATCTGAGAAGAAGCACAACCACCAGATTTACCAAGTCTTGCAAATAACTCACAAAGTCCATTTTCGTCTTCGTTTATCGTAACATAGAGACTGCCACAGCCTGTCTTAATCTTCTCTGTCCGGCCATAGGTCACACTAGGCCTTGTTCTTGGACTAATATTAGCCTTGTCTTCTTCTTTTGCTTTGGAGTCAGTTTTACCAGTACTTAAAACCTGCATCTGTCTTGAACCATCACGGTATACAGTAACTCCCTTACAACCCAACTGATAAGCTAACTTAAAAACCTCAGCAATATCCATTCTAGTTGCTTCATTTGGGAAGTTAACAGTTTTACTAACTGCATTATCAACTCCATTTTGCTGGAAGGCTGCCTGCATACGGATATGCCACTCTGGGGAAATATCGTGAGCAGTTACGAAAACTTTTCTCCAATGCTCTGGGATCTCTTCCATATGATGAATTGTACCTTCTTCAGCAATCTTTTCCATTAGTTCATCGCTATAGAAGCCTTCGCTAAGAGCAATTTCCTTAAAAATCGGATGTACTTCTATCAGTTTTTGTTCATCTAAAATGGTCCTTACAAAAGATAGTGCAAAGAGTGGCTCTACACCACTAGAACAACCAGTAATTATACTGATTGAACCAGTAGGTGCTATAGTTGTTGTTGTGGCGTTACGCAACGCCTTGTATTTTTTCTTGTAGATACTCTTTTTAAAATTCGGGAAGCTGCCACGCTCTAAAGCGATAGCTTGTGACCTTTCTTTCGAACGCTCGTCAATAAATGACATGATCTTAGCGCCGATATCTAAAGCCTCCTCTGAATTATAAGGAATTCCCATTAAAAATAGTAGATCACTAAAGCCCATGACACCAAGACCGATTTTCCTGTTGCCTTTAACTAGCTCTTCAATTTGAGGCAAAGGATAGCGATTCATGTCGATTACGTTATCAAGAAAATCTACTGCAGTATCAACTACCTGACCTAGATCTTCCCAATCAATTAAACCATCTTTTACAAACATTGATAAGTTAATTGAGCCTAAATTACATGCTTCATAAGGAAGCAATGGGTTGGGTAGAAGAAAGACGAGTTAACACCGATTTGTGTCACTTTTTCTAGCTTCCCCCGCCGAACCGTACGTGCAAGTTTACCTGCATACGGCTCTCTCAGTTAAGCTGGGCTTATCAAAAACCTAATAGAAAATATAATTCCATGCCCAGCCCCGGTTAATCTGTTTGGCTTTTTTGCTTTTCGCAAACCATCTAGATTAACCAAGTTAACCTGCTGTCCTTCACCAGCACCTTTTGGGTTATTAGCCCGGTGTCACATCGCAGTGTGTAGGCGGCTCTCCCGCTTCCGACTTTACGGCTATACCTGTTATTTCAGGTTCCTCAGATTACTATGACAGCTCCGTACTCCGCAATTTCTGCGAAGCATCCAAGATTCACTTAAGTTTCACTGGCACTACTTAGGTCTCCCTTTCGAATCATTAAGTTTACACTTTGGTTGCTAAAGGGGTTTTAGTGGTACAAACAGCCTATACCAGTAATTTAGCAACAACTTCATTTCAGCCGTGAAGTATGAAGTCCCCTGTGGTTTGGGCTAAAATTCTAGGATTAAAGCAGTCTAGCTTTGACCATATAGTGCTTAGGCTTGCAGGACGTCTTCGGACACGACTCCTCTAAACTCCCGCTTTTACACCATGCTATTGTCCCCAAAGGCCTTTAACCTTCAAGTAAGGTGTCTACCTATACAGACCTTTACCCCAGTCTGTAACCTCTCTAGGCGTTAAAACTTAAGCTATCTTGCGCACCTGTTCGCCACATGGATTAGTAGACTCAATTTCACCTAATTCCGGTGTAGGATTATCACGATTGATTCTATCTAAGAAGACGATGCCTGGCTCACCATTTAACCACGACATTTCAACCATTAGTCCAAAGACTTCTCTAGCGTTTAGTTTTTTTACTACATTACCGTCTCTTGGATTAATTAAGTCATATTCGGCGTCTTCTTCTACTGCTTGCATAAAAGCCTCAGTTATACCCACAGATATATTAAAGTTAGTTAGCTCAGTGTTATCTTTTTTGCATGTTATAAATTCTAGAATATCAGGATGATCTACTCTGAGAATGCCCATGTTGGCCCCTCTTCTTACACCACCCTGCTTAATAACTTCTGTGCTTGCATTAAAAACTTTCATAAATGATATTGGTCCAGAAGCTACCCCTCCAGTTGTTTGTACACTGTCACTTGCTGGACGAATCCGAGAAAATGAAAAACCTGTACCTCCACCACTTTTATGAATGAGAGCTGCATTTTTAACGCTTTCAAAAATGCTCTCCATAGAGTCTTCAATCGGAAGTACAAAACATGCCGATAATTGTTGCAATTCTTTTCCTGCATTGTAGGGTAGGGATTATCCCCCCCTCCGAACCGTACGTGCGGGTTTCCCCGCATACGGCTCTCTAGTCAACATCAAAAGAGTTTAAAACGTTTTCTAATTTCTTTAGTTGAGGTTCTATACTTACACGCTAAAGTTTTTAATAGGCTTCTTCTCAGTACATAAATCATGTCTGTATCTGCACGTGGTTTTGTTAGAGAAGCAAGAAGCTGTCGAAATCTTTTTTCTTCTGCTTTGTAAAAGCTGATAATACGATCCTCAGAAAGATTAAGTAAATTTGCTCTGTGAATAGGTTTGCCATCTCTTAAATAAGGCCTTAGTAGTTTGGCCTTATAAGACGGATCAATAATAATCATGCCTTTTTTCCACTGCAGGCCAAGGTCAGGTAACAAAATAGAGTTGATCTTGCCCTGACGTTCAAACCTATACATGTCATTATTCCAAATAAGTAACCTTTCATTAGGAAAGTATGCTCTCCAAGGACTGAGGTAGCTAAAAATCTGCCAAAATCTTCCATCATCAATGCGATCTGTGACTTTTAGAGGAAGCTCAGACAGTTTGTGAGCATTAATATTAATTTCTTCTAGGCGGCGAAGGATTTGATCGGAAGAAAGCTCTGCCTGATAAACTGCTTCAATAATCTTTGCTACAGCCTGTTTTACCTCAGACAAAAGCTCAGCATCTAACTCCCTGTATTTTTCAGCTTTTAAGGCGTCAACAATTTCCTTGCCACACTCTAACTCGTAAAACTCTAAATTGTACAGCTGCCTATATATTCGTGTAAGAACCCTGTTTTGAGAACTCTTTCTCAGGCATTCTAAGGCAACGAGGCTCTCTTGCATTACGCATACCTCCGCTACTTTATACCTTGCTGACCTGCTCCCCTTTGCCATTAGGACGGCCCTACCGCCTTGACTACTACGGGAGCTCCGTAGGTTAAAACCAACCTATCCCAAGTTCACTAGCTAAATACAACGCATCATTTAGGCTCTCCGTTCGTTCTTGTAAGCATCTTAGGATTAATCTCCTAGAGATACCCTGTCTGGTTTCGGGAATAAAGAAAGATCGATGAACACCCTTCTTTAAAACCAGATACATCCGTAGATCCCCACTTGATCCAGTAGAACTAGAGTTCAAGCAATCCAGCTTTAGCCATGTGATGCTTAGCGACCTGCATGCTATTGTCCCTTTCGGTTAGCAGGTTCACTAACAAGACTATTCCCGAGTCTTGTACCGCTTTCGGCAGTATTTGCTAACTATCTTGGCGCACCATCAGAGTGGGACTATTCGGCATGAATTTTAAACTAGTCATTAACTCATAGAAACGCTCTGCTTTAGCTTTAAGATCAGCTTCTTTGTTATAAAGCTTGTCCGCTTCAGCAATGTTAGATGCCACTCGCCAAAACAGTTCTTCAGGGGTTTCTAGCGTTTGATCATCTTTTTTGGTAAGATAACGCTTTTCTAAAACTGTTCGAGCATTGTTGCTTAATTTTAATGACAAAAAAACTCCTCCCTTCAAAACAGAAGTAGATGCTCTGTCTATATTTTCCACATCAGAACACCTACTCCTTCTAAGCTATTTATTCCCAAATTTTATTTGCTGAAACTATGCTGGTTCCTGGATAATAAAAATTTAAAATTTCTTTATAGCCAAAACCCTCTTTTGCCATACCGTCAGCCCCGTACTGGCTCATTCCCACTCCATGTCCATATCCATAGGTCGTGAAGGTAATATAATTGCCATTTTGATTGACTTGGAATGTAAAATTAGTTGATCGAAGTCCAAGCTTTAGTCTCACATCAACACCGTTAAAAATTCGACTACCAATTTGCATCTTTTCAACGCGACCTGAGCGATTTCTCGAAAGGATTTTGATTGAACTATTTGTCTGATCTAGATTAGACCATGGTTCAAGAAGAGTCGATGCTAAAAAAGTTTCTGGACCTTGTGGAACACTTCTTGCTAAAGTAAGATTCTTGGCCTCCAAATTTACATTTAAAGCTTTTTCTATTTCCACAATATTAAAGGTTTTTGTATCTGTATAACGAGGTGAATGCTTATCGTATGGGTTCGGCTTAGCTATTAAATAAGGGTAATAACTATTAAACACTGCGTCACTGTCTTCTGTATAAGGTCCGGCCGTAGAATAGTATAACGCTTCAGCTAAAACTCCATTGTAGACTAACACTTGGTTTTTCGTAGTATTAACCGCTTCTGTAATTTTACGCTCATAAAGATTATAATCAGACTGCCAATTTTGCCTACGCGCCTCTTTTGATAGCCAAGCTTGCCCCTCTTGGGGTAAGTTACTGAAATCTGCCCCTTCTGGATACTGGGAGCCGTTTTTTTGAATTTTCTCTAATCTTTTCAACGTGTAAGTTCTTGCTGCTATAGCTTGACTTTTTAGAGCCTCAGGGTGAAAAGATGCAGGCATTTCAGCAGCGACTACTCCAACTAAATACTCCTCTAAGTCTAGTTCCAAAAGGCCTTGACCATAGACATAGAGTTTGACTTTCCTATTTAAGGAATTCTTTTGCCTTCTAAGCCCTAGTGTGAGCACAATACTACTTATCAACAAAAGAAGTACTGCAAACCAAACAACAACTAAAATTGTGGTTTTTTTGTCCAAAACCTGTTTCCCCTTCCTTGTTTTGGAAATACAGCTCAATTCTATTCAACAGAATATGCTTTTAGGCTCAATAATGGTACAAAGATATTACCCAAGTCTTACTTAAATTTACTAGATTGTCCTTAGGCTAGATTGAGGACAACTAGCTATCTGCAAGAGTTTTATTAAAACCAAAAAACTTATAACAACAAACCCCCATGACAACTGCATAAAACACATAACCGGCAGAAAATTCCTTTAGTAATAAGATTTTATATGTGACGTTAACAAAACTTCTTGAACTTCAATAAGTATGTAATGCGGCATAAATTCAGTTTTTGCCGCATTAACATTCTCTAAAACTGTACCTAGAAGAACACTCTTAATGTACAGTCAACTTTTAACAGGGATGTTGTTTTGAATTAAAAAGTATACATCAGCCCAATCAGACGTTTTATGTCTCTTAGAACTTTAGAAATCTCTTTTAAAACAGGACTTTTTCATTCTTCTTCATTGCCTGTAACCAGAAACAGTTTCATTATTTAAGTTGTTCCATTACTTTCTTTGCGAAATCTCTAGCTGCATCTGGACCATTTCCAGTCACAATCCTGTCATCAACCTCAACTGGATTACCAGTGTAGAAAGCACCACCTTTAATAAGATCATTTTCCCCATCAGGAAAAACCGTTGCTTTTTTGCCTTGTAAAAGACCAGCTTTGCTTAAAATAACTGGCGCAATGCAAATAGCGGAAACAACTTTGCCGTTGCGATATGCTTCTCTTGCTAGGCCATGTGCCAATGACGAGTCAAAGTACTCACTTGCGCCACCACCACCAACGAAAACTAAAGCATCAAAATCATCAGTTGTTAGTTCTTTATAATCTATATCGGGAGTTACTTTAGTCCCAAAACGGCCAATGCTCTCTTTTAGTGTCGATGAGGCAGTAATAACCTCGTGACCATTCCTCAGAAATTCCTCTTTAGGATGAAGATATTCTTCATCACGAAAGTTACTTTTTGCTATTACCATAGCTATCTTAGCCACAAAATCGCCTCCAATTTCATATTGTTATCTACTTCTTGTTAAATTTTTCCCTTTCCTGCTTTTTTGAAACTCCTTTGCTTCCACATACCAAGATTTGCCAGAATAAAACGTTTTAGAATAGCCATCATAACTATCGAGGCATTAATCAATATGCTTTTTACTGATTATTTGCCTTAATACCCACAGGCTTTTTTAACCTGTGGGTTTATCTTCTTATCTTTATTAACTCTTTTTAAAAAGAGGATGTGATTTTATTCACACCCGTCTCTTCTACTAGATTAGGTTTTGATTACATATCCACATATGGAGCGTAGAGCTTTAACGTTCCCCCTTGGGTTTTTAGAGACTGTTTTTTTGGTTCAGAGCCTCTATAAATACTAAAGCTTGATCCTTTAGCTTGCGAAATATTAGTTGTAATTGGAGTATTAGAAACCTTAATAGACAGGTCTACAGCATTTCGTGGAATCCTAACGGTAACTTCAGAGTTCTCTGAAGTTATTTTAGAGAGATGATCCTCGAGTTCTAGGTAGGCTGTGGTACTGATCAAGTTTAAGTTAAGGCTATCTGAGGTCCTTTTGGCTCTAATAAAACTGTTTTCTGCGGTGAGACTTACTTCACCTGTGTACTCTAAATTTATGGTTGAATCTATGGTTGTTCCGTTTAAGACTCCCACTCTGTAAGCATTTACAACACTATTTGTGATATCAAGCGTTATAGGCACTTTATCTTGGTGTGCCTGATTGATTTCAAGCTGAGAATTGGTGGCCTTTATTTCTTGAGGTTTAGAGTCTGTTAACTGGACAAATGAATCTACAGCTGTTAGCTTACTTACCTGGTTGTGTCCAAGGTTAATATAGGAGTTTGTTGCATACACTTCACCTAAACCAGATTTCAATGAGACAAAAGATGAATCTCTGACAGTTAACTCAGGAAGGATTGTCTCAGGTAAACTGATTTTTGCATCAACGCCGCCAGAAACCTTTAGCACAAGCCCTAATTCTGTACGGATCATGATGATGTTATCTGTGGGCTCTGCGACTTCAATCGATGCCACCTGTTTGATTGTAGGTTCTATAGACAATCTGCTGCTTTCTACCTCTACAAAGAGCTTTTCATTGCATTCTAGCTCGATATTTTGAATAAAGGTCGCATCTTTTCGCTCAGGGTAATTAACTATGCTTGCTGAAAAGGCATCAAAAGGTTTGTTTAACCTTATATCAAAGATCATAATTGCAGTTAGAAGAATCATAACTGCAATAAGACTATATTTTCTTTTCATTTCTAATCCCTCCTTAAATAAACGGCTCATTGTCCCAGAGCTTACCATTTACAAATAACAACAATACAGAAATTGCAAAGATTGCTGCAAGAAAAGCGCTATTAAAATATAGTCCTGGAGATGCAGGTAATAGAAAGTCTGGAAGAAACTCAAAAAGTTTAGATAGCAGAGGGACAAATCTAACCGTTATATAAGCAAGAAGGATGTAAGCCCAAAAATTGAAGATACATCTCAATCTAGGTACATAGCTTGACACTAGGCAGGAAAACTGCACAGATACTATACCAAAAAACGGCAAAACTAAGAGAAGTACCATATCTAACAGGACATTGCCACTATTTAAGATCAGAGTAAAGCCTGTAAGCTTAATAATTTTTAGATTTACCGCATACCAAAAGACCATATATAAAACATAGCTCGACATTAGCCATAAGGCTTTTATTAATAGATGGGCATACCCAGGAGTAGGGAGGCTTTTCTTGATGTAGATAGTGTTGTTTTTACGCTCTCTAGCGATTGGATCGCCACATAATATTGCATAGCCAAGGATTGAAAAGGCGAGCGGCATAAAGAAGACATCGTGAGAAAAGAGGCCAAGATAGATAAGTAGATTTACGGTGATAGTTCCAGCTATCATTAAAAACCAATAAAAACCGTTTTCACGCCATTCGTTTAAATAAAGTTTCCAAAGGATCATAAGTATACCTCCTCCAAAAGCCTCTTCAGTGAAGAGTTCTCACGTAGAGACTCAATATTGCCCTGCCATTTGATATGTCCCTTTTCTAAAAGGACTACTTCATCGAAGAGACTTTCCGATTCAAACACCTCATGGGTTGAAAGAATGATACTTTGTTTTTCTGGGTTAAATTCTCTAGCGATAGCTTTTATAATAGTGTCTCTTGATAAAGGATCAATACCTGAAAGTGGCTCATCAAGAAGCAACAGAGGAGCTTTTCTTGATAGTGCGAGAACTAGTTTTAGACGGGCCCTCATTCCTTTTGAAAAGCTACCGATAACCTGGTTCTTATCTAAAGCTAATTCATGTAATAATTCTTCTGCTTTCTTCAGATCAAAGTCCTTAAAGCAGGTCTCATAAAATCTTATAATATCGACCACTTTGTAGTTTTGATTAAAGGGGTCTACTTCTGGAAGATAGACAACCTGACTTTTTGTTCTTGTGCCAACTCTCTGGCCGTTTATTAGGACTTCGCCTGAATCTACAGGGAAGAGACCTGCAATAGATTTAAGCAATGTCGATTTTCCTGAGCCATTTGGACCAAGTAGACCGATGATTTTTCCATACTCAAGTTCATAGGTAAAGTTTTTCAAAGCTTGCTTACCAAAGTAAGACTTTGATACGTTTGTGACTCTTAAAAGCATCTTACTCCGTCCTTTCTTGCAATGATCGTACTAATAACTCTTTGATTTCCCCGTGTGAGAGACCTAGTTCAGACATCTGTGTAAGAAATTCTTCCAAAGCTTCACTAGCTAGTTCATTTTGTAGTTCTTTTAGAGAAATAGTACTACTTATAAAAGTCCCTTGACCACGCAAGGTTTGAGCTATTTTTGCGTCTTCTAGCTCTTTATACGCTCTCTGGACAGTATTGGGGTTTACACTCATTATAGTAGCCAGCTCCCTTTGAGAAGGTAGTTTTTCACTAGGTTTAAGATCTCCACGCACAATGCGCTTCTTAATCTCATCTATGATCTGCAAATAGATAGGTCGTTCTGGGTTAAAATCCAAATTCATCACCACCAGTGCATTAGTTGACTAGTACACTATGATTGTACGCATGTCTCCTGAGGATGTCAAGGGGTTTAAATAAAAATGTTACAAGCATATAAAGCTTTTTTGGTGTAAATAAAAAACTCCCGCGTAAGCTAATCCAATACGGAAGTTTGTAAGCGCCAAGTACTCTTGATGAAATTAGAGTTCCAAGATTTACCAGAATAATTATTTTCGAAATAGCCATCCTAACTAACGAGGCACTAATCAATACGCTTTTTATTATTGATTATTTGCCTGTATACCCACAGGTTTTTTAACCTGTGGGTTTATTTTTTGTGTCCTTTTTTCTTCTTTAAGGAGCTTTGCATACAATTATTCCCATACTCCAAGCAGTTGCCCTTAGGGGAGATCAGGTATATAATAATATACACAAACATATGTTCGCTTTAGAGGTGACTTCTCTTGTTTGCATACTTACTTACTTCTCCAAGCCTTGAAAAACGTTATAAAGTCTACAGCAAAACTCCACGTTTTAAAGAAGAGTTTTCAGGCTATGCATTAAACCTTGGTCTAACAAGCAAGGACGAACTCTTAAAGTGGGGCCGCGAATTTCATGGCTGCCTTAGCGTTGCCGACAATCTTTTGATTGCCAAAGCTATTGCTCTTTTCCAAAATAGGCCTGGACTCTTTTGGTTAAATTCAAATGCTACCTTTTATAAACTTCCAATCCATTTCTTATGGCCAGTTGCCACTAAGACTCTAGATAACTTTTTTGAAACTGGCTTTACAACCATTGGTTCTCTCCAGCAAATCCCTTTAGAGTCTTTGGAGAGCCGTTTAGGTGAAGAGGGCATACAGATCTATAACTACTGCAGAGGCAAGTACAATACACAGATCCCACCTAGTCCTCCGTTTTTTGAAAAAGTCTTTCATGAAAAAGATCTAAACCAGGTCCTTTTTTTTCTCAAGAAAGAGCTTCCGAGACATGCCACTAATATCTGGTTTGCTTCCGAAAAAAAGAGCATTGAACTATGCCAAGATAAAATCGGCAGAAAATCTCTAACACTGGCTTTAGAA
>JAQVYS010000118.1 GCA_028708605.1 Bacillota bacterium
CAATAGCCTTAAGGTTTATAACAGACCACTTGCTATAGCACCGTTTTTTCGAATAGAAATGGCAGTAAAAGATCATCAAGACTTTTGGGAAACCTTTTTAAGAGAAGTAGATATTGATGTCCTAATCCTTCAAGATGGCATAGGCTCTGATGCATCTCGTATGGAAAAGATTTTGCCTCACTATAAGATGGTCCAAGAAATAGCACACCAAAAAGGTATACCTTTTTGGTCTGATGTTGAAGTTTTTCATGTAGAAGTCCCAGACAGGCCAGCGGTTTCTGCAGATATGAGCAAAGTAAAAAAGCAGTTAGAAACCCAAGCGCCATATGTTGATAGGATAGTTATTTTTGACTGGCTACATTATATGAGCCCACTCACAAATGAGAAAGCTAAAATGCTTTATGAGGATTATCTAGATTACATTAATGAGTAAGTGTACTAAAGCAAAGCTTTCCGGTTATCTCGAGTTTTAAATTGAATTAAACAAAGTGCTAAACCCTAGAGCAGAAGCTCTAGGGTTTACTAAAATGATCGGGCGAGTTTTCGCTCTAAAGCATGAATTAATAGCAGGATGTATATCAGTTTTTTGATGAGAGGAGTTTAAATATGGTTGTTTGAATTTGTTTTTGTTATTTTAGTGGTAGTATGGATGTAAGAAGCAGTAAATAGGAGTTATTTAAAAGGCTATGAAAGTAACCGACATTTTATTGGAATACAGGACTTTTAAGCCACTCAGAGAAATTTGATGTTAGTTGGAAGTTTTTGGTCAGAATAGATTTAGAAAGGGGATGTTTTCTTGAAAACTGACATAGAGATTGCTCAAGAGGCAAAGCTTCTATCAATAGAAAAGATCGCAGCAAAAATCGGCATTGCTGAATCAAACTTAGAAAAATACGGCCCATATAAAGCCAAATTGTCACTTGAGACAAAGGGCAAAAAAAGTGGCAAGTTAATTCTTGTAACCGCTATAACACCTACACCTGCTGGGGAAGGAAAGACCTGTACTGCAATTGGGTTAACCCAAGGCCTAGGAGAAATCGGTAAAGAAAGTATGGTTTGCCTAAGAGAGCCAGCGCTTGGACCTACTTTTGGTATTAAAGGTGGAGCTGCTGGAGGCGGTTATGCACAGGTAGTACCTATGGAGGATATTAACCTGCATTTTACAGGAGATATCCATGCTATAACAGCAGCACATAACCTACTCGCTGATCTTATTGACAATCATATTCATTTTGGCAACAAGTTAAATCTGGATCCTGCAGAAGTAACGTGGCCGCTTGTGATGGATATGAACTATCGGCATCTTCGAAATATTGTTCTAGGATTAGGTGGCAAGGTAGATGGCAGACCTAGACAGACGAATTTTGATATTACAGTAGCATCAGAGATTATGGCTATTTTGTGTCTTGCGAAAGATATAGAAGACCTTAAAGAGAGACTTAGCCGGATGATTATTGGCTACACCTATGAAGGAGATCCAGTTACTGCAGGGCAAATCGGGGGCATAGGGGCTATGGCTATTTTACTTAAGGATGCAATAAAGCCAAATCTTGTACAGACGCTAGAAGGGCAACCTGCCTTTATTCATGGCGGACCCTTTGCAAATATTGCTCATGGTAATAACAGTATCATTGCAACTAAGATGGCTCTCACCCTTTCTGATTATGTGGTAACTGAGGGTGGTTTTGGATCTGACTTAGGCGCAGAAAAATTTATGGATATTGTGGCAGGTTACAGTGGACTAAAACCAAACGCTGTAGTTGTGGTTGCGACAGCTAGAGCTCTAAAGATGCACGGTGGAGTTGCACGAGATAAAGTCAGTGAAGAAAATGTGGAAGCTCTAGGAGTAGGCCTTGCAAACCTAGATAAACATGTCCTAAACATGGAGAGCTATGGTGTTCCAGTCGTCGTAGCTATCAATAGATTTCCAAGTGATACAGATGCAGAACTTGCTCTAATAAGGAGCCACTTAGAGAAAAAAGGAGTGCGCTATGCTCTCTCTGAAGTTGTGGCAAAAGGTGGAAAAGGTGGCCAGGATCTAGCGCAAAAAGTTGTAGAGGCAACAGAAGAACCTTCTAACTTTACCCCTCTTTATGATTGGAATCTGCCTATTAAAGAAAAGATGGAGATAATTGCAACCAAAATTTACGGTGCAGATGGAGTTTCTTATAGTAAGAAGGCTGAAGATCAGATTAGTCGTTATACAAAGCTAGGCTACGATAAGCTTCCGCTTTGTGTAGCAAAGACTCAATCTTCTTTAAGTGATGATCCAACCAAAAAAGGTGCACCGAAAGGGTGGACCTTGGAGGTTAGAGAGGTTCGGATTTCTAGAGGAGCAGGGTTTTTAGTACCACTTACTGGAACTATGATGACTATGCCTGGTCTTCCTAAAGAGCCTGCTGCTTTAAACATGGATATTACAAAAGACGGTTCTATTACAGGTTTATTCTAAAAGGGGGGCTTTCTTTGATTATTGACGGCAAAGCTTTAGCTAAAGAAAAGAGAGTAAAGATAGCTACAGAAGTAGAAGACCTAAAGCAAAAAGGGGTTACCCCTGGACTTGCTGTGGTTTTAGTTGGCGAAGATCCAGCTTCTCAGATTTATGTACGTAATAAGCATAGGGCTTGTGAGGAGGTTGGGATCTACTCTAAGGAGATAACTCTTCCAGAGAGTACTTCTGAAGATGAGCTTTTAGAGCTCATAGACGATTTAAATAACGATAAATCTATAGATGGGATTTTGGTACAACTACCTCTTCCTAGACACATAGATCCAGATCAAGTAATCTTAAGAATCTCGCCTGATAAGGATGTAGACGGTTTTCACCCTGTAAATGCTGGAAGACTTTTTACTGGGCAAGAAGGCTTTTTCCCATGTACTCCTCTTGCGGTTATGGAGATAATAAAGAGTGCTGGAGTAGACCTAAATGGGAAAGAAGCAGTTGTAGTGGGTAGAAGCAACATCGTGGGAAAACCTGTTGCGATGCTTCTTTTAAGAGAAAACGCCACGGTGACAATCTGCCACTCTAGAACCAAAAATCTTGCTGAAGTTTGTAAAAGGGCTGATGTTTTAGTTGCAGCAGTAGGAAGAGCAGAGATGATAACTGCAGATTATATTAAAGAAGGGGCAGTTGTTATCGATGTAGGTATTAACCGTGTAGGTGAAAAGAAGGTAGTAGGTGATGTCGCTTTTGCGGAGGTCAAAGAAAAAGTAGCTTACATTACTCCTGTTCCAGGAGGAGTAGGACCGATGACAATTACGATGTTACTTCACAATACTCTTCTAAGTGCACAAAAAAGAGCATAGAAATAGAGAAACGGAGCGAGAGGCTCCGTTTTTTT
>JAQVYS010000119.1 GCA_028708605.1 Bacillota bacterium
ACTTCCTTACTCCAATGACTTACCGTGCTACAACTGAGAACTATATCCCATTGATTAGAAGTGAGCTTAATAGGATATCAGGAACAACTTATCTGTATCCTGGTTTAGGAGTTTATCTTTACGATGAATATGTTATGCTCGAACAGATCCAGGCATGCAGGGATGTTGAGTTGACTGGGCAATCAGTATTCTCAACAACTAATCTTAAACCAGAAGATTACCAGTTTCTTAAAGACGGGCCCTGGAGGTTACCAGCAATTTCAACTATGAGAGATCCGCTAAAAGCAGCTCTGGGCATCGTGTCAGATTGTATAGAAAGAATAAATGAGTTCAAGCCATTTATCGATGCACCATTAATGGATGAATATTTAAGCTCTTTTGAGGATTTTGCTGTTAGGATAGCTAATTTAGAGTTAAGAGCTTGGGACAGCAGGAATATCCGTGAAGCAAATAAAGAAGAGCAACAACAGTTGGAACCTCTTGTAAATGATTTAAAACGTTTTACATCACGCATTAACCGTAATGCTAAAAAAGATCAATTAATTCCCCTATTAACAGCTGAGAGACTTTTAAGTGATGTAAATAAGGTAAGTAACCTACTGATGCCACTTTTATATACTAGCAGAGAATACCAACCAGTTAGGGCACATTAATTACTTGCGAACTTAACTTTCGTAGGAGGACAATGGTATAAATTATGTGTAGCAAGAGCGAAGGGTATTAAATTCAGGCATGACCAACACGCATTTGTTTTTTGAATATTATGGATCGCAGAATCCCCATATGTTAAACCGAGCACTTGCTTAATATCGAAGTGAATATCATGCTTAGCAAAAAAGGCTTGGGTTAAAAGGTAGATTAAATCACCATCCACGATAAAGGATAGGTCTTAAGGAATCTCCTTTGGCTTAAGGAAGACTTCATTGAAGGTCAAAAGAGTCAGTAAAATTTTGATAATTTCACTTTAGTATTTGATAAATTCGCATAAATAGGACGATAATTGAGGGTACAGACTTGCTCACTCCAATCTGGGTTGTTATGTTGTGATAACCTCCATTATGCCAGATTTAAGGGAGTGGCAAGTCTTTTATTGTACAAATCCTTATCAATCAGTGACTACTATCCTGCTCTTAAAGATTCTTCAAAAAAGTCACTATAATTGATAAACACGAAAGTGGTCCTTTTGCTAAACACAAAAATTAAGAGCCTTTGGTAGTGTTGACACAGATGGCATTATGATATTCTGCTGAAGTTAGAAAAGGGATGCGTTATATAAGCTAGAGGCTAGATGGTGACTAATACAATAAGCAACAAGAGAATTTTAGTGGTAAAGAGATGATAAGGTCTCTTATTCTTATTAGCATTTTAGCGTTGCGGGTTTACTCTCTAAGTGAAAGGGAAACAGAGAAAGCAGCCCTATTTTATACAATTAAAGTTTTTCGTAGAGCGTTTGGGGGATTTAGCGTACTACTGATTCAATTTAGAGAGAACCATGGCGAAATTGAATGGATTAATCAGAAGCATGATCACTTTGTGATCTTAGAACTCTTAAAACTGACTCTATTTGAACTACCTGATTGCGTTACTTATTAAAAGCAGGTTTTGATAAATTCAGTGAAGACTAGGGCTCTAAATTAGATATCCCTAATGAAGAAGCAAGCACTAAACTTGAAAAAGGAGACTATATAAAAATGTTTAAGATGCTTAATTATGATACAGCTGCTTACGAGACTTCTAGTTTAATTCCGTCAGTTTTCAAGAAATGGTCTAAGAATGAACTACATGAAGAGTTAAATAGAAGAATAAAGAAAGAAAAAGAGAGAACAGAGCTACAGGTATACTATTACAGAATAGGTTATACTATGGCTTTTCCCCTACCTTTGTCTGATATTCCATTGTACATGCCAAGGGGGATTACCGATATGCAGCACTATCCATGGAGCATATGGTTAAGCTGGGAACTGAGAGAACGCTGGAATACGTTATATGTTGCGTGGAAGAACCTTGATGATTGCACAGCTGCAGATATTTTGCAGAAAGAATTATCTCTAGTTGCAGACTGGAGAAACTACTTCGATGAATCGGGTACAGCTGGTCTCTGTACAGCTCACTTAGCTTCATGCCTGGCACGTTTCCTTAGTGACAGAACAGGATGGGACGAAGCTAAGTATGATAAGGTCATGAAAGCTGCAAATAGGATACTTAATGAATCAGTAATGCCATGGTTTGAAGTTACTTGGAAAGGCAAAGACGATTTTGTAGTTTCAGACCTAGCAAATATACCGTGCATAGTGTTAATGAGCAGTGCTTATCTTGCAGATGTGATACAAAGCGTACACTCAAAAACTTTGAGGGAGAAGTCGTATCAAGTGCTTGAAGCATGGCGTCGTCATAGGCTAGACAAAGACTGTCCTTATACCGAGGGTACTGCATACGATGGATATTTTCTAGATTCTGCAACTGAGTGGCTGAACAACCTTGAGTCTACAGATGATGTACTTTCTAAGATGAAAGAAGCTTTCAAGACCGTCTTTGATAGCTGGATGTTTTTGACACTTCCAGGTAGAGCGGATATTCATGCTCCTCTAGGTGATGTGGAACCTGAAATGCCTTTCTGGACAAACGTAATGACACATTTTACTGAATGGTATGGTTGGGACGAGGGTGCATGGCTCCTTCGCCATATTGTCCCTACAAGGCTTCCAACTTATACCATTACCAAAATGCTCTATGGAACAGCATTGTTAGATGTAGATACACCTGACTATAAACACACAACGCTTTGCAAGAACGACTATTTTTGTACCGACCTTCCTTCTGCTGCGGTGCTTCGTACAGGTTGGGGTCTGGAATCATGTTTGGTTGCTGTTTCAAATGGGAGGGCCAAAGTAGGCCATCTCCATTATGACAATGGGCATATTGTTATTGGACATCAAGGACGGTTTTGGATTACTGATCCTGGATATCAACAGTATAGACCAGGGCAGGAAAGAGATTTTACGCTTGGAGTGCAAGCACATAATGTTCCCGTAGTGAATGGAACAGTTCAAACACGACGTGTTGGTAAAATTACAACTTTAGAAATGCTTAAAGAAGGTTTTGCGCATTTAAGTATGGATATAAGTGGTTGTTATGAAAAAACTCCAGATGTGTCATCTATCATAAGGGACGTATGGCTCATTCCGGGAGAAAACTATATGGTGGCAGTTAGAGATAGTATCGACACATTGAAAAACGATGTATCACTATCTTATTACTGGCATGGTGGAACTCATCTAGCTTGGTCATTTCCTGAAGGTTGGGCAAGATTGAGTAAT
>JAQVYS010000120.1 GCA_028708605.1 Bacillota bacterium
ATTTCCAGAGCTTTCAATGGGAATGAGTAGTGATTATCGTGAAGCAATAGCTGAAGGAGCTACCATTGTCAGAGTTGGAACGGCGATTTTCGGCAGGCGTTAGACAAATGGGGAGGTGTGGGAATGAGTGTAATGGATAAAATTCTTAAACTACTTGGTATGCAAGATGAAGAACACGATGGAAATGAAATGGATATAACCGAGGACCAAATAGTTTTTGAACAGATCGGGGCAACTGAACTGCTCGATCAGGAAAAGGTAAGCCAGTCAATGGGAAAAACCATGAGGATGGTTGTACTTAATTGTATTAATATCAATGATGCAACTCAGGCTGTTAACAACCTAAAGATCAATAGACCAGTGATAGTAACTTTAGCGGATACAACGAAAGAAGAAAGCCAGAGAATTATCGATTTTATCTCAGGAGCGGTATACGCCATGGAAGGTGAGCTCGAGGAGATATCAAACGATACGTTCGTTTTTGTTCCAAAAAATGTTGTGGTGGACAAAGCTAGATGCGAAGAACTTGTAAAAGACGACTCTACAATCTTATTTAAAGATGTAAATGAGAAATAAGAAAGGTAGGTGGGGCAGGCGCTTTAGTAGCGCCTGCTTTGGTTAATGGCAAAATTAGGATGTATTGGCTATGGAGCTATGGGAAGTGCTCTTTTAAAAGGCTTTGTAAATGCAGGTATTTTGTCTAAAGACATACTAGTTTATGACCAAAGTGATATTGCAAGGAAAAAAGCTGTAGAACAAGGTTTTACGAAAACAGAAACAATAAATGAGCTTAACGGCTGTGATATCATTCTTCTCGCAGTTAAACCGCAGCATTTAACCGATGTAGCAGATATTTGGCATATAGATAACAAGGAAGTAATAGTAATATCGATACTTGCAGGCGTAACATCGCAGACCATTAGAAAAACACTTAATGTAAAGAAAGTTATACGCGTTATGCCGAACCTACCAGCACAAATCGGGAAAGGGGTAATAGCGGTTAACTTTTCAAAGGGTATACTAGATCGTGAGAGAGAAGAGGTCTACGAGCTACTTTCAAAAAGTGGAGAGGTCTATTTACTTAATGAGGAACTGTTTAATGCTGTTACAGCACTAAGTGGCTCTGGACCTGCCTTTATTTTGCTTATGCTTGAAGCTCTCTCCCTAGGTGCAGTAGTAGAAGGATTAGATTCAAAGGTTGCATTAGAGATTGCTACTAATACTATGATTGGCACAGCAGAATATCTTCGCTCTCAAAAGATGCATCCCGCTGCTCTTAGAGATTTAGTAACCTCCCCACAAGGCACAACTGCAGCAGGCCTTGTGGTTTTGGAAGAGGAAGGAGTAAGAGCAGCTTTGGTTAAAGCAATAAAAGCTGCCACAGAGAGGGCAAGGCAGCTTCAAGAAGGGAAGTAGGCTTTATGGGAATTATCCGTTACGCTCTTTCTGCGCTAATATGGATTATTGTATTTAGAGTAATTTTGAGCTGGATAAGGATCGACCCTTACAGCAATCTTATTCTAAAGCTAATTTACGAAATCAGTGAAACTTTGATAGCGCCAATTAGAAGGATTTTGCCGCCAGTTGGTATGTTTGACTTTTCTCCAATGGTAGTTATTTTACTTTTAGAAGTAGTTAGACGAATTATATAAGGCAGGCGATTTAATGCGACTCAATCGAGAAACTCTGCTTAAAGCTACACAAGACAGTGAAGAAAAAATTATCTTAGTTAGGTATATTGATCTTGCAGAGCAAGTGTTTTTAGATGTTTTACCAAAAGTAGGTCCGTTTTTAAATCTACGAGAACAGGAACTTTGCCAGACAGTGATTCGTCAGATCGAAGGAGTTGCTTTTAGGCTTGACGGTGGATATAGAGGGGCAGAAAGAAAAAGAGGGATCGTCTTACCTGATTTTTACGGTTCAGACCCAGTTGATTCAAAGCTTACAGCTCTTCTTATTCAAGGTAAGTTCCCTCAAGATATTAGTCACCGAGATTTTTTAGGTTCCATTCTTGCAACAGGAATCGATCGTAGAAAAGTAGGCGACATTCTCCTTGTAGATGGTGGGGCCCAAGTGATAATAGACCGCGATGTTGTATCGTTTTTAATGCAAAACCTCGAAAAAGTAAGTTCGTTTAAAGTCGATCTCAGTGAGATTGATTTAGAGCAAATAGTCTCAGGTGAAGAAAAATCAAAAGATATAAAAACAACAGTTTCATCTTTGCGATTGGATTCAGTTGCTGCAAGTGGCTTCGGGATGTCTAGGACAGCTATGGCAAGGGAGATTAAAGCTGGGCGAGTTAAGCTAAATTGGCAAGAGGTAGACTCTCCAAGCCGTGAAGTATTTACTGGCGATATAATCTCCATAAGGGGAAGAGGTCGCGTCGAAGTAGCTGAAACTGGTGGAACTACAAAAAAAGGCAGAACTCACTTAAACTTGAAAAGATATTTATAAAAAAAGGAACCAATGGGTTCCTTTTTGACTAAGTTTGATCTATTCTTTCTTGAGAACTATTTTGTTCCATTTTATAGCCTCGAGTATTTTTTTGAATAGTTTTAAGAAAGCCTCTTAGTGATTTTATCGCTCTTTCGTTATCGGTTATCTTGCTTTGAATTGCGTGAGTGGATCTTACTATCTCACCATTAGTAGGGTTAAAATCCTCATCTAAAGTATCGGTTATTGATTTAATCTGTTCAAGCGTAAACCCAATTGTTTGCAAGTCACCGACAAAACTCACCATTTTGACTGCATTTTCGTTAAAAAGCCTATAACCACTCTTTGAAGTAGAGCTAGGTCTAATTAAACCTTTTTCCATCCAAAAATCCAGTGTTCTTTTAGTAAGGTTTAGTTGATTTGCTACCTGCCCTACAGTAAAATAACGTGCTTTTTGCGTTTTTTTAGCTTTAGTTTGCTCTGTAACCTTGAGGATTTTAGTAATGTCAGCTAAACTGTAACCGAGCTTTTGTAGGCCTAGAATGTGTTTGATTTCATCGATAACAGTGTTTGGATATAGGATTTCGTTTTCATTTTCCGACAAAGGTTTAGTAAGTAAATTGGCTTTATCTAATTCATCTATAAACCCAGTGGTAATCTCTAAGGTTTGCAGTAGTTCTTGCAGTTCAATGACATCCAAATTAATTCCCACCTTTACCAAGACGTATACGTTGTACTTTTATTATAGCTGGTTAAGGAACAATGTCAAGAATTGTCAGCTTTGGTGTAGATGCTAATTTGTTTTTGGAATTAAGATGAGTTGTTGAAAGCGTTAGAAAAGCTTACCGCCGGTTTAATCTAACAATATGAGGTA
>JAQVYS010000121.1 GCA_028708605.1 Bacillota bacterium
GCTCTAAAAAACCACTCTCCTTAATTGCATCATAACTAAACAGCACAAATCCACCATAACCTTCTTCTTTGACAGTCTCTATTTTACTGATGGTTCCCCCTAACGTATCTTGGTATGGTCCAAGCCCCACAACTACTTTTTCTAGGTCTACTTCCTTCTCTGAGATCTTAGCTAAGGCATCTAGAAAAATAGTATGATCTGAGCTATAGACCATAGGGACTACAAAATCGATGAGGTTTTCATCTAGCCACATAAACCAGTTTTGGAATTTATCATCAACTGCTTCTTGAGGATCTGGGTAAACTGCTGCGGACACTAAAAGGTCAGGCCGCAGCTTTTTAGTGCCTACATACACCTCTTTGATAATCCTTGTAATCTGCTTTTCTCTAAACTCATCAAACTCTAGCGAGCTACCTAAATGCATAGTTTTACTAGGCCCTGTCTCTACTCTTTTTTCATCTAAAATCAGAGTTTGAGACAAAGATCCGTATTCTTCTTGAAACTCTCTAACTACCTCTGGGTGATAGCCAAAATCCTTCCCTGGATAGCGAAGAAAGTCTAGATGAATTCCATCAACTGGGTAGTTTTCTACAACCTCTAGGCAGTTTTGAATAACCCAGTCTTGTACTTCCTTTAGTCCTGGCTCTAGATACTGTGTAGGTAGAGCCTCGCTAGCTCGGGATTTTGGGTATTCCAAAACTGAAATCCCCTTGATATCTACAGTACTCCACTCTGGGTGTTGATATAGTACATGATTGGGATTGGTTTGGTTAAGCCCTAGTGGTCCAACTGTAAAAGCATTAATCCAGGCATGTACTTTAAGATCCTTTTGATGAGCTTCTTGTAAAAGAAGTTGCAGAGGATCGAAATCTGTAACTGCAGGTGGAAGCCTACTTGATTGATAGTAGGCATAACCACTCATATTAACCTGGACCAAAATATCTGTAAGGTTGGCTTTTTCCACCTCTTTAAGCATTGCAAAAACACTCTCTCTAGAGGCAAGAGTCGTCCTTACAACCCAGATACCTTGAATAATAGGTTTAGTTGTACCCTTTTTTTCCCACATCATTGTTTGAAACAAGATCAGTATCAGCGTTATTAAGAGTGCCTTTTTTGCATGAGGTGCTAGCTGTTTTATGAGCCTATTTTCTTTCGTGACCATCTTCTACCCCCAAAAGCTGTTATTAATAGATACTTTTTCTCTCCCTCGCGCATTAGATGCTCTTATGGTTAGTATGAGCAAAGCTCATTTTGCAAAACCGGCTTTTTTCTAAGATTGTCAACTAGCGCTTGATATAAATACAGAAAAAAAGGTTGCTTGTTTTGGTGGGCTAGTTAGTGGGTAGAACTATAGTAACGAACGATATGTAAATTTTCCCTAAAAATTTTTCTATAGATCTTTTAGGAGGAATTAAAAACATGGATCAACTTAAACTTGCTGTTATCTATTATAGTTCCACAGGAACAAACTATCAGCTAGCTAAATGGGTTTTAGAGGCTGCTAGAGAATTTGGCGCTGAAGCTAGAATACTAAAAGTTCAAGAGCTTGCCCCAGAGGTTGCTATAAATAGTAACCCTGCTTGGAAAGCACACGCAGAAGAAACTAAAGATGTGCCTGTTGCAAGCAGCAATGATCTAGAGTGGGCAGATGCGATTATTTTTAGCGTACCGACACGTTTTGGCAATATTGCCTCGCAGATGAAACAGTTTATCGACATTCAAGGTGGATTCTGGGCCAAAGGTAAATTAACGAACAAGGTCGTAAGTGCAATGTCTTCTGCCTCAAATTCTCATGGCGGTCAAGAAGCTACAATTCTTAGTCTATACACCTCTATGGCACACTGGGGAGCAATCATCGTACCACCTGGATATACAGACATGGTAGTTGGAAAAGCTGGTGGCAATCCATATGGTACCTCTGTAACCCAAGGCAAGGATGGCCAAATGGTTGAGGATGTAAAAGACGCAGTTGTGCATCAAACCAAAAGAACCCTTGAAGTTGCAGGATGGATAAAAAAAGGTAGAAATTAGCTACCTATTATGAGCCCTAAGGCAGCTCTACGCAAATAAAAGCCCTAGAGAGAACAAAGATTCTCTCTAGGGCTTTTATTTGTGATACTTATAATTTAAAAGCTAGTCAAAGGTAAAAATCTCTTCAATCGGTACGTTAACTTCGCGAGATCGATCAATTGCAAGCTTTAAAGCTGGATTATATCTTCCTGCGCTAAATAACTCACCTTTGTTTTTGTCTAACGCTTACGTCCCCAGCCCAGACTTTCACTACTTTTTCTTCTTGTATGTTTTCTTTGACTCTGACTAGAAGGGCTCCATCATCTGCAATATCTATGGCTGTTCCTTCTAGCTCCATGCCTCCAGTAACTACTACCTCTTTTCCTAGAAGAAGCGAATACTCTCTGGTAAGCTCAATTAACCACTTAGTGTCTTTTTTGAGCCGTTCATATCCCTCTTCTAAGTAAAGAAGGAGTTTTGCTAAGACCTCTGCTCTTTGAAGGTTTCTATTTAACTCTAAGCTAAGCGAAGTGGCTGGCACGCCAGGTGAAAACTCTTTTTGATTGACATTTAGTCCTATACCTAAAACGATATGACCGATATCCTGTCCTATTGCTGAAAGTTCAGTAAGTACTCCAGAGATCTTCTTTTCTGCTACATAGACATCATTTGGCCATTTAATAAAAGCTTTAAGACCGTAATCCTCTAAGACTCTTACGACAGCATACGCGCCTAAAAAGGTATACGGAGAGGACTGTGCAAGCGGTCTTTGTGGTCTTAAAATTGCCGATAAGTAGATACCTTTAGACGTAGCAGACTCCCAAGATCTACCTCTTCTCCCTCTGCCTTTACTCTGGGTTTCTGCAAGAACGATAGTCCCTTCTTCTGCACCAGTTTTTGCAAGTTCAGTAGCCTTATCATTAGTTGAAGAAATCTCCATTTCCCAAAAAATAGCATTACCTAGTTTTTTTGTCCTTAAAAATGGAAAGACTAAAAAAGGATATAACCGATCTGGAAGGTGACTTTGATCAGTAAGTAGCCTATAGCCTACATTTCTTTCAGCAACTATTTCAAAGCCCAAAGCTTTTAAATTCTGCACCTGTTTCCAAACTGCATTTCTACTTACTCCAAGACTCTGTGAGATAATCTCCCCTGATACCGCCTCACCACTTTTTAAGAATTCTAGGGTTTTTTGCATACTATCTGGGGTATTATTTTTATTGTAGTACATTTTTGTCACCTCTGTTGAACATTACTAGGACTTAAGGCAACTAACTAAACGAAGTACGGTTGCCT
>JAQVYS010000122.1 GCA_028708605.1 Bacillota bacterium
AACTGATTAGCTACAAGAGGCTGATTTAGTGAATTTTGTAAAAGCTGCATCTGCATGGGGTTTTGGTTAGAGATGCCAAAATGTCTGACTTTGCCGTTTGATTTTAATGTATCAAAAGCCTCTGCAACCTCTTCAGGCTCCATTAAAGTATCGGGGCGATGGAGTAGAAGGACATCTAGATAATCAGTCTTAAGTCTTCTAAGAATTCCATCTACAGAATTTAAGATATGTTCCTTAGAAAAATCGTACATGCCTTTATTGATACCGCATTTGGATTGAATTATGATCTTTTCTCTTACTCTACTTGTCATATGGATAGCATCTGCAAAGATCTCTTCGCATTCTCCATTGCCGTATACATCGGCGTGATCAAAGAAGTTAGCTCCCTCATCTAGAGCAGTCTGTACAAAAGTCGCTGCCTCTTTAATTGAAAGGGATTTCATTCTCATGCAGCCAACCGCAATTACAGGAACTTCTAAGTCAGAAACGCCAAGTTTCATCGTTCTCATAAATTCGACCTCCTCTTTGTATTGTTCTCTGTATCATTCAAAAAACCTTATTAGTCGCAGTAAAAATTTACAAGTAAACTAGTAGATCAAGAATTGAAGCAAAGAGGGCAAAGCATATTAAAAAAATAAGGTGGCAAAAGCCACCTTATCTAAATCCTGCATCAAATGCTTTTAGTTTGGTTTGTTTGTCATTTTGCGGCTTCTCTTTTTCAGAGCAGACGGAATCTCTTTTTCCAGAAAGAAGAGCCTTAAATGGATTTTTTTAAGTTAGTTGGCTCTAAACTACCTTTTTAAAAATTCGATTTAGTGAGTGCTACTTCCTTATAGGCTGTGTTTTTGCTAGGAAGGCTTTCATAAACGATACGGTTCATCTCATCTAATTTTTCTATCATGTCTTCGGCTAATCTAATTTGGCATCTCGCTCTATCTAGATTGTGATTGTCACGGTGGATTTGAAAGTACTTATCGCCGCTAATATGGTCTAATAAAAATCTTGAAGCAAGTTCGATTGTTATAGTTACAGCTCCTAGAGCCATAGTAGCTATTTCATTTGGGGTTAGATTCTCACAAGCTGCCATAAAGCCCTTAGTAAATTCTTGATAGTGTTCTAAATTTAACCCGACTTTAGAGAGATCGGTTTCGTCTTCTACAGCAGTATTTGCAGCAAATCTAATAGCATCACCAAAATCATGCATGGCAAGCCCAGGCATTACTGTATCTAAGTCAATTACACATAAAGGCTCCATGGTCTCTTTATGCATGAGGATATTGTTATATTTAGTATCGTTATGGGTTACCCGTTGAGGAACTTGATGGCTCTCTTCCAGATCACAAAGCTTAGTTGCTAGAGTTCTGTGTTCTTCAAAGAATGCTATCTCTTCTTGGACGCCCGTAGCTCTTCCCAAAGGATCTAAAACGACGATTTCGAAGAAATCAGCAAGTCTTTTTCTGGTGTTATGAAAATCCGGTATAGTTACATGAAGCTTTTCCATAGGTAGATCCGATAGCAATGCTTGAAATCTACCAAATGCAAAACCAGCGCTATATAATACCTTGCTATTTTCTACGAGATCGTAAGTCACGGAATCTTTAACAAACTGACAGATTCTCCAGTATTCTCCTTCTATTATAGTGTGGTTTTTGCCGCTTTTAGTATCAAAGAAGGTGATAATGTCACAGTCACTATTACTTTTTCTATTTGCGACATGGTTTGCTACTTGCTGAATATTATGCATGACTGTTTCCGGCTTTTTAAATACATAGTTATTAATTTTTTGTATGATAAGGTGCTCTTTTAAGCCGTTAGGTGTAACTAGTGTTACACGATATGTACCATTGATATGCCCATTCGTACACTGCTTTACATCCTCAATCTCCCCAGGCAAATCGTACTTAGTCAATACTTGGTTTAAAACTGTAAGAATGTCCTTTTTCACGTTGTCTATTACCCCCAATCATCTTTTTCTTGCAAAATCAGTATGTTTCCTTACACCACCTCTGTTTTTATAGGTCTTTAGTAGGATATTTACCGTTATTAGTTTCTCTTGAAGAAACAAAAAGTCCTTTATCAGAAGAAAACAAAAACAAGTCAAAAAATAAGGTGGCAAAAGCCACCTTATCAAACTTCTTATTTTTTTGCACTAAAGTTTAAAAGTTAGTGTATCTCCTAAATAGTCGTTTTTTAAAAAGAGGTTGTAATGAAAGGACCTTTTATTCTACTTAAGTTACTTAAACAGTCACTTTACAAAAAGAATAATTCCTAAATCTGGAAGTAAGATTACTACCTAAAAACGTATTAATTCAGTACGGGAACTCCCTTTATTATTTACTTATAAGTGCTAGATCGATGAGGCAAGAACTGTGGTAAAACCGATAATAAAGGCCAGAGTAATTGAGGTAAAAATGATTACCCAGTTTTTGAATTGGATCCTTTCAGAAGGAGCAATAATCTTTTGGGCTCTTTTTTTGGAGTTTATTTTGTGCCAAAGAATAAGAAATTTAGTTGTTACAGCAAGAAAAATCAAAACACAAGCACCGACGAAAACAATCAAAACTCACACCTCGATTAAATTAATATAACGTATCTATTTTGGTTGAAACAAAGCCGATCTCCTGCAAGAATTAAAAAATATAAATATTTGGAAATCGGTGTTTTTATAAAAATTAATATAAACGAGAGCTAGAGCTGGTTAGCCAGCTCTAGCTAAAGAGTTTTTTAATTTATGGGAGTTCGATAGTTAGAAGCTGCGTCACTTCATCATAACTCCAAGTTGTGACAGGCTTTTTATCTCTAATTACCATATCTGGAGATTTTGTTAGCCTTACATTAACTGTCATACCTTCTTCGAGAGGGTCTCTACTTACTGAAACAACGCCACCTTCAATAGTTATTGCACTACTACCTTGTCTAGAAAGAGCAATTAGTGTGTTTGTTTCATCTTTAAGTGTAGTACCATCTGATATGAGAAGGCTGTAGAGCTCGCCATCTTTTTTGGTCAAAACTCCAGTTAGACCATCTAGCGTTAGACCAAAAGCAGACTCTGTGAAAAGGGTAACTGTCTCTGTGTCTTTATAGGTGACTTTTACCGCATTGTCTTCCCAAACTGCATCATAGGTTGCATCATCATTAGTTTTTTGTGGTACTAAAATTGCAGTAAAGGTTGCATCACCTGCTTTTTCTAAAGCATGAGCAGTAAAGTGCCATTGATTTTTATAACTAGATTGTTCAGGCTCTACTAGGAACTTATCGTGGCTAGATAGCTCTAGAGGCAC
>JAQVYS010000054.1 GCA_028708605.1 Bacillota bacterium
TGGTATGATCATTATGATCCATAGTGATTGTGCCCCCCTGTTAGATTTGTTTCTTGACAAAACTATCCTAACATGGAAATCGATCACTGTGGATCTTTTTTAGTTCAACTTCATTTTACAATGAGGCTTTATCATTTCTTTCTAAAAAGGAATATTTCAGTCAATGGAGTAAAATTTAGTATTGGCTGTTTTGGGTTAAGAAGACCTAGATGGTCTTAAATTAGTAAAAATCTATAAAGAAGGTGGCAATTAATGCGCAAATTTGTGTATACTTTGGCTCTTTTAAGTGTGCTTGTGGTAAGCAGTTTTGCAGCACATATTGAAGTTTGGCAGTTTAGTATGGCAAATGAGTTTGCCAGAATTATTCAGGATATGATCGATCTAGAGTTTACGCCTCAAACTGGTATTACTGTTGATCTTACAGCATATCCAAGTGCAGGCTTTCAAAACAAAGTGCTCCTTGCGATGGTATCAGGAGATCCACCTGATATTGTGACAGGTCCAGTAGATCACCTTGTCGAGTATGGTATCAGAGGTTCAATTGTACCGCTTCGCAAAGAATTCCCTGAAGAACTAGCAGTAATCGAGCCAAGACTCTATTCAGGTGCTGGCATGGATCATAACGGTCAAGGATTTGGTGTAGTTCAAGTTGTTGGCGCTATTACTAGTTTTCAAAGAACCGATATTCTTGCAGACCTTGGTATGGAGTATCCAACAACATGGGATGAGCTTTACAATATGATGCCAAAACTCAAGGCAAAGGGTCACGAAGTAGCCTTTGGCTATGGAGGTCCGGCTTCAGGCCCTCAGTGGGGTGCATACACCCTAATGAAACAGCATGGAGGAGGCTTTGTCGATACAGTTGACTACAAATCTCTTTTAGATGACCCTGGAACAATTGCAGGCTTTAAGGAGTTTGTAGAGCTTTATACTGTTCATAAAATGCCTCAGGAAATTAACTATTTATCTATGTTTAAAAATGGCGACCTGGCAATCTTCTTTGATTCGGTTACTGCTTATACAGCAGTAGATAAGGCTGCGCCTGAGCTTGCAGGACGCTGGTCTTATGGTCTGATGCCAGGCACACCTAAGTCTGATGGCAGTATAGATCATCAAACATTTATGTCAGCTTCAGGTCTTGCTGTAACTAAAGCTTCTAAAAACAAAGAGGAAGCTATGGTGTTTATAGAATGGCTACTTAGAGATGATATCCAAACTAGAATAATGGAAGGGCTCACTAAACAGATGCCAGGAGCTATGTGGGTTACAGGCAACAAAGCTGCTCTTAGTGCACTTCCTCTGAGAGATTTGGACAGAGTTATTTTGGACAAACAGCTTGCGGTCTCTACTCCTTTTGCATACTATCCAGGAGCTATGAGCATCAATCGCTACGTCGAATTTGCAGTTCATGAGGTTTTGCAGCTTGGTTCAACTCCAGAAGAGGCTTTGAAAAATGCTCATAGTATTACAGAGCAAGAGCTACGTCAAAAGCTTAATGAGTACGAACGCTTCATTAAGAATCTGCTCTAATAATCTTTGAAAGAAGACATTGATTTAGGTGACTTGCAATGTAGCAAGTCACCTCTTATCAAATCCAAAAGTTACAAGTCACTTTGTCAAGCACCTAAGAAAATTAATGGAGTAGAGGTGTGATTTATGCAAAAGTTTGTTCTGCTTTTTGTGCTTGTGCTCTTTTTGATGCCACGGTTTGCAAAAGCAAGTGATAAACCACTAAAAAATCTAGCACTAAACAAGCCTTATGAGATTACTGCCGCGTGGCCAGATGACTTTTTTCACCAGACAGAAAGCGATTATAAAGACAGCGAAAGCAGAGAATTAACAGACGGAGAGTTTGGTAGTCTCCGCTATCAAGATAGTGCTTGGCAGTCTTTTCTTCGTCAAGGGGGTAGGACAATAGTTGTAGACCTTGGCGAGGTCAAAACGGTCAATGAAATCACAGGGCATTTCTTGCAGTTTTGGGAAGCGGGAATCTATGTACCGCGCTTTTTAGATTACTATCTTTCGTTAGATAACGAAAGATTTGCCTATATGGGACAGGTAGAAACTAACGTTGGTCCCTGGAACAGAAAAAATCAAAAAGAACAGTTTACACTAAAAGACTTAAACCACCAAGCAAGATATGTAAAGATTCAGTTTCCAACAGATGTCTTTGTGTTTATGGATGAGATTGAAGTCTTTGGAGTAGACGAGATTTTACCTGGATCTTTAGAGCTGCAGATAACTGAGGAAAAAGCTCTAGAAAAGCTCTGGGAAAAAAGCGCTATACTTGGACCAGAGGCTCTTTCTGCGAGGGGTTATCTGCCGAAGGGATCTGCAGAGGCAGCCGGTGCAGAGCACATTGTGCTTTTATACTACGCTTATCCTCCTGCAGTGGACAAGGGAAGCTGGGCAAGTTTTGATTTTATACCATACGTTTCTTATATATCAGAAGACTCGATGCCAAAGGATTGGCTCTTTGATACAATCTTGATGCTACCACAAGGAGCAACACCATCTGGAAACAAGCTCTATGCAACAGATCCTTCCCATGCAGCAACTATCGATGATTGGCTCTGGTATGTTGAGGAGACCTTTTTGCCAGAAAGGCAGGTATCTGCCCTAAATAAAGCTGTAAAGACCTGTGGAAATCTCCTTCAAGATCAAGATCATAAAGTTAAGGTAGTTTTAAGCTTAGTTAGCCCCTCACCCTTCCAGAACGACTTTGGTCCTCTAGAAAAAGGAGGAGAAAGTCTAAACTTTAACTACCAAAAAGTAGGAGATCAAAAGGCTCTAGAAAATCGCTTAACTGCGGTCAAGTGGCTTATCGATCAGCTTATTTGCGGCTTTGAAAAAGCAGATACAGACAATCTAGAGTTAATCGGCCTCTACTGGACACCGGAGTCTATAGTCTATCACCAAAGCCCAAGTGATGATGAATTTGTGCGTAAGGTAAGCGAGCTTGTTCACGAAAAAGGCTTGAAGTTTTTCTGGATACCTTTCTATGGCGCAGCTGGAAGCTATGATTGGCGCAACTTTGGCTTTGATGCTGTCATGCTACAACCAAACTATGTCTTTAGCGATACAGAAGAAGAGAGAGTAAAAGCGGCAGCTACAACAGCAAACCATCTTGGTATGGGTATTGAGATGGAAAAACATTGGAACGATACTTCAGTTGAAAGAAACAAGTGGAGAGACTATTTAAATGGCGGTGTTAAATACGGATATATGAATGCCTTAGTTGGCTACTACCAAAGCTTTAACGATCTAAGTAGAGCTGCTATGACCTACAATAGCCGTTCTCTCTACTACGATTCTGTCTACCAGTTTATTAAAGGTAAATATAAAATACCAGACCAAGACTAAGGGAAAATCAGTTAAGGCTACTTTAAAACTTATCAAAAAAACGCTCTAAGAACTCTAATTTTTATTATGCAGAAGTACACTGTCGTTATCGATAGCGAATTACCGGCTATTTTTGCATTAAAAATAGCTTTAAGTAATTCGCTTTTTATTAAGGCCTTTCGTAGCAAATCCCATGGTTCTAAAGTGTTTTGTAAAACACCTAAAAACTAAAATAGTGGAGGTGTGACTCATGAAAAAGTTTGTACTGCTTTTGATAGTTACAATCGTTTTTATGCCACAGCTTGGAAAAGCAAGTGATTTGCCCTTAAAAAACCTAGCGTTAGATAAACCTTATAAGGTGATTACTGCTTGGCCAGATGATTATCTAAGGCAGCTAGAAGAAACTTATGAAGATACTGGGAGCAAGGAATTAACAGATGGCGATTTTGGTAGTACGAATTATACAGACAGTGCCTGGCGGTCTTTTTTACGCCAAGGTGGTAGGACAATAATTGTAGACCTTGGTGAGGTCAAAACTATCAATGAAATCACAGGACATTTCTTGCAGTTTTGGGATGTAGGAATCTTTGTGCCACGGTTTATTGACTATTATCTTTCGTTAGATAACGAAAGCTTCGCTTATATGGGACAGGTAGAAACTAGCGTCGGTCCATGGAACCTAAATAATCAAAAAGAACAGTTTACATTAAAGGGGTTAAACCACCAAGCAAGATATGTAAAGATTCAGTTTCCAGCTGATGTAAATGTGTTTATGGATGAGCTTGAGGTTTTTGGAATAGATGGTGTTTTACCAGCATCGCACAAGCTTCAAATAACTGAGGAAAGAGATCAAGAAAAGCTTTGGGAAAAAAGCGCTATACTTGGACCGGAAGCTTTTCCTGCGAGGGGCTATATGCCTAAGGGATCTGCAGAGGCAGCTGGTGCGGAGCATATTGTGATTTCATGCTACGCTTTCCCTTCCTCACCGGAAGACGGAACTTGGTCGTGTTTTGATTATGTACCGTATGTTTCGTATATATCAGAGGAATCAATGCCAACGGACTGGTTCTTTGATACAATTCTCATGTCGCCACAAGGAGATACACCTTCTGGAAACAAGCTCTATGCGACAGATCCTTCCCATGCAGCAACTATCGATGACTGGATTTGGTATGTTGAAGAGACCTTTTTGCCAAAAAAGCAGATACCTGCATTAAATAAAGCCGTAGAAATATGTGGAAATCTTCTTCAAGATCACGATCACAAAGTCAAGGTAATCCTAAGCTTAGTCAATCCTTCGCCTTTCCAGAGTGACTTTGGCGCTCTAGAAAAAGGCGGGGAAAGTCTAAATTTTAACTACCAAAGCGTAGGCAACGAGCAGGCTCTGGAAAACCGCTTAACTGCGGTTAAGTGGCTTATTGACCAGCTTATTGACGGTTTTGAAAAAGCAGGTACAGAAAACCTAGAGTTAATCGGCTTTTACTGGCATCCAGAGTCAATAGGTTACTGTCAAAGCCCAAATGATGATGAATTTGTGCGTAAGGTAAGCGAACTCGTTCACGAGAAAGACTTAAAGTTTTTCTGGATTCCTTTCTATGGCGCAATTGGAAGCTATGACTGGCACAATTTTGGCTTTGATGTTGCAATACTGCAATCAAACTACATCTTTAGTGACACAGGCGAAGAAAGACTGAGAGAAACAGCTAGAATAGCCAACTATTTTGGTATGGGTATTGAGATGGAAAAGCATTGGTTTGATACTTCAGTTGAAAGAAACAAGTGGAGAGACTCTTTAAATGGTGGCGTAAAATACGGTTACATGAACGCTGTAGTGGGCTACTACCAAAACTTTAAAGATTTTAGTAGAGCTACTACAGACTATAACAAGCGCTCTCTCTATTACGATTATGTCTATCAGTTTGTTAAAGGGGAATATAGAATAACAGACCAAGACTAAAGGGAGCAAAGGCTCCCTTTTTGTTACTTCTTATCTTGTAGTTCAATCGAGCCTCAGGTAAAATGACTGGAAAGAAAAAGTAATAGTTTTCTGTGTTATGATTAATAAGGTTAGATTATTACACCATAAAAAGCAGAGAAAATCCTTCTCTCTAAAAACACGGTAAAGAAGCATCTAAGATGTTTGTCTTTGTAATTAGCTTACAACCAAAGACAGGATTGCGTTTTCTCTTTGTATATGCCAAAATAGATAAAACTTGACCTATTAGCTAGAAGCTAGCTTTTGCTAAGACGCGTTAGACTATTTTTGTATGGCTAAAAGGTCATCTAGGGAATTTTGTAGATATTTATAGCTATCAAAGACACCTTGATTATAAAACTCAGGTCCAATCTTCTCGCAGAAAAAGTCAAGGAGAAGTGTAGAGGCAAGATCTCCAAGTTTGAGGTCTTGTTCTTCTAAAAAATAATACTGAATTTCAGATATTAGCAGCTTTCTTTTTTCATTATCGATAACTGATTTAAGATTCATAATAAAACTCCTTTGCTTTTATTAGATAGTCCATAAGAACTAAAAAGGTCTTCTTATAATTAGAGCTAAGTCCTGCAATTGTTGGAAATTGTTGCATATTAAGAGGGTAGGTTAAGGAGTCTAAAAGAGGTCTTAGAGAGGTTGCAGAAGAATTAAAATACTGCCAGTTATTTGCGAAACTAAATCTTCTTACCCTTTCAAATTGATTGTAATCACGGCAGTACTTTTAATATAGATTTGGAGAAATATTGGAGGCAAGTATTTTGCGCAAAGACATAAAGTTAGTGATTACAGATTTAGACGGTACTTTAATTGACCATAAACAACAGATACATCCCCGAAATCTGCAGGCTCTAAAGGATCTTAAAACTGCAGGGATTATGGTCGCTCCTGCAACTGGGAGAGGTAAGAGGTCTGCAGAAGGTGTAACCCAGGGATTTACCTTTAGCGAATATCTAATCTGCTTTCAAGGAGCAGCGCTTTTCCAAGGGGAAAATACTCTGTGGCATCAGCCACTCGGAGAGGCTGCCTTATATATAGAGCTATTAAGAGAGCATAAAGAGGTAAATGTCGGGGTCTATACAAAACATGCACCAGGTGTAGAGGATCTCTCGGTATTTGCTCCTTACTACGCAGAAGCAGCGGACTATTTAGTAAAACAAGGTGGAATCCGTGTAACTGGAGAGAAGATTTTAGAGATAGCCAGTAGAGACCTTACTAAAGTAGTTTACTTTGGAAAACTGCAGGATCTATTAGATATCCAAGGAATATGGTGTAAGCAAGATAAATCGAAACATATTGTCTTATCAAGCGACTATACCCTTGACCTTACCCATGAAAATGCCAAAAAGAGCGTAGCAGCAAAGCATTTAGCGAAGATATTAGGCTTTAGCATGGCAGAGGTTCTCGCTCTAGGAGACAACTATAATGATGCAGATCTCTTAGAGGCAGCAGGGTTTGGGATTGCAATGAAAGAGGCACCTAGTAAGGTCAAAGAAAGAGCAGATGCCGTAACTGGCAAGGTTACAGAAGGTGGGTTTGCTGAGGCAATTTATAAATACGTTTTATAAATCAAGGGGTGTGTCTTATGGATGAAAAAGAAAAAAGGCGACAAGAGTTTACAAAAGAACGAGAGCTGGAACTTTTTTATACTAAGACTTCCTTTAAAAGGCTACGCCTTACAGGTCTTGTCTCTGGAGTTCTTATGCCTTGGATACTAGCAGTAATTGTCCTTGGTTCTTTAATAGTTGTAAACCTATATGACTTTATGATGTGGGGAGAGTGGGAGTTTGATCCTTCTACCTTAATTAGCGAGTCGATTATAGGCCTTATAGTAATTACTTTTATACTTGCGATAATTGGTTATGTTGCAGGTGGAGCATTTCCCAAGGAAAAGGTGCGTTTTTTTGAGACAGATATCTATTTTTCTAGGCCATTTAGTTATTTTGTCTTGGGTCTTTTTGGGCTTTTGACACCGTTTTTAATCGTGGTTTGGATTATAGATGGCGAATTTACTTTACTTGGGATTTTAAGTATGTTTGTGATTAGTATTTTGGTGTCTTTAATCGCTTACCCTTACTGGAAGGCTGTTTTTAACAAAGCAATCTACTATATCAGCGACTACGATGCAGTAGGGCAAGTTATTCAAGAGAACATCGAAGCAAGATCCAAACAAAATGTAACAAGAGAAGAAGAACAAGAGACCTATCGACGCTTTTTAGAGGAGATGCGAAAGCATCGTAAATAAAGTAGGCTTAAATATTGGTTTGGGAAAGGGTTTTATATGTGCTATACTGCAAAAGTAAATGCTAAGATAAATCTTTGCTTAGATGTTAAAGCGAAAAGACCAGATGGCTATCATGAGATAGACTCGCTTTTCCATTCGATTCAGCTTTCTGATACGCTATCAATTAAAAAAGCAAACAAAAAAGCTATTTATTCTAAGAATAAGCAGATTCCCTTAAATAGGAATAATGTGGTCTTAAAAGCCATCTTAACGCTAGAACGGGATGTAGGTAGAGAGTTAAATTGCACCTTTAGTCTTAAAAAAAACATCCCTGTTTCTGCAGGGCTTGGGGGTGGCTCCGCAAATGCAGCAGGAGCACTGCTCCTTGCAAATAAACTCTTTGACTTAGGGCTTACGATAGAAGAGTTAGCTTTAACCGCAAAGAAGGTAGGAGCAGATGTGCCCTTTATGCTTTATGGTGGCTCATGCCTTGTCCGTGGTATAGGAGAGAAGGTTACAAGATCGGTGCCTGCTCCGCCATGGGGACTATTACTTATAAAACCACCGTTTGGTATTAGGACAAAAGTAGCCTATGAGCTCCTAGATAATGAGTCTAAGGCACTGTTGCATTTTAATCCTTTAGAGGTAGAAAAGGCAATTGTAAGTAGAGATGTTGACAAGGTCAAAAAGGAGATTGGCAACACCTTTACGGAGCCGATTTTAAAAAAGTGTCCGTCTTTAAGGGTCATTACTGATACCTTAGGTGAGATGGGAGTAGAACAGGTAAATATATCTGGGAGTGGACCAACTCTATATGCTTTGACAGAGAATTGTAATATAATAGAAGAATTAGAGGATAGACTTAAAGATAAGATTCCTAAATGGAAGTGGCCTGAAAATCATATAGCAGGCAAATATAATAGAGGTTCTTTGATTGTAAGAGGTAAAAATATTAAGCCGTGGATCCACTTTACTACTTTAAGTAGTAGTGGCTGGCGCTTATAAGTCCATCTTTAAAACGAGAGGGGGCATTAGGAAGGCACAAGGATCTAGTGCTTTCTAGAGAGTATGAGCAGATTAGGACCTATTCAATTAGATAATTATCAACCACTTCGAGAGTTAGTCTTTGAAGCGATACGCGAGGCAATTATTGATGGGACGTTAAGGCCTGGTGAAAGACTAATGGAAGTTGTTTTAGCTGAAGAACTTGGAGTAAGCCGCACGCCTGTAAGAGAAGCAATTCGTAAGCTAGAACTGGAAAAATTGGTTATTATGGTACCTAGAAAGGGTGCTTATGTCGCGGATGTAACCAAAAGGGATGTAGCTGAGGTCTTTGAGATTCGCAGGGCTTTAGAGGGTTTAGCTGCGCAGCTTGCATCAAATAGAGTCACAGAAGAGCAGTTAGAAAAGCTTGAACGTTATTTGGTAAAGATTGCCGATGCTATTGATAAAGGTGATATTGAGCAAACTATATCAATAGATGTAGCCTTTCATGATGTACTTTACCAGGCCTCAGGTAATGAACGCTTAGAAGACATGATCAGTAATCTTAGAGAGCATATTCAAAGATACAGATCAACCTCCCTAGCATATCCAGGACGCATGAAACAGGCGCTAATAGAGCACCGTAAGGTAGTTGAAGCCATCGCAAATAGAGATGCTGATCTTGCAAAAAAACTGGCAGAACAGCATATAGTAAATGCAGAAAATAGTCTGATGGAAGCTATATTTCAAAGTAAAAAGAAATAGGTTATAATTTATGAAAAGGTGATTTCATCTCTATTCTTGTCAAGGGAAAAGGGGGTGTGGCGGCAATTGTGTGCCGCCAAAGAGTGAAATTTGATGTTGTAATCCTAGCTGGAGCTCCAAATAGGGGTTCCTTGACAGAAGTTAGTAGTGCTACTTGGGAAGCTTTAGTCACTGTAGCTAGCCGGCCAATGGTAGAATACGTGATTGATACGATGACATTACTTGAAAATGTAGGGAAAATTGTTCTTGTAGGCCCAGAAGAGCTAAGAAATATTAAGCCTAACGTTTCTTTTACCCTCTGCAAAGACACTTTGGTAGATAATCTCAAGGTAGGCGTAGACGCCTTAGGCCCAGATAGATCACCTTATACATTAATTGTAACTAGTGATATTCCACTAATCAGTGTGGCCGCAGTACATGATTTTATAACACAATGTCTAAGATATGAAGACGCTAAGGTTTTCTACCCTCTTGTCACTAGAGAGATTAACGAAGCTTCTTATCCTGAGGTGCAAAGGACCTACTTTACTCTTAGAGAAGGTACTTTCACTGGTGGCAACATAATGCTTATAGATCCGAGCGTACTTGATTCACATTATGAACTTATAAGACAGATTGTAGACCTTAGAAAAAATCCAGCAAAGATCATTAAGATTCTTGGCTTTAAATGCATCTATAAATATATCAAAAAGTCTCTATCTATTGCAGAGATAGAAGATAGAGCTGAAGAGATCTTAGGATTTAGAGGTAAAGCAATCATTAGTCTCTACCCCGAGATCGGCATAGATGTTGATAAACCAAGTGATCTATCCCTGATGGAAGATCTGTTTGCAGGAACCTATTCTTAAAGAGGAAGCTGCCTAATTGTAGGCAGCTTTTTGCCTTTTGTATTTTAACTATGAAATATAAATATACAGTAAATTCTATAAAAACTTTAAAATTTAAGAAGGAAAAATAAAAGATGTGTGAAATAATTAACTATATGCAGCAGCCGTTATTGAGGGGGAAAAGAGGGAATGACCATAACCGATGTACAAGTTCGTAAAGTTGACGAAGCTGGACGGATGAAAGCAATTGCCTCGATTACCTTTAATGATGCTTTTGTTGTTAGGGATATTAGGGTGATAGAGGGAAATGAGGGAAAATTTTTAGCCATGCCAAGTCGCAAACTCTCAAGTGGCGAATTTAGAGACGTTGCTCATCCAGTAACGGCTCAGATGAGAGAAGAAATGACTAGCCTTGTCTTAGAAAGGTTAGATGCATTGGATGCCTAACAACAATGTATTAACTCATAGCGGCATTTAAGGAGCGCAAATCGCGCTCCTTGTTTTTTTAAAAAGTCAAAAGGAAATGCCTAGATGCAGTTGAAAAACAGTATTTTAGATGGTAGTGCTTTTCAGCCAGTTAAACTTAGGATTTGTGGAAAACCTGTAGATAATGTGGACTTTTTCGCCCTTTTTTCGGGTTTAAATCAGAAAGTTTCGTTATGGTGGGAAAGAGCTCGTTTTGGAAAGCTATGTGTTGGTTTCTTAGCCAAGAAGGACCTTTTCTAGATGATCGTGTAATTTAGTGATTACTCAAGCTAGAGAGGCTTGATTATTTATGTGCAGTTTGCTTCTCGTCTGTTAGATCACAAGAGCCTACTTTTGTTGTTTTCTCATATGGATGATGGATTAGTGCTTTAATGGCGGTATAGCCAATTGTCACTAGATTCGTAGTAGACGGTACGACTATACTCACAATGACAAACCAAAATCGGTAGCAGTAGTTATAACTAATATTGCCTGGCTATCATACTAAAACAGTGTACTCACCTTCTCACAGGTAGGCTAGCCTAAAACCTAGTTGCAAGATCATCTTATACATACCCGCTAGTAATAGAGGTGTGGCTCTGGACAAAGGGGTGGGGCGTATTACGAGAGCCAACGGATCAAATATAATACCTAGTATACCCTCGAAAAAATCCCATTTTTTGAAACCCTAAGAGAATTACGTGACTAGAAAGCACCGAAAGTGGCTCCTGGGTTGTGCTGTATATCAAGGGCTAAGCTCTAAATGTATTGTCTAGTAGATGTCATCACAATTTATCTTCAAATTGTACACACAACCCTTTATTAATACGGGGTTATGTGATATTATTAAAGAAAAAAATCGTAGCAGATTAAAACTTTAAAAACTGTGCGTAACCCTGTCTTTGTGAAGGGTTGTGCGAAAAAAGTAAAGTGAGGGGGCGAGGCTGTGACCGGTTATGATGAGCTGGTGAAGTTGAGAGTGTTTGGACTTCCTGATATTCAAGCTATAACTGGCAATGAAAAAACTGCAAACTCCATGTTGGCAAGGCTAAGGGCAAAGGATCTGGTTAGGAAAATCAAAAGAAGTATGTACTCCTGTGTGAACCCTGCTACAGGGGAAACAGTTGCTTCACGTTACCAAATCGCCTGTGCTACTAGCAGTGGAGCCTACTTGTCCCATTACACTGCCTTTGAATTTCATGGAGTGGCTAATCAGGTCTACTATGAGATGTATGTAGGGTCTAAGAGTAGATTCAAGGATTTTCAGTTTGAAGGGATAACCTACAAACGTATCGCCCCCAAAATAGACATAGGAGTAAGTGTGCCAAGAAACAGCGCAGGAATTAGAGTAACAGATTTGGAACGCACAGTTGTGGATAGCATCAATGATTTTGAGAAAATTGGCGGCTTTGGGGAACTGATAACTTGCCTATCAGCTATACATTATCTAGATGAAGAGAAATTGAAAGTTTATCTAGATGCCTATGGCACACAGGTACTTTATCAGAAGACAGGATTTCTATTAGAACACTTCATGCAGGAGCTTCAGCTGAGCCAGGCATTTATCGAGTATTGTAGAAAGCAGACCGGCAGGAGTACAAGATACCTATCAAGAGACTCAATGAATGACGGTGTGTATAACAATGAGTGGAGACTGGTTGTTCCACAAGGCTTATTTGACGTGAATGCTCAGGGAGATGGGGAACTTGTCTAACTACGATGTAGCTTACTTGGGAAAAAGAGCACAGGAATTGGGATTTATCCGAGACACGTTAGAAAAGGTGTATCGTTTAGCTGACATCCTAGAGTACCTAAACACAAATCCTTTACTAAAAGAGAGTTTAGCTCTTAAGGGGGGCACGGCGATTAACCTTACCATTTTCAATTTGCCCCGGCTGTCGGTAGATATTGACTTGGATTATCTACTACCTGACAGTAAAGAGGATATGCTCACAAACAGAGAAACACTAAAAAAACGATCGATAGATTTATGGCTTCTCGTGGTTATACCCAAAGCCCAAAAACCAAGACGTCCTATAGCCTAGACTCCTAATTGAAAAAGTAATTGCTACTTTGTACGACTTACTTCTACCTTTAACCTTTTTAAAAACAAAATATAGACAAAATGCAGTCTTCTAGTAGCATTTTTGGTCAAAACTTGTCAAAATAAAGGTATTTAACAGGTGTTTTGCCTATTTTTTGGCAATAGCAACCTAGAGATAGAAATAATCGGTTTTTTTGCAAATGCTATTTCTACCCCTCTAGTTGGTATAGATGCCATCTATAATAGGTAATCCCGCCTAGTTAATGTTATCTTTTTAGTAAAGTTGGTAGTACGATTATTTCATTGCTGGGGACGTGTTCTACTGCGAGCTTTTATAGGAGGTAATGTGGTTTATCATTAGAAACAGTAGTACAATGCCTATTAATCTCTTTACCAATAACTTTAAACGAGCAACGGTCCTTTAACATTTGTTCTAGGTCAATCTCTCTTCGAGGCTAAGATGATGGAACTCTGACATTGGTGGCCCCTCCTGCCTATAGGCAGGAATTACCTACAAATGGCTTTAGGTCAGTATAGCTATTTGTATGACTAAATGCTATCCTTCTAGTTTGTAAGAGTTGCTTCTACTATCTGGCTTAAAGGGGGTTGCAATTACTTTTGCAGTTAAAGAGCGTTTGTACTGAAAGTCATTCCTTACCTAAGGTCTTGTAATTTAGGCTTTAAGAGGATATAATATTTTAAAAGGAAATAATCTAAAGACCATGAACGGACGAAGTATCAGGTTAAAAACTGTATTAGAGAGCTGGGGTAGCTGAAAACCAGTACAGTTTACCTGCGAAATGGACCCGGGAGTCTTATGGGCGTTGCCCACTAAAGCAACAAGAGTGGCCATATTTTGGCAATCAGGGTGGTACCGCGGGATCTCTCTCGCCCCTTAGATGGGGTTAGAGAGTTTTTTATTTTAAAAGTAGAGGT
>JAQVYS010000123.1 GCA_028708605.1 Bacillota bacterium
GGGGACAATGAATTTCATGGAGATATCTCTGGCTTTGAAGACTTTGGTTATTACTTCTCTGATCTCATAGGCAATCAGTTGACAGAGTTGCCGTTTGAAAAAATAATTATCAGGCTAGAAGAAAAATAAAATCTAAAGCATAATGGGCTATATCTAAAAGATATGCTCCCTTGTGGTAGACAGTGGAAAGAGACACTGCATATCTAAAGGGAGCATCTTTCTAGATATCGTGGCTTTTCATATTCTCTGCCCACTAGTTTAATTTAGAGGGAGAGTCTACGATCCGTTAATCTATTCTGTTAATGTTACTTTGTCTCTTTTCGCAAACAGAAACTCTAATATAGCTCTCGCGAAACGGTGTAGCAAAAGGATACGTAAGCAAGCCAGATTAAATAATTGCAGAGATTTTTCTTTTAGCTAATGCAAAATACTATTTTAAAAAGCTTGGGAAACAAAATTTTTTTTGTAAAAGAGTACAAAAGTGTAGGATTTTTACAAAAAGAACAGAAGTATATCTAGGTATTTTTATACCACCTTTTCAAAAAGTCATAATAAGAGGACTCCGGTTATTTTAACTTGAAAAGCACCACTAACACAAAGTGAGAACCTACAAATAATAAGGAGCAAAAGGCTTATTGACAACGAGTGTGATCTGTGGTAAAAAGATATGTAGTTATAACAAGTTAATATAAATAAATTCTATGAAGAGAAAGAGTAGGCTAGTTTATTGTTCCATAGAGAGTTGGCGTTATGGTGAAAGCCAATGTTCAATAATTAGTTGAAAATCATCTCTGAGGAGCAAAGCTGAAATCTAGATTAGTAAGCAATGCAGGTTGTCCACCGTTAAAAGGAACACGTATTATAATGTACGTTGATGAGTGTTATAAATTAAGTCACTATTTAATTTATAGAACTAGGGTGGTAACGCGAGTAAAACTCGTCCCTTTTTGGGACGAGTTTTTTTATATAAAAGTGGGTGTTAGAGGGGGAGTATCATGGAAAGTGATATTGGTATTATAAATTGCATGTAAAATATTGAAATAATTGTTCGGAGGTTTTTAAAATAGAAAAGATGGATAGCAAAAAGTTATTGTTGGTTAGCTTGATGATATTTTCAATGTTTTTTGGGGCAGGGAATCTAATCGTTCCGCCTCTCTTAGGACAATTGTCGGGAACAAATATGTTGGTATCCATGGTAGGATTCTTGATTTCAGCTGTTGGTCTTCCAATACTTGCAATTACTGTAGTTGCTAAGGCTGGTGGCCTTCATATACTGGCAAGTCGTGTGCATCCGAGATTTGCTCTTGCCTTTACAGTTTTAATTTATTTATCAATAGGGCCTTTTCTTGGTATACCGAGAGCAGCAAGCTTAGCCTTTGAAATGGGGATCTCGCCATTTCTAGCAAACATAGTAAGTGAAAGTAGATTGCCATTATTTGTCTATACTTTAGTTTATTTTGGCATAGCTTATTGGTTATGTATGTCACCATCAAAACTTGTGGACAGATTCGGGAAAGTTTTAACACCGGTACTATTGGTTTTGATAGCAAGTATATTTGTATTTAGTTTATTTAAACCCATAGGTGTATTTGGGGCACCTATTGGTGATTATGCACAGTTTCCTTTACTTAAAGGGTTTTTAGATGGATATATGACAATGGATGCTATTGCAGCGCTTAATTTTGGTATTGTAATCTCTCTCGCCTTGAAGGAGATGGGAGTAAAAGACGAAAAGAATCTCGTGTCAAATACTATTAAAGCAGGGTCGATAGCTGGGCTGTTATTAGCAATTATCTATGGGGTGCTTGCATATTTAGGAGCTGTTTCGCAGACAAGGTTTGGACTCACTGAGAATGGAGCACAAACACTCACAAAAGTTGTGTTTTATTTATTTGGCCAGAAGGGATCTGTTTTATTAGGTATAATATTTTCCCTGGCTTGTTTAACAACTTCTGTAGGGCTTTTAACCTCCTGTAGCCAATACTTTGCAAAGTTGATGCCAAAGATTTCATATAGAACGTGGATTGCAATACTCACAGTATCAAGCATGATATTTGCGAATGTAGGATTGACACAAATACTCAAATTTTCAGTTCCAGTATTGACTGCTATATATCCAATGGCAATCGTTCTTATGGTACTTGCACTTTTCGATAACTTTTACAAGGGAAATTTTTATGTATATCTCTTTGCGATGATATGTACTTCCTTTGTAAGCATCTTAGAGGCCATCGGAAAATTTGGGATAAAAGTAAACATCCTTAACAATCTTCCGTTTTACTCAAAGGGCCTTGGTTGGATTATCCCAGCAGCGATAGGTGCAATAGTAGGATTTATCTACGGAAACCTAAGGAACAAGGATTTTGAGCAACCATATATATTAGGGTCTGAAAAAGCAAAGTAAGCATTTTAAGATCAATTGCATTTTGTCATTTGTTGTCAAAGGACAATGCTTTATAAATCATTGATAAGTCTAACTTCAATGATGATCGCTAATCAATGTTTGGTTAGATCTAGAAAAGATAGACTTCCTATGTCTTTAATCAAGAGATAGTAGCAAAAAGGCGAAGTCGCATCTAAAACGCAGGTTTGAGTTGGTCTTTTAGCGGGTCGTAAAATATAGGATTAGACTCTGTAGACTTACAACAATTGGGATTTATAACCGATTCGGGGAGTTCAAAGGCCGTATAGACGATCAGACCTGCTAAAACTTTATGTATATTGTTACATGAACGGGATTAGATCTTCACGCAAGATGGAAACTGAAGCGACCAGAAACATTGAATTGATGTGGTTAATCCGTAAAATTAGGCCGGATCACGGAACCTTGTCTGCCTTTATGAAAGATAACAGGGCCGCAATTAAAGGCCTTTTCAAAGAGTTTACCCTGTTCCTTAAAGGATATGGACTAATCGACGGAGAGCTTGTCGCTATAGATGGAACCAAAATTAAGGCAAATAGTGCTAAAAGCAAGCATTACAACGAAAATATCATCAAGAAAAAGCTGGAGTATTACGATTCGAGAATCGAAGAATATATTAACGATTTCTTGGCGACAACCGACAACGATTTTAAACAGCAGCTTACTGAAAAAGTTAGTGATTATCCGGAACGGATTCAGGAACTTAAGATAATTAAAAAAGAACCTGAGGAAACTAATAAAAACCAAGTCTGTATTAAGGATCCAGATGCCAAATCCATGAAGAACAACGGTAGATTCGAGGTTTGCTTTAAC
>JAQVYS010000055.1 GCA_028708605.1 Bacillota bacterium
AAGACCAACATACATCGCAGCTAAAGGCAAAAAGATAAGCAGGAGATAGATACTACCACCCCCTGCTAAAATATATGAACCAACTTGCTCATGTGCGCCTACTTACTTAAGAGGCCAAGATTTATATGGATCACGATCGCTAATTCTATCTAAACTAAAATTCACTGGAGTAATAGAAGTGATTTTCTTAGAAACAGCGCTCACATCGGCTTCATCTGGTTCAGCATTTGCGATGACTTCACCTGCCATCCAATAATAGTGGCGACCAAATGGATCCTTGCGTTCTTCAAAAGCCTTGCTGTACAGCCTTGGAGCAAGAGTTGTTAAAGCCCTCTTTTTCGTTGGAAAAGGCACATTAACATTAAGTATCGTTTCAGGATTAAGTCCCCTTACTAAGATAGTCTTGGCCACCCACAAACCTTCAGAAGCTGCGGTTCTGTAAGCTTCTTTACTATAACTCTCAGCTAAAGATACGGCCATTGCTGGAACCCCGTAAAAAGCGCCTTCCATAGCTCCGGAAACAGTTCCTGAGTAAAAAATATCAGTACCAAGATTAGGACCGTTATTTATACCTGAAGCAATTAAATCAGGTTTTTTTGGTAAGATAGTTTCCAGAGCAAGCTTAACACAATCCGCTGGAGTTCCATCTACCATAAAAGCGTTTTCTCCATACCTTTTAATTCTGAGTGGTCTAGACATAGTCACAGCATGCCCAATTGCACTGCGCTCTCTATCAGGAGCAACTACGTAAACTGTTCCTATTTGGGAGAGCTCTTCGGCTAAAGCCCAAATGCCTTCGGCAAGAATACCGTCGTCGTTTGTTACTAAGATTGTCGCCATTTTAGTCGCAATGCATTTTCTCTGGGAGATGCATCACTATGTCCCCTCTCTTGATGTGTGATCTAGGTATTTATTCTAAAACCGTTGTGATAACTCCATCTATGTTTGCTAGACTTGCAAGCAGATCTCCTGCGTTAAAATTTCTAGGAACATCAAGTTCCATCTTAACTTTTAAAAGACGGTCACCCTCTTCTCTTTCTATAGAGTTTAACTCAATATTGTAAATATTGATCTCGAGATCCCCCAAAATCTTGCCTATACTGCCTATAAGACCCGGCCGATCAATCGTCTCTAAGACTAAACTTTGAAACCGACTCCGTAAAAATACTTTTTCGATGTGATGAATATATGTTAAGATCAAAAACGCGAAAACACAAGTTACTATAGCTGGGAAAAACAGTCCAGCGCCAGTAGCTAGTCCAATCGCTGCAACTACCCAGAGGCTAGCTGCTGTAGTTAGTCCTTGGACATTTGTACCTTGGTGCAAGATAGTTCCTGCACCTAAGAAACCAATTCCACTAATAACCTGTGCTGCTAAACGAAACGGGTCGCGCTGTACACCATATTCATGTAGAGGTAATCCATAGATGGAAATAATCATGATCAAAGCACTTCCAACCCCAACAAGAATATGGGTCCTAAACCCAGCCCATTTGCGATGGCTTTCTCTTTCTAGTCCAATTATTCCCGAAAAAATAAGTGTCAAAACTAATCTAATCACAATTTCGGAGTTACTAATCTCCATGTGGTTAGCACCCCCTTTACTAGATTAAAAATGAGCCCGTTGTGGGCTCACCTCATTTACAAGATCAGTTCATTCTGAATCTTGGATTTTACCCGGCAAAGCGCATTATCAATAGATTTGGTATGAGTTTGTAATTTATTGGCCATTTCTTTATAACTTAGCCCATTTAAGTATAGAATAAACACCCTGTACTCAAATTCACTTAATGCCATACTAATAAAATATTTAGTGCTCTTTAGCTTCTCTCTGTCTATGATTATCGCTTCTGGATCGACAACCTTATCATCAGTTATTACTTCAACTAGTGTTCGATCTCCTTCGCTATCAAAAACAGACTTAAAAAGTGACGTGTATGAGTTCAAAGGAATATGTTTTTGTCTAGTGGTACCCTTAATTGCGCTGATAATATTACGAACAATACATAGTTTAGCAAAGGACCAGAAATTTGAAGAGCCTGGATTAAAATCTCTTATTGCCTTAAACAATCCTATACGACCTTCTTGGAGTAAATCATCATCTTCTGCTCCCTGCAAAAAATACGGTTTACTCCACAATTGAACCATGCGCTCATACTTACGAATAAGATACTCTTCTGCTTGACTCTCTCCACTTTGAGCTAAAACAACTATCTCTTCATCGGTCATGCTAGCGTAGCGGTCGTTCGGGTCATATTGCTTCGCTACTTGCAGCAAGGTTACCATTTCCACACCCCTTTTTTACCGATCTGGTATTCATAAAGATTCTACCTAGTACTAGGGGTATTATCCTGCAATGAGAGTTATTTAATTATCAAATGACGAGTTTTATGAAGATTTACCAGACTTTTTTAATTGAGGCCACAGTTTCTGTACCAAGCTTTGCAACAACACCTGAAGTCAATTCAATCGCTTTAAAATAATCTTGGATATTAATTACACCAGTGTGACTATGGATATATCTTACAGGTACACCAATACACAGTGATGGTACGCCTCTATGGACCATGCTGATCCGTCCAGCATCAGTCCCTCCTCCCTCCATGATATCTACCTGGTAATCTATACCTAATTCCTTCGCTGTTTCTATAGTTAAATCACGGAGCCGTAGATTAGGAATAAGTGAGCGATCCATTAAAAAAATAACTGGTCCTTTCCCAAGTTTTGCACGGGCTTTGTTTTCATCGACCCCTGGAGTGTCTCCTGCAATTGCCACTTCAAAAGCCAAAGCGATATCTGGCTCTACTAAAGTACCTGCAGTTTGCGCTCCTCTTAAACCAACTTCTTCTTGAACTGTACCAACTGCATAAACCTGATTAGGATGTCCCTCACTCGTTAAGACTTTTAGAGTCTCTACAGCAATTGCACAGCCTACTCTATTATCTAAAGCTTTACCAATAAACATATCTTCATTTGCCATATTTGTAAAAGGACTTACAGGGACAATCGGATCTCCTGGCCTAATTCCCATTTCTTCAACTTCGCTGTCTGAAAAGGCCCCTACATCAATAAACATATCATGTTTATCAACGGGTTTTTTCCTGTCTTCAGGACTCAAGACGTGAGGCGGCATTGAACCAATTATTCCAATTATCGGTCCTTTTTTGCCATAAATTGCCACTCTCTGGCTTAAAAGAACCTGGTCCCACCATCCACCTAATGCTGAAAACCGCAGGAAACCTTCTTTTGTGACGAGGCGTACCATAAAGCCAATCTCATCCATGTGTCCTGCAACCATGACTCTAGGTCCCTTTTGGCCGTCCTTAGCAATAATAGATCCCAAATTATCTGTAACTATCTCAGTCTCCATTTTTTCTAATTCAGACCGTAAAATATTCTGCACATCACCTTCAAACCCCGATACTCCTGGGGCATTACAAAGAGCTTCTAAAAACTGCAATGAGTCCCTCATTATTTTTATTTGTCCCCCTAAACCGACAATATTCTGTAATTACATATTCTCCTTAAAAGTCCTTATTGCCTGCCAAATCTAGTTAATAAAACAAAAAAAGTCTATCCCTCTTCGACTTTTCAAAAGGGAATAGACTTCTTTTTTCTATAGACTGGCTAAGATACCTTTTCATCATCTATCCTTAATAGTTCCATTGGAACCATTCCACGCTGAACTTCTGACGATTGAACATTTTGTGCATCGAATTTTTCGAAGAGATAATCACATGCTACCCAGGGATCGACAGACTCACCACAAGTGAAAACGTCTATTGCTGCATAACCAAATTCTGGCCACGTATGAATCGCTAGATGAGATTCCGAAATCACCACAACACCACTTACTCCCTGAGGACTAAAATGGTGAAAAGCTACTTCTCTTACCTCAGCTCCAGCAGCAAGCGCTGCAGCAACCATAATCTTCTCCACACGGCGAACATCATTTAATACTTTTCTGTCACACCCGTATGCCTCACAAAGGATGTGTCTACCCAAAGCCTGGATCAACATATCTCCCTCCTTGGTGCGTCTCTATTTAAATATAAAGACCCGATTTAACAAAAAAATACTTAACTAATTATACTGAGGTTTGCTTGGACAGTCAAGCATTTTTCCGTAAATATTCCAGTAAAGCGAGTTTAGACTGAAAATAGTTCAGACTTCCTTGCAAATACGCCCGATATGGCTGTTTCAGAGGGGCATCTGCACTTAATTCAGACGTTGCTCCTTGGACAAAAGTACCTGCTGCCATTATAACCTCATGTTCATATCCAGGCATAGGTCCTGGCTCTGGTGTAACAAAACTATCTATAGGTGAACAGTATTGGATCGCCCTACAAAAATTAATCAATTCGTTTTTAGTGTTAAAACCTATTAACTGGACAGTGTCAAAACGAGCTTCGTGTGGTAGTGGAGATACCCAGTATCCCCTTTTTCTTAGCACTTTACTAAATAATACTGCAGATTTTGTGGCCTGAAGCACCATAATAGGTGCCTGATAGAGACCTTGTAGCACCAACTTTGTTTGGTTAAATGTTGCGCCAACTTCAGAACCAAGCCCAGGTGCAGTAAGAGCTTCTGCTGCTAATTCTACAAGATCAGCTTGTCCAACTAAGTAACCACCTGATTGAGCAAGGCCTCCCCCAGGATTTTTAATCAAGGATCCGGCCACTAAATCAGCACCGTAGAATGTAGGCTCTTTCCTAGATACAAATTCCCCGTAGCAATTGTCCACATAGCAGATAGCATCACTGTTTTGGTGTACTACCTCCATAGCTTGTTCTAATTCACTGTTACTGAAGGTATGCCTGTCGCTATAGCCCCTTGATCGTTGAAAATAGACCATCTTTGTAGGAAAATGCAGTTTTTCTTTTAGCAGATTAAGATCGATTGTATCATCTTCTATTAAAGGTAACACATCAAAGTTTATCTGATAATTTTTTAACGCAGAGGGAGAGTTCCCAGATAAACCCATAACTGTCTGCATGGTATCGTAAGGAAGACCAGTCGCAATTAGGACCCTGTCACCAGGCTTTAATACACCTCTTAATCCTAAAGTAATGGCATGGGTTCCAGATACCATTTGGGGCCTAACTAAAGCACTTTCTGTGCCAAAGACTTTGCTATATACCTCTTCTAGATGAAAGCGGCCTTCGTCGTTATACCCATAACCACTACTTGAAAAAAAGCTATACTCGCTAACCCGAGCCTTTCTAAAAGCATCAAGTATACGTATACTCCAAAATTCACAGATACTCTCTAACTCTGCAAACTGGTCTTTTAGCTCATTTTCTGCGTCTTCAACCTCTTTTAAAAAACTATCTTCAATACCTAACTCCTTATACATTAAAGAATCCTCCTAAATCCAATTCATTCCTAATTCATATTAAACTTTATTAAAAGGATAGACAACACAAATTACTTAACAAAGATCCTCGGGTCTTATTACCATAAGGTCCTCTCTTTTGAAATGACCGAGTGCCTCAAGTCTTACCGCTTGCCTACGCATAGCTTGTTCTAAAATATTACGTACGTCCCTGCCATTACCTTCTAACCCTGTTAATTTTTGACGGAGCTTGACTACAGCCTTAGGAGATAAGCGGTAATCAGAGCTTGCTAAAATCAGAAGGGCTATTTGCATAAGTTCCTCTTTGGAGTAATCAGCAAACTTGATGTTAATAGGCATTCTCGAAACAAGTCCTGGGTTTAGCTTAAGAAACTCTGCCATTTCATCTGGATATCCAGCTGCAATAACTACCAGTTCATGGCGGTGATCTTCCATCGCTTTTACAAGAGCATCAAGTGCTTCCTTACCAAAGTCTTTTTCTCCTCCTCTAGCAAGCGAATACGCCTCATCGATAAAGAGAACCCCTCCTAAGGCTTTGTTAATGACCTCTCTAGTTCGTCTTGCTGTATGACCAACATACTCTCCCACTAGATCAGCTCTCTCAACTTCAATTAAATGCCCACTGTTCAATACACCAGATTGTTTTAAGATCCTACTGACAATTCGTGCTACTGTAGTCTTCCCTGTTCCTGGGTTACCTACAAAAGCCATATTAAGTGTCAGTTCTTCTGATCTTAATCCTAGTAGCTTTCTTTTGTGACTAATCGATGCGTAAGCACAAATCTCACGTAATTCTGTTTTAACAGCTGCAAGTCCTATTAGTGATTCTAGTTCAAGCCATGGATTAGTTTGCTGTGCTTTAGCTGTCAATTGCATCTCGTTTTGAGGTTGTAGGTATATTAACTGTCCTTCATATGGAACCCCATTTACCCAGGAAATCATAAACATCTCCTCCTAGGTCTAAAGTATGGCTTAAAGCTTTTTTATGCTACCAAAAAAGAACCTCACCTAAGTGGAGAGGTTCTCTTATTGGTTTTGGCTTTTAACATAGAAAACTACGTCTTTGTAAAGCTCCATTTTGTCTTCATAGTCACCATAGTCAAACCATTTTATACGATCATTTCTGCGAAACCAAGACAACTGTCTTTTAGCATAGTGCCTAGTATCTCGTTTTAAAATTCTAATAGCCTCACTTAAGGTCACAAAACCTTTTAAATACCAAATTATTTCTTTATACCCTAAAGCCTGATAAGCGGTCGATTTAGGTTCAAGACCTCCTTGATAAAGTTTAGTTACTTCCTCTATAAGGCCCATTTTAATCATCTCATCTACTCTACAATCAATTCTCTCATACAAAATTTTACGATCTGAAATAAGACCTATCCAAATTGTATCATAGCGCGGCTTTTTCTCTCTATGTTTTGCTTGTAATTTAGAAAGCGGAGTTCCTGTTTTAATATAAACTTCAAGAGCTCTAACGATCCTACGCACATCGTTTGGATGAATCTTCCTTGCAGACTCTTCATCACAAGATAGGAGTCTGCGATATAAATACTCATTACCAAGCTCTTTAGCTTGGTCTATAAGTTTTTTCCTCAATCTCTCATCTCTTTGGGGTTCAGGGAAAAGTAGCCCATCTAAAACTGTTTGTAGGTATAATCCTGTGCCTCCGACAAAAATCGGCCGTTTGCCTTTTTTCCGGATCTCATCAATTGCCAAAGTAGCTAATTCTTTATAGTCTGCTACACTAAAATCTTCATTTGGACCAACTACATCGATAAGATAATGGGGTACTGTCCTTTTCCCAGGTTCTATCTTGGCTGTTCCTATGTCTAATCCTTGATAGACTTGCATCGAATCTGCTGAAACAATCTCTCCATTTAGCTCGGTTGCAAGATATAGCCCAAGTTCTGTCTTTCCTGATGCTGTAGGACCTACAACAGCTACAATTGGCTCTGCCACTTTTTCTCACCCCCTACTAAAGTTATCTGTTTCTACCAAAACGCTTTTCTAATTCGTTCCAATCTAGTCTTAACATAGTTGGCCTACCATGAGGACATAAAGCCGGAGTTTTGCAACTATTTAGCCCTAAAATCAGTAACCGCATCTGATTTTCATCTAACGCATTACCTGCTTTAAGCGATCCTCTGCACGCCAAAACTGCTGCAGCTTTTTGTCTAAACAGAGGACCTGGTTTTTCAAGAAGTAATTCCTTGACAGCCTCCTCAGCCTCAGAACCAGGAACATCACTTGGTACATGAGTTATTGCTAAAGTCGATGGTCCGAATTCAGAGATACCAAAACCTAGATTCTCTATATTAGGTCTGATGCGGTCCAAAGCAGCATATTCATCTGGACTAAGATTTAATGGCAAAGGAAACAAAAGCTCAGTTTGAGGTAAGTTAGCTTTATCGTCTAAGTACTTTTCGTACAGTATTCTTTCGTGGGCGGAATGCTGATCATAGAGAATAATCGCATCATCCCACTCCGCTATAATGTAAGTCTTATTGGCTTGGCCTAGTATTTTTGGATAGGATCTACTAATCTCCCTGCTGTCTCTAACTAGGAACAATTCATCTTCTTTTGTATCTTTTGTAAGCTCCGTTGAAAATCTATCCCAAACGCTCTCTCTAGTTCCCATTTTTATTGGTTCAAAGCTCACAGCTTCTTCTACGTTACCTACTTGATTTTCTCGCTTTGTCACCCACTCGAAGCCTTTTTGATCATTAGAATCTACCCTGTGGTGCTGTCTTTGTTTTGTTCCATATGGCTCTGCAAAACTTGCTGGTTCTAATAGTCTTTCATTGATGACATCTTTAACAGCCCTGTGAACTAAAGAAAAAACTTGATTCTCGCTTGAAAGTCTCACTAAAAGCTTTGCTGGATGGACATTGACGTCGATATCTTGAGAAGGAATATCTAAACATAAAAACGCTATTGGAAAGCGCCCTCTAGGGATAACGTCATAGAATGCTTTTTCTAGGGCAGCTTGAATAGTCTTGCATTCCACAATGCGACCATTAAGGATAAATATCTGCATATCCCGCCTGCCTCTTGCAATATCTGGTTTCCCCACATATCCTTTTACACTATATGTCCCAGTTCTACCTTCTATTTCTAATAACTCTGAGGCGAGCTTTTCACCAAAAACCGCGCTAATACCAAGTAACTGATTGTCGGTTTTTTTAGTTTGAATAATTTTTTTACCGTCTTTGACAAACAAAAAGGCCACGTCAGGTCTAGAAATAGCAGCAGCTTCCAAATATTTTTTAATCCTACCAGCTTCGGTATTCTCTGATTTAATGAACTTCCTTCTTGCTGGTACGTTATAAAAAAGATCCTCCACCTCAACAATAGTGCCTTTAGACATAGCTTTAGGCACTACATCACAAAGCTTTCCACCATAAACCTCGAGTACATAACCTGTCTGACCTTCTTTCGCACTTGCTAACTGGAAATTTGAAACAGCAGCAATGGAAGGCAAAGCCTCACCTCTAAAGCCTAGCGATGAAATCATCTCAATATCAGAAACCGAAGCAATCTTACTCGTTGCATGTCGTTCTAAGGCCACAGGAAGTTGATCTTTTGAAATGCCTCTACCATTGTCTCTTACCCTAATAAAGGACATGCCGCCTTTTAAAATCTCTACAGAGATCTCATCTGCACCAGCATCTAACGAATTTTCTACAAGCTCTTTAACCACAGAGGAGGGCCTTTCTACCACTTCACCAGCTGCAATCTTATTAACAGTATCCAAATCAAGTACTCGAATCATCGGCCTACCTCCTTCTTACTTCATCTATCAAGCCAGCTAAAGTATTTAGGGCACCTATTGGTGTAAGGTTATCAATATCAATCGTTTTTAGTTTATCTACGATAGGATCTTCACTCATATCAAAAAGAGACATTTGACTTGGCTTTGGTTCTGATTTTTTATTGCCCTTTTCTAGCCCAACCAAAACCTCTCTTGCTCTTTCTAAAAGCTCGTCAGGTAGACCTGCAAGTCTTGCTACATCAATTCCATAACTCTTATCTGCTCCACCTGCGATAATCTTCCTTAAGAAAAAAACCTGTTTGCCCGAGTGTTGCACTGCCACTTGCAAGTTAAAAACCTGAGGCAAGGATTCGTCAAGCTGTGTCAATTCATGATAGTGAGTTGCAAAGATAGCTTTACAACCGATTCTATCATGTAAATACTCTGTTACAGCCCAAGCAATGCTTAGTCCATCAAATGTGGCTGTGCCACGACCAACCTCATCTAATATAACTAGACTTTTGTCTGTTGCATTGTGCAAAATATTAGCCACTTCGGTCATTTCCACCATAAAGGTAGACTGTCCTGAAGCAAGATCATCAGACGCACCTACTCTAGTAAAGATTCGGTCTACAAGACCAATTTTGCAATGAGATGCAGGTACAAAAGAGCCTATCTGAGCCATCAGGCTAATTAACGCCACCTGTCTCATATAGGTAGATTTCCCAGACATATTAGGTCCAGTTAGAATTGCAATCCTTTTTTTCTCACTGCATAAAAGAGTGTCATTGGGAACAAATTCGCCTTGAGGCAAATATTCCTCGACAACAGGATGGCGACCTTCAGTGATTTCAAGCACATCTCCTAGATTAACCTCTGGCTTGGTGTAGTTTTTTTGCCTTGCAACCTCAGCAAGTGCGGTGTAGATATCTAGATCTGTAACGATTTTTGCTACAGTTTGGATTCGTTCAATGTTAGTTGTCAAAGCATCTCGAACACTAGTAAAAATCTCATATTCAAGCGAATTGATTTTTTCTTCAGCACCTAAAACCTTTGACTCATACTCCTTAAGCTCAGGAGTAATATAACGCTCACCATTTGCTAGGGTCTGTTTTCTCTGGTATTGATCTGGTACCATACTAAGATTGGCTTTAGTAACTTCGATATAGTAGCCAAAGACCTTGTTAAAACCTACCTTTAAGGATTTAATCCCCGTTCTTTCTCTTTCTTTTTTTTGGAGATTAGCAATCCACTCTTTTCCTCCAGTTGCAATCTCTCTAAGGCTATCAAGTTCCTCGTTGTAACCGTTTTGAATTATGCCACCTTCTGTAAGAGTAAATGGCGGGTCTTCTACTATAGCCTCACCTATCAAATCTGCAAGATCACTTAGTGTATCTAAATCCTTTAAACTAGATAACTTATCGATACCTACAACTAACTTGTTTATCTCTGGAAGTTTTCTAAACGAATCCCTAAGTGCCACTAAGTCTCTAGCATTAGCAGTCTTATAAGCAAGTCTGCCGCTAAGTCTTTCTAAATCAAACACTTTTTCAAGAGCGCTTCTCAGTTTGAGTCGGAGTGAGTCGTCTGTAAAGAAAACCTCTACCTTGTCTTGTCGGTCTTCAATTTGAGATAAATCGATTAGGGGCTGAGAAAGCCATCTTTTTAAACCTCTCCCTCCCATTGCTGTAACCGTCTTATCTAAGACTCCAAGTAGCGAGCCTTGTTTCTTATTTTCTCTAATCGTGGTAAGTATTTCCAAATTCCTTTGTGTGGAAACATCCAAGATCATATAATCGCTAAGGGAGTAGGCTTGAATACTTTTTATGTGTTCCAGAGCTATTTTTTGAGTGTCTTCCAAGAAGTTAAGTAAGGCCCCTGCTGCAGATATTAATGCAGATTGGTTTTCAATTCCAAAACCGTTTAAAGTGCTTACACCAAAGTGACGAGTAAGAACCTTGTAGCCATTTCTTACTACAAACGTGTTTTCCTCTCTTCTTTCGTAGCTGACCTTAAGATGCCCTAATGTATCGACGATGCTTTGAGCAAAGAAATTTTCGGGTAAAATGACTTCCTTTGGATTTAAACGCAACAATTCATCTCTTGCCTTAATCTCAGCCTTTTCCCCTCTAATTTCAGTTGCTTTAAAATCGCCAGTAGAGACATCAGCAAAAGCGATGCCATACGCGTCGCCTTGCCCAAAAATTGCCGCTATATAGTTATTACTTTTTTCATCTAAAGCTTGAGGAAGAGTTATAGTGCCTGGAGTAACCACTCGTGTTACATCTCTTTTTACAACTCCCTTAGCTTTTTTGGGATCTTCAAGCTGCTCACAGATAGCAACTTTAAGCCCGTTTTCAACTAGAGTCAACAAATAACCTTCAATTGCATGGTATGGCACTCCACACATCGGAATGCGGCCTTTATTCCCGGCTTCCCTACTAGTGAGGGTTATTTCTAGGACCTTAGATGCAACTTCTGCATCTTCGCCGAACATTTCGTAAAAATCACCCAAACGAAAAAGCAAGATGCAATCTGGATATTTCATTTTAATTTGATAGTACTGCCTAAGCATCGGTGTTAATTCATTCATGTCTATAAGCTCAAGCTTGTCCAGACTCATCAAATCACCTCTAGTCTAAATTTACTGCCAATAAGGAGTAAGATTCAGAGTGCTGTATATTTTTTCTTCAAAGGCTCTTGCAAAAGACTCTTGCCAATTTTCAAGTAACGGTAGTAGTTTTGCAGATACATTTGCATCAAAGTCCATGATAAGACCATTTTCATCTACATCCAAGATTAATTCAGCTGGAATGAGATAGATATTTTTGACAGCCTCTACACCTATATATCTGACTGTATAAGCTGCAATATCGACCACTTGGAAGGAGACCATCCCAAGGGGTTTTTGATCTATAGTAATAACATCCATACCTTCTATATCGCATTTACTTGTAAAAAGAAGATCACCAATTCTCACATCATCCATTATTTTCTGCTCCTTTAAAGCTTCCCTCAAGTGAAGAAAGTTTTCCTGCAGTAACCTCCACCAGAATGGTGCTGCCAATTAGACTTTTATCCCCTGAAAAATTGATTGTCTTATTAGTTCGAGTTTTACCAGTTAACTTACTGTCATCGGTTTTGCTAGTTCCTTCAACTAAAACTTCAACTGTAGTGCCTACAAGTCTCTGATTTAATTCACCTGAAATCTGATTTTGTAACTCAATTAAACGATAGATGCGGTCTTTTTTTACTTCATCTTTAATCTGCTCTACCATTTTAGCTGCAGGCGTACCTTTCCTAGGTGAATAGATAAATGTAAATGCAGAATCATAGCGGACCTTTTTAACAATCTCTAAAGTCTGCAAAAAGTCCTCTTCTGTTTCCCCAGGAAAGCCTACAATAAGATCTGTTGTAAGAGAAATACTAGGGACAGCCTTCCTTAACTTATCAACAAGCTCTAAATAGTGCTTTGAACTATAGCGTCGATTCATGAGCTCTAAGATGCGATCACTCCCTGCTTGAATCGGAAGATGCAAGTGCTCACAGAGCTTTGGAAGATTCTTATAGCAATCTATTAATCTATCTGAAAGATCCTTAGGATGGGATGTGGTAAAGCGAATCCGCTCAATCCCATCTACCTCATGGACCTTTTCGAGTAAAGTTGCAAAATCCACTCCTAGATCCTTACCATATGAGTTAACATTCTGCCCAAGAAGCGTAACTTCCTTGTAACCATTTTGAGCTAGTTCCTTAACTTCTGTAATAATGTTCTCTGGCAGGCGTGATTTTTCTCTGCCTCTGGTATATGGAACTATACAATACGTGCAAAAATTATTGCATCCATACGATATATTAACGAACGCTTTAACACCTTTTTCTCTCTTTGCAGGAAGACCTTCAATGATTTCTTTTTTGTCTTCCCAAACATCAAGCACTCTCTCTCCCATTGCTACTCTTTCAATGAGATCTGGAAGTTCATGGATATTATGTGTACCAAAAACCAGGCTAACTTGAGGCAATTCTTTTTTAATATACTCAAACTCGGAGCCTTGTTGCACCATACAACCACAGATTCCGATTATTTTACCAGAGTCTTCTTTATACTGCTGGATCCTGCCATATACTTTTCTTTCAGGATTTTCTCTAACAGAACAAGTATTAAAGAGGACAATATCAGCCTCATCGGGATTTTCAGTTTCATGATATCCTAAGCTTTCT
>JAQVYS010000008.1 GCA_028708605.1 Bacillota bacterium
AGGAAATAAGGATGTTTCTTTTCGTATGTACAGCGAAGGAATGCGCAGTCTGATTCAAGGGTGGACAAAAAATATCGCAGCTGGTGCAGCCAACACGCCCGCTTATATATTCACGATGGTTTTTCTGTGGATTACCTCCCTCATTTCTGTGCCAGTAAATCTAATCAGGTCCGCAATTTTGATGGACTGGGTGTGGCTGGTGATCTACTCAGTTCTAAATGCCATATGGGTATTCATATTAGCTGTTATAGCAAAGCGTATTGGTCACTTTAAGGTTTGGGCATTTATCTTCTATCCAGTATTGATGCTTGTTTTTGTGGGGGTATTTACAGTTTCTGCATTTAAGAAACTCTTTGGACTCAAGGTAACCTGGAAGGGGCGAGCTATTGAAACAGGTGAAAAGTCATGAGGATAATTTGTCTATCGGATACCTGGACGGTGGTAATGTGCTTTCTTGTCTGGCCGTTGTTGCAAGTAGGTTCGGTAGTTGTCTGCCTTAACCTACCGGACAGTTTCTTTGCACCTGATATTTTCTTGTTCCGTTCGCATAGCTTTGAGAAAGACGGGCTCATTTATAACAGAATTTTTCGGGTAAGACGTTGGAAGCATCTATTGCCAGATGGCGGTATGGTCTGGAAAAAGCGTGGTTTTAAAAAGAAGAAACTAGACAACTTTTCAGAAGAGACCTTGAAAAGATTTCTAGTTGAATCAGCACGAGGTGAGATGGCACACTGGCTGGCAATATTACCGTTTTGGGTGTTCTGGTTCTTCACACCACCTCTGGTACCTTGGGTTATGTTAGTCTATGCTTTGTCGGTTAATATCCCATGTATAATTGTTCAACGCTATAATCGCCCGAGGGTAGAACGTTTATTAAAGAGTAAGATAAAAAGGCAAGATCGTGTATCTTCCTATGCACAAAAAACGAGATGCATTTAAACGCAGTCTTTTGTAAGTCAAAAATAGGTAGCTACTAAATTTCACTGTGTTGGCTATTTAGTGTTAGGTAATCAAGTGTAGACAGCTAAATGCTGCAAGCATTTAAACAATTGCGTAGAAATTAATCTCTTGGAGCTTAAAAACGGAACATAACTAGACCCTTAGAGCAATCGATATAGTTCAAAGGGTTTTCCACACTCTCTTTTAAATCAGACAAGGAAGTTTTACTATAGTGGTTAACTAAACAGTATAAGTAGCTTTTGATCTAAAAGCAAAGGGAGAGGGTAAGCGTGACAAAGCGATATTTGCTGATAGTCTTTGTGACCATGATTATTTGTGTTCCAGTATTTGCTCAAATAGATGATTATAAGTCCCGCTTAGACGAGGCTTTGTGGAATCTGCAGAACATAGATCCAGTATATGTTTTAGAACAATTAAATGAGGCTGAGCCAATGCTTGCAAGTGACAATTGGCAAACGGTTCAAGAAGGCAAAAATATACTAGATACCCTTGAACCGTTATTTGTAGATACAAGAATTGCAGAGACAAGGTGCATTTGGGTAGATTACGTAACCTTTGGTAATTTTTTTGAAAGAGGCGATATTACAAGGCTATTAGACATGTTTGCCGAGATCGATATTCATATCCTATTTCCGGAAGTCTATGCATATGGTACAACTATCTACCCTAGTGAGGTAGCAAAGATTCAAGATCAATATCTTTATCTATGGGACGATGGCGATATTTTAGATATCTTTATTAAAGAAGCACATAAAAGGGGTATGGAAGTCCATCCTTTAGTCCGAGTATTTTCCTCCGGTTACAAATCTCCAGGTTATTTAATAAACCAGCATCCTGAGTGGTTAGAGGTTACTAGAGATGGAACTAGAGGAAGTTCAAACTCATGGTTTCTTTCTCCAGTCATTCCAGAGTTTCGCAGATATCTAGAGGCTGTTATGACTGAACTAGTGACTAATTATGATATAGATGGCCTCCATCTCGATTACATTCGCTACGAAGATGGGGATTTTGGCTATAGTAAAGCTTCAAGAAGCCTATATCAAAAAATCTTCTTTCAAGACCCTATAGATTTTGCTTTGGGAAGCAGCCAAGATGAAGCTCATAAGAATTTCAGAAGAGCACATGTTGATGCTTTTGTTAGATGGTGCTATAACAAATTAAAAGAGATCAAACCTGATCTGCTTCTCTCTGCTGCAGTAGGGTCGCCTTATTCATGGGACTTTAAGTCTCTTTTCCAAGACTGGGTCTTTTGGTCTACCCAAGGTTATATCGATTTTGTTACACCAATGCAGTACCGAGATACCACGCCCAAACTTCGGGCAGCAATAAGGGAAGATAAAGCTGCAAACATTGGGTCTGTGCCACTTTTTAGTGGGCTAGGTTTATACCTTTATATGAACAGTCCAGCTGAACTTGAAAACCAAATCATTGAATTGCGCCAGCAAAACCTTCCTGGTATTGCGATTTTTTCAGAAGCAAATCTTGGCATATATAAATATATGAGGATAAAAAACGGTGTCTTTAGAGAAAAAGCAGTTCCTGTACACCGCGATACTGAGGGTGCAATTAAAATTTACCTAGATGATCTATGTGAAAGGATCATTAAAAACGGCAGCTACTTAGGATTAGAAGAAGAAACACTCTCAGGCTATGTCAAAATGATAAAAGATAACGGTGGTCTAATAAAATTAGAATTAAACCAGTATCCTAAGTTAGAAAAGGTGATCAATGAAAGACTTGAATATGTAAAAGCTTTAAGAGACTACTATAATATTTCATATTGACAAAAGCTCAGTGGCGGGGTAGATTTAAATAACCTAATCCCGATGGGAATACTTGCAATTGGGAGGATTATGATGAAAGTATACCAGAATATCCTTGAACTAATTGGGAACACACCTCTTTTAGAGATTGGTGATAACAAAGCAAAAGTTTGGGCTAAAATAGAGTCTTTTAATGCAGGTGGTTCTGTCAAAGACCGCATTGCTAAGAATATGATCGAGGATGCCGAAAAAAAAGGTCTACTTAAACCAGAAACTGTAATTATTGAACCAACTAGTGGTAACACCGGTGTAGGGCTGGCTATGGTAGCAGCAGCCAAAGGATATAAGTTAATCCTTACTATGCCAGAGACTATGAGCATCGAAAGACGAAGGCTTCTCAGTGCTTATGGAGCAACTGTTGTTCTTACAGATGGGGCTTTAGGAATGCAGGGTGCTATTAATAAAGCAGAAGAATTAAAGAAGGAATATAACGGGTTTATTCCTCAGCAGTTTGAAAATCCAGCTAACCCTAAGATACACGAAAAAACTACAGGTGTAGAGATCTGGAATGATACCGCTGGCTCCATTGATGTGCTCGTATCAGGTATAGGTACCGGAGGGACTATAACTGGGGTTGGTAGGTACCTCAAGTCTAAAAAGCCAGAGGTAAAGATAGTTGCAGTAGAGCCTGAAAGCTCACCTGTTCTTTCAGGGGGTGAGCCTGGGCCTCACAAAATACAAGGCATTGGTGCAGGCTTTGTGCCTGATGTCTTAGACTTAGAGATTGTCGATGAGGTTATTAAGGTATCGAATGAAGACGCCATCTCAGGTGCAGTTAATTTGGCGAGAACCAAGGGAGTTTTAGTAGGGATATCTAGCGGAGCTGCAGCATCTGTTGCACTAAAACTAAGCGAGCTAGATGAATATCAAGGCAAAAATATCGTCGTCGTATTGCCTGACACCGGCGAAAGATATCTTTCAACAGGAATCTTTGACTGAGATATAGAATTCTGTTAGACTCTCTAGAGAACTAGAAGCAGAGAGAATTTCAGTCCATAAAGACTTATCCCCGGTTCTTTTTTGGATGCAGAAGGCACTATAAGCGCGTATAAGGTGGCTGGAATCTTCTCTGGCTACCTTTTTTAGTATTTCTAGATTTAAGTCTGCTTCGCTAAAAGCAATAGCAATTAGAGCATTGCGTCTAATTGTTGTAATGCCTCTCCAGCCTGCTGCGCTTTGTTTAATTAGCCTTTTGGTTTCTGCATCAGGATAAACCAAACTCATGAGTGGTGGATCTTGCAACTTGTAAAAAGGTGTTATCATAGAACTAGAAGGAAGATTTTTGTTGTGCGGACAAACTAGCTGACAGATGTCGCAGCCAAAGATATGTCCCTTAATCATCTCCATCTGCTTAAGATTTAAAAAGCCTTTAGTCTGAGTTAAAGCTGAGATACAGATGTTATTATCTAAAAGATAAGGCTCTCTAATTGCGCCGGTTGGACAGGCTTTTATGCAAGCTTTGCACCTCTTGCAGGGCCCAAGAAACTCTTCTTCATCTAGAGGGAGGTCTGTAAGGACTGTGCCTAAAAAGACAAAAGATCCGTACTTTGGATGGATAACACAGGTGTTGTAGCCAAGATAGCCTAGACCAGATGCAGTTGCTGCTGCCCTATCTAAGATAGGGCCTGTGTCTGAGAAACCTTCAAAGAAGTAGGAAGGATATACTCTTTTTAGCTTCATTAAATATTCTTTAAGTAAGGATTTAAAGATTAGATGGTAATCTTTACCTTGGCAATAGATAGAAAAAGGTGAAAAATCGCCCATATTACTATAGGTTGGTTTATGATAATAAGGAAGTGCTAATGAAATAACTGATTTAGCGTGAGGAAATCTTTTTTGGGGGAAACGATAATCGTTAAAATTTCTAAGGATATGGGGATCTAAGTACGCAGCTCTGTTTTCTAAGTTTTTAGTAAAAGAATCTAGTGCATCTATAGAGCAACTCTTTGGCTCTAGAAAACCTAATTCTTCAGCGAATGTAACCCAGTTTGACATGCCATCCCCTCCTAGTTAATGTCTTGGGAGTGAACTACTTTGAATCGCGAAGACTATTTAGCTTTAATGAAAAGCAAGGTACAAAACGTTAACCTGCAAAAACATATGTTAGCAGCAGAGGCTATCTTAAGAGCTCTGGCTCCTTCTTTTGCAGGCGATGAAGATGAGTGGGGTCTAGCAGGTCTTTTGCACGATATTGACTACGAAACCACTGCAGAAACGCCTAAAAAGCACGGCCTAGAAAGCGCTGAGCTTTTACAAAGTTACGATCTTCCAGATTATGTTATCCAAGCCATTAAGGTACACCCTGGCTACTTAGAGCGCAAAACCGACTTAGATAAAGCCTTATATGCTGTGGATCCTCTTACTGGATTAATTGTAGCATCTGCATTAATTCATGAAGATAAGAAGCTTTCCTCTATAGACACCAATTTTGTCATGAATCGTTTTTGCTCAAAGTCTTTTGCAAAAGGCGCAAACAGAGATCAAATAAAAGCATGTAGTGAATTAGACTTTGAAGTAGAAGAATTTATCGCCTTAGGTCTAAAAGCGATGCAGAGCATCTCCAAAGAGCTTGGTCTATAAATCAGTTTGGTGGTGGAAGAATGAAAGAACTAATTATTCGCAGAGGAGAGTTAAAGGATGTTGCCCAAATAGTGGATGTACACTGCTCTGACCTAGAAGATGGCACATGGTATAGCTTTAAGGGCGGCATACGCAATGAGGCAGCAGGACCTTCGTCTCTTAGTCTTTACGAACGCTGGCTAAACGGCGGTTCTTGGATGAGTAAAGAACTCTGTTCGGTATATCTTAACAATTTGCTTTTAAACGGTCATATACCTCTTGTTGCTGAGCAAAGGGGGTTAATAGTTGGTGAAGTAGAGCTGTTTTTTGGTTGGGAAAGTGATGGGAAACTCTATGCTCATATAGGAGTTGCCCAGGTGCATAAGGCCTACCAAAGAAAAGGCATAGGTATTATGCTGATTAAAGAGGCAATAAATGTTGCAAGAAGGCGGGGAGCTTATTATCTTACAGTAAGACCTAGAGAGTATCTAAAGGATTACTATAAAGACTTAGGATTTAGCGAGTGGTTAAAGACAGTGGTATTTAGCTCAGAAGCTAGTCCTTACATTTCAAAAATCGTTTGGGAAGAGGACAGTACTTATTTTAATAAGAAGAAGTTCCTGCACTTTATTATGGGTCAAGAACAATCTTCTGCACAGATTTGGCAGATCTTTCATCAAAACCATTTTGCACTGCCTGAGTTTACAAGTGAGCCTATTCACACTGGGAAAGCTATCTCACAAAATCAAGAGATATTGGCTATATTTTATCCCCATGTTTATTGTGGAGATATGGCCAATGTTTATGCTTGGTCAGGTAACAAAATAAATACAGCACATATTTGGACTATGCTCACACTAGCTTACCATTTTGGGTATGCTAAAGTAAGAAGTTTACTCTTAGAAGACAGTTTCGACATGATGAAGGCTAAACTTCCACTTGAAGAAATAGAACGGCAGGAGATCTTTCGTGTTGAACTATAAATAGGGGGTTGTAGTTTTCAATGCCAATACTTTGGAAGGATTTATTTAGAGAGCTGCCCTTTGTCGTAGAAAAAGAGGCTCCTTGGTCTATACTTACAGCCTTAGATGATTTTTTTAAGAGTTTTTCAAACTATAATTTAGCCGATTGGTTTTCAAGAAACTTAGATAAAGTAGGTAAAGTGGAAATAAGTGGCAAAGTCTACATTGCAGAGGATGCCCAGATCGAAAATGGAGTAACCATTATTGGTCCAGCATATATAGCTTCTAAAGCAATAGTTCGTCAAGGAGCTTATTTAAGAGGTGGAGTCTATCTTGGAGAGGGTGCTGTAGCAGGACATACTACAGAGATTAAACGGGCAGTTTTGTTAAAAAACAGCCACGCACCTCATTTTAACTATGTGGGAGATAGCGTTTTAGGTGAGAACGTGAACCTTGGAGCAGGTGTCAAAATATCAAACTTTAAAAATGATGGCTCTGTGATCTATATAGATAAAATAGATACCGGTCTAATTAAAGCTGGTGCTTTTGTTGGTGATAATACTAAAATTGGGTGTAATACAGTTACGGCCCCTGGGACAATTATCGGGAAAGATTGCTTTATCTACCCACTAACATTTGTTAGGGGTATTATCCCAGAAAATTCTATAGTAAAATTAAAGCCAGATCTAGAAATTAAAGTTAAAGATTAATCGCCTTTTATTTGAAAGGAGTTGAAAACCTTCGGGTAGCTCAAAATGAAGCAAAAGAAAATTATTACTTGGATTTTAATTGTGGCTTTACTTGCTTTGTTTATCTGGAAATTAATTACAAACAGTAACACAACTTTAAAAACAGAACAAGATAGTCGCCTTTTAATGGACACGGTTATCACTATTACAGTCGTAGCCCCAGCTGATGAAGTAAAAGGTACTTTAGATAAAGGTTTTGCTGAGATAAGCCGTATTGATGACTTAACAAATCGATATTCGCTAGCAAGTGGTGTGTCCAAGCTCAATCAGGCAAGAACTTTAGAGGTAAATCAGGATCTTATCAATATTATTAAGATCTCAGAAGAATACCGCAAAAAAAGCAGTAACGCCTTTGATATAAGACTTGGGCGTTTGGTTGATCTTTGGGGGTTTGGTGACGATAGACAAAATGTGCCTACCAAAGAAGAGATTGATCAAGCGATGCCAACTGGGGATATTAGTATCACAAACAAAAAGGTGACACTCCCCAATGACGTCCTGATAGATTTAGGTGGAGTAGCTAAGGGTTATGGAATAGAACAAGCTAGAAATGTGATGAAAAAAACATCTAAAGCAGGTTTAATTGTAGGAGGAGGCAGCTCTGTTGCTTGTTGGGGAGAGCATCCCGAAGAGAGACCTTGGCGCGTAGGCTTAAAGCATCCTCGAAATCCTACTAAACTTATAGGAGTTATTGAACTGGAAAATGGATGGTCGCTTGGAACTTCAGGGGACTATGAGCGGTTTTTCATCCTAGATTCTAGGAGATATCACCACATTCTAGATGGCCGAAATGGCTACCCTCCAGAGGACGTTTATGCAACAACCATAATGATTAAAGACAGTACTCTAGCAGACATGCTTTCAACTTTACTTTTTGCGTTAGGTCCCACTGAGGGAAAAGCCTTTTTAGACAACAATAAGTTGGGAGATTTAGGTGTTATCTGGGTCGTTGCTCCTGGCGAAATTATAACCTATGAAAAAGGTGTAAAACTGCCCGAACTGACCTATTAGTAATCATATAAAACAACTCTTCACCGTACACTTTTTAGGGGGTGTACGGTTATGCGTATGTCAAAACTCAGTGAAAAAAAGCGAATCTGGCTTATGTTAATCAGCTTTATAATTGCAAGTTTATTGCTTTGGGCAAGATTGTTTATTGTGCAGGTTGTACGGGGAGAGGAATTGTCTGATAAGGCCCTTGCCCAAAGATTAAGGCCAATCCCTGTAGAGGGGGCGAGAGGCGATATCTACGATAGAAATGGTGTGCTACTTGCAGGGACAGAAGAGCTGGCATCAGTCTACGCAATTCCAGCAGAGGTTACCAACAAAGAGAAAAATGCAGAACTTTTAAGTGAAATATTGGATTTGGAGAAAAAGACTGTTTTAGAAAGATTACAAAAAAGAGCCTCTGCAGTCTGGTTAAAAAAGCGAATTACTAAAGAAGAAGAGATGAAAATCAGAGAACTTGGCATTGTCGGAGTAGGAGTTGTAGAGTCACCCAAACGCGTATATCCGTATGGAAGCCTTGCAGCACATGTGATTGGCATTTCTGGTATAGATAATCAAGGTTTGGAAGGTATAGAGATAGTTTATGACTCCTATTTAACTGGCGAGCGCGGAAGCTTTATGGTCGAAAGAGATGCAAGTGGCAAAGAGGTGCCTGGGGCTGTAAAAGTTTATGAAGAGCCAGTTAAAGGTCAATCTCTAAAGCTTACGCTCGATGGTTCGCTTCAGAGTATCACTGAAAAGGCCTTAGCAAAGAGAGTTGAGGAGACACAAGCAACATCTGGACTAGCGATCTTTATGGATGTTACAAACGGGGAGATCCTTTCAATGGCATCTTACCCGACGTTTGAACCAGAAAACTATCAAGATTTTCCCGCAATAAATAGACGCAACATTGCCGTAACGGATCTATACGAACCAGGTTCTACTTTTAAGATCGTAACAGCAACCGCTGCTCTAGAAGAAGGTATTGCTTCTGTCAATAGACGTTTTTACGATCCTGGGTTTATGGTGGTCTCTGGCTGGCGGATTAGGTGTTGGAAGGCTGGAGGTCATGGTAGTCAGACTTTTACGGAGACTTTAGAAAATAGTTGTAATATTGCATATGCTACTCTTGGTGTTGAACTAAAAGAAAAGCTTATTTCCTATGCTCAAAAATATGGTTTTGGTCAAAAAACGGGCATCGATTTTCCAGGAGAAGCAACCGGTATTCTTTATAAGCCAAGCCCTGATGTACCGCTTGTAACTTGGGCCAATATTGGATTCGGTCAATCCATAAGTATAACTCCATTGCAACTAGTAAGTTTTGCAGCAGCTATCGCGAATGGTGGAATCTTATATGTACCCCATCTAGTAAAAGAAATTGAAAATGAGAGACTGATCGAGCCACAGGGAACTCGGATTTTGGCCAAAGCTACTGCAGACATCGTCAAAGAAATGATGTTCTCAGTTGTAGAAAATGGCTCTGGAAGAACTGCTCAGATGGAAGGGTATACTGCAGGTGGCAAAACTGGAACTGCTCAAATGGTAGTTGATGGCCGTTACAGTCATACTGCTGTTATCGCTTCCTTTGTTGGCATAGCTCCAGCAGATAACCCTGCGATTGCAGGTATTATTGCGATTCACGAGCCGAAAACCATGCAATACGGTGGTCAGGTTGCGGGACCAGTATTTGCTGAAATCGTATCACAGATGCTACCTTCTTTAGGGGTTAAGCCTGTGCCTGAGTCTCTAGTTGCCAACCCGTGGGGTGGACCAAACAAGAGAGTTGCTAAAAAAGAGGTGTCTGTGCCTAGTGTTATAGGTAAAACTGTAACTGAAGCTCAAACTATAATTAGGAAAGGCTCACTGATACCAGAGATAGTTGGAGAAGGAACAAAAATTTTAGATCAAGAACCAAAACTTGGTCAAGTACTAAAAGAAGGCTCGAAAGTCTATCTTTTCGTGGATACCGAGACTATTTTAGAGGGTCCTCCAATAGTTGACGCTGCAATTTAGGTTTGATATAATATCGACAATTTAGAAGTGCAATTACGATTTTCGCACTATCAAAGACGAGGTGGAGATCTTTGCAAGAAGAGCGCTTTGCGAAAGTTGGCCTAACTTTTGATGATGTCCTACTTTTGCCTGCAGAAAGTCATGTTTTGCCAAGAGATGTTGATGTACGCACAAAAATCACCCGCAACATCTCCCTTAACATTCCCCTTATTAGTGCAGGTATGGATACAGTAACAGAAGCAAGAATGGCTATAGCTATGGCTAGAGAAGGTGGGCTAGGGGTAATTCATAAGAATATGACCCCTAAAGCTCAAGCAACGGAAGTAGATAAGGTTAAACGTTCTGAAAGTGGTGTAATAGTCGATCCTATCTTTTTAAAACCTCATAATCGTTTGCAAGAAGCCCTTAACATTATGAGTCATTACCGGATTTCTGGTGTACCGATTATTGATGAAAATGAAAAACTAGTTGGTATTTTAACCAATAGGGATCTGCGTTTTGAAGAGGACTTTACTAGGCTAATCAGTGAGGTTATGACCAAAGATAACCTGATAACGGGCAAAGTTGGTACGACTCTAGAGGAAGCGAAGGCAATTTTACAGGAACACAGAATTGAAAAATTACCCCTTGTCGATGATGAATATCATCTGAAGGGCCTAATTACGATTAAGGATATTGAAAAAGCAAGAAAATATCCTAACTCGGCAAAAGACAGCCAAGGTAGACTCCTTGCAGCTGCAGCTGTAGGTGTAGGCTCTGATTTAGCTGTTAGAGCCCAAGCATTAGTTGATGCTGGGGTTGATGTTCTTGTAGTAGATACTGCTCATGGGCACTCAATAGGGGTTATTAATGCTGTTAGAAAACTCAAAAACACTTATCCAGATATTGAGATTATAGCTGGTAATGTAGCAACAGGAGCAGCAACGAAAGCGCTGATTGAAGCAGGAGCTGATGCTATTAAGGTGGGTATTGGCCCAGGCTCAATCTGTACAACAAGGGTTGTCGCAGGTATCGGCGTTCCTCAGATTACAGCTGTCAACGATTCCTATGAGGTTGCTAGAGAATATGGAGTTCCTATTATCGCTGACGGTGGAGTAAAATACTCAGGAGACATTGTCAAAGCCTTGGCATCTGGAGCAGACACGATAATGTTAGGTAATCTCTTTGCAGGATGCGAGGAGAGCCCAGGAGAGACTGAGATATACCAAGGACGTAGCTTTAAGGTCTATAGAGGCATGGGCTCTATAGGAGCTATGAAAGATGGGAGTAAGGATCGTTACTTCCAAGAGAATGAGAAAAAGCTTGTACCAGAAGGAATTGAAGGTAGAGTTCCTTATAAAGGACCAGTTTCAGAGGCAATCTTTCAATTGCTTGGTGGCTTAAGAGCTGGTATGGGGTATTGTGGTTGCAAAAACTTAGCTGAAATGAAAGAAAAAACTCAATTTGTAAGGATTACTGCATCTGGCTTGAGAGAAAACCATCCACACGATGTTCAAATAACCAAAGAAGCTCCTAACTATAGTGTTTAAATGATAAAGAAAGGAAGAGCGATCGCTCTTCCTTTTCGGGTCTTCCTTTTCTGGGTAATAATATCCATCTTGTTTTGTAGCCTTGGTGAAGGAATCTTTGGTCAGCTAGCCAAATACTCTAAGAGCATCTTTAAATACAAAGCATGATAGACTTGAGAGATACAGGAGGTGAAAAGGCGCGTAGAGCCAAGTTTCTCTTTGCGCATTTTTTATGTCTAAAAAACCTTTACCTCTTTGGCTTTTAGAAGCTCCACTTATAGTTTTGACCGCATTAATTATCATACCGATTGTGATTAGACTTTTTGAAGTATTTGGTCTGAGTCGGGAAAACAGTATTATATTATCGATGCTTTTTCAGCAATTTAGCTTTCTGATAGGGACATTATATCTTAAAAAGAAGTACCCCATCTATCCTGAAGATATCTTAGAAAGTAAACTAGATTGGAAAGCATTTTGGAGAAGCCTTTTGTGGCTTCCTGCAATACTTCTAATTAGCATTTTAGGGACTACTCTATCAACTCAGCTTTTTGCACCATTACTAGGTCCAGAAAAACTGCAGTCGATTTTAGTACAAGAGACCACTAGAGTAAGTGTTTGGTCTTTAAATTCTTGGCGGTTAGTACTAGCAGGCTTTATAGTCTGTCTAGTCGGGCCAGTCAGTGAGGAGTTATTTTTCCGTGGTTTTTTCTTATCAAGAGTAACACATACCTACTCTAAAAGAGCAGGGTATATCTTGACTTCTCTGTTTTTTGCACTGCCTCACTTTTATTTAATAAATTCTATTCCAATCTTTCTCCTAAGCCTAATACTCTGCTATATGGCTCTTAATGAGAATATATGGGCGGCTGTAGGAGCGCATGTTTTTTTTAATACTACTGTTTTTATCAATATGCTTTTACATTCAGGTGTAAGTTAAAAAAGAGGTGTCGTTGATGCCCGCGTCTGAAGTAGTTCAAAAACAAAAACGATCAAAATTTAATCCTGCAATTGTCGATGATAGCACTAAGGATCTTCGAAGAGCCCTTTGGATTTTAGCACTTCCTGCTGTTGGGGAGATGCTCTTAAATACTACTGTTGGTATGATTGATACAGCCATGGTAGGCAGAATCGGTAAAGAGGCTGTAGCAGCTGTAGGTCTGGCCAACCGCTTTGTTAATCTAATCTTAGGAGTATTTATGGCCATAACTACAGGTACTACAGCTACAGTAGCAAGATATTATGGTGCTGAAAGAAAGCAGGAAGCATCGGATGTCTTGCGGCAGTCTCTACTTGCAGCTGTATTTTTTGCGTTAATTTTAGGAATTCCAAGCTATCTTTTTGCCAAGCCTTTAATCAGGTCTGTTCTAACTAGTGGAGATGCGATAGTTTTTGAAGGCGCATCAACCTATTTTAGAGTAATGGCAGCGAGTTTTATCTTCCTCTTTTTGAATCTCACTTCAAGTAGCGCTTTGCGTGGTACAGGAGATATGTCTGCACCGCTGGTTGTTGTGGGCTTAACAAACGTTGTCAATTTTATTGGTAACTACTTGTTGATTTATGGAAATGGTCCTTTTCCTAGACTAGGTATATATGGCGCAGCTCTTTCGACCTTGATAAGTCGCGCGATCGGAACTTTAGTCTATGGCTATATGATAATTAAAGGCCGTGGTGATCTCACAATTAATTGGAGAAAAGGGTTAAAATTCTCAAAGGAGCTATTAGCCCCGGTATTCAAAATTGGTATTCCCGCAGCGGTAGAGCAGCTGGTTATGAGGACTGGACAGTTTTTGTATTATTTTGTGATTATTGGCCTCGGCACTGCAGCTCAAGCTGCACATGAAGTTGCTTTAAATGCCGAATCTATCTCTTATAACCCAGGTTTTGGTTTTGCTCTTGCTGCAACTACTATGGTGGGGCAATTTCTAGGAGCCGGAAAACCGGATCATGCTATGAGAAGTGGCAAGGAAGCTGCCAAAATTAATATGTGGATCATGAGCACGATAGGTGTTTTCTTTTTCCTTTTTCCAAGTGCATTTGTGAGATTATTTGTACCTAATGATCCCGAAGTTATCGAACTCGCAAGTATGTGTCTTCGCATTGTAGCTATTTCCGAACCTTTTTTTGCAGCTGTAATGGTCTTTGCTGGAGGGCTACGCGGTGCAGGAGATACCTTATGGGTTATGGTCTCTACGATACTTGGAGTTTGGGTTGTGCGATTGGGGCTTGCATTTTTATTTGTAAATGTTATGGGTTTTGGCCTTGCAGGTGCATGGTGGGCTATGAACATCGATCTGATGGTGCGCAGTATTCTTCTTTGGTATCGCTTTCGTTCAGGGAAGTGGCAAAACATTAAAATATAAACCTAAAACGCACGGGAGTCTATCCGTGCGTTTTTGTTAGAGTTTTAGTGTGGCTAAAGTCTGAAAGCGAGTTCTCTACAGGGTTATGAAACAAATAGTTTTTTAAAAAAGCAGACAAGGTTTTTGCCTTGTCTGCCTGTTGTTAGTGGTTTTCTTCTATTGCTTTTAGGTAAATATTTGCCGAGTAGGTTCCTGTGATCGCTCCTCCTAAAACATCGCTTATCCAGTGCCGTTCAAGAATAATCCTACTCAGACCTACACTAGAAGACCAGGTGTAGAACCAAAAACTATATTCAGGATATTCTGAGCTAAGAACTGTTGCTAAGTTAAAGCTAAGTGCAGTATGGCCAGAAGGAAAGGTGTTGTAATCAGACTTGAAGTTAGGGCCAATGTAAGAAGGTACGTCGCTTACCAAAGGGCGAGATTTGCCAACTAGGTATTTAAGGCCAATCGTATTTATCCCTGTGAAAAGAGAAGAACCAATCATTTTGCGAGCAAAATCCTTGTTGTTCCAACCTAAAGTGGTGTATAAGATGCCAAGCCCAACTGGTTCTACGGATTTACTCAAAACTACGGCCACAGTCTCTAAAGACTTAAGGTCTGAAAAGAAGCCATGGACTGGTGAGTCGAAGAGGCTAGTAACCAGTGTTCCAGTAAGAGCCAATGCACTTTTTAGGTAGTCTATCTCAATTGGCGTAGAATAAACTTTTCCTAAATCCTTAGTTCCTTCAATGATTCCATACGTGAGGTTTGATAACCCTTTACCCTCAGCAAAAGAAAGTCCAGAAAAAAGGCAGATTAAGAGCAGAACAAGAACTGCTTTTTTCATTTCAAGCAGTTAGAAAGAAGTGCATCCTTGATTAGTCCTCTTAGATAGACAATATCCTTAGCAGCAGCAAAGGCAGGATCTCCTTCGCCACAGTATTCGATACAGATAGAACCATCAAAGCCTTGTTCTACTAACTGGCAAACGATGCGATAATAATCCACAGATCCGTTTTCTAGGAGGTAGCTGTAGTTCCAGCCATTACCTAGTGCAGTTTTTCGGCAATTTTTCGCATGGAAATAACCTATGCGACCACGAACTTTTTCAACTGCGGCATATGGACCTTCACTGCTAGTTATTGCAAAGATGTTGCCAGGATCAGGATTAGCTTTTACCCATTCAGAGTCGATCAGCTCAAGAAGCTTAAGGGTAGAAGCACCAGTATCGTGTGGAGTATTCATGTGGATTTCAAAGACGATAAGGATTTTGTTTTCTTCTGCGTATTTGGCCACATCTTGGAACTTTTGCCCCAAGTACTCATAGTCGGCATCAGTTAAAAGGACTGAACCGTTTTCACCATATTTGCTGCCATCTGTTCCAATCTTATTTGCAATTCCACCATTAATTATTGGAATATCGTATTTTGCAGCCATGTCAATTAGCCATTTCATCTTCTCGATTGAAGCATTGGCATTTGCTTCGTTTAAAAGATCAGTACCACCATCAATTGAAGCTATAGGTACTTGGAATTTTTTAGAAAGAGCTACTGCTTTCTGAATGTCAGCCTCAGTCTTGAAATGGACTGTTGATAATTCAATGCCATCGTAGCCATATTCAGCTGCTTTATAAAAAGCTCTTTCGACAGAATAACCACGGAACGTATAAGAATGGAGAACAATATTCATTCAATTCACCTCACAACGATTTTCATTACCATTCTTCGTTTCTAGAATAAGATATCCTGCTAAAAACAGGATCTTTTGTTCTTAGTCAAACTCTCCTTTGCATATTGACTTAGGGGAGGAGTGCTATATGCGTTGGGGCTTATCATTAAGTGGAGGTTCATTACGTGGAGCAGCACATATTGGAGCAATAAAGGCTTTGGATAGGCATGGCCTCCGGCCAGATGCCATCGGTGGAACATCAGCTGGCGCAATTGTTGCAGCTCTCTATGCTTCAGGTCTTACAGGAGAAGAAATGGAAAGCTTTGCATTAAGTATTGACCCTAAAAAGGTCTTTGATAGAGCAATTTCGCCGTTTAAGTACCCCTTGGCCTTAGCAAAGATCATTGGAGATTTTGTAGGCTTAGATCCTAATATTAAAATAGCACCCGGCCTTTTTAAAGGAGATTTTATTGCAAAACAAATAAGGCTTTATACGATGGAGAAAAAATTCAGTGATCTAGAGATTAAAACAGTAATAAACGCTGTTGATTTAGATTCAGGAGACGAAGTAGTCTTTACAAATGGGCAGATCATGCTCCAAAGGATCCAGGATTTTACCACCGATAGCTATCTTTGGGAAGCTGTAAGGGCAAGTATTTCTTTGCCAGGAGTATTTGTCCCGTTTAACTTTCAAGGTAGAAGGCTCGTTGACGGTGGAGTAGCTGCTCTAAACCCTGTCAAACTCTTAAAGAAACTAGGCCTTCCGTTTGTTGTAGCCATTGATGTTTCAGTTGATGTTACAAATACCCCAGAACCTGACAACTTTCTAGAGGTTTTAATGCGTTCCTATGACCTTCTAAACTACCGTAAAAACAGGGAAGAACTCCGCTTGTATGCAGATAGGGTTGTTAAAGCTGGGGTTAAGGGTGTGAACTTAAAAGAGTTTTCCAAGCTTAAGTCAGTGATTGACTATGGTGAGATGGTTATGGAAAACGTTTTAAAAAAAACAGGAACACCTCTATTTCGAAACAAGAAAAGGTGACAAAGGGAAGGCCTTAGAAAAAGTCGGAGCAGGATTTATCGGCTCAAATGTAGCAGAGGTTTTTTGCTTCACGGTTATAAGGTCTAAGTTTGACATAATCGCTCTAGAGGCAAATTAGAGACCAAATTTAACTGTGTGAGCTTCTTAAACTTAGCTATCTGCTCTAAAGAGTTCCTAGATGTCTCTAGTGAGTTTAACTCAGAGGTAGTATGCCACTTAGCTATATAGATTAATGTGAGAAAGGCATTAGAAAATCATCAATAAGAGCCTTTAAGTGCCTATGGAATTGGTGAGCATACAGTGGGATACTATTTAGAGTACTACAAAAACCTCTTTAGCCTAGACTATGCAACTCTAAGGTATAGGAATGTCTACAGTCCAAGACAAGACTCTGTAGGCGAAGCAGGAGTAATCGCGAGCTTTACAGAAAAACTCTTACAGAATCAGTCTCCGACAATATTTGGTAGTTGTCAGCAAACCAAAGTCTTTATCTGTCTAAGGGATATAGACTCTGCGAATTACTTGGTAGTTAAAACAAAGATAGTCAAGCTGTTAATATGATAAATGGAGTGGAAATATCAATAGAGAGTGTCTTTAATCTAAGTAATGAATGCGCAAAGAACGAACTCTTAAGGTAACATAAGGGCCAGAGAGAGAAGGTGAGATAATAAGAAAGCTACATGGCTTTGTACGCCAAATTGATTTTGCGACCAGAATGAATGAAACTGTGGCGTCTTTTTAATACAAATACTGATCATTAGTGGGTGAGAGTATGGGAAAACTTGAATTTCTCGGGACAGGTACATCGACAGGGGTTCCACTTATAGGATGCCAATGCAAGGTCTGTCTTTCAAAAAATCCAAAGAACAATCGCATGCGTGCGTCGAGCAAGATTACAGTAAAAGATACAGTGATATTAATCGATACTGGTCCTGAATTTCGCCTGCAAGCTATCCGTTCTAACATATCTAGAGTTGATGGTGTTTTAATTACCCACACCCATGCAGACCACGTAGCTGGTTTTGACGATCTAAGAGCCTTCAATTTTATTACTGGAGAGCCTGTTAAGGTCTGGGGTAACCCCTCATCTTGTGAGATTCTAAAAAGCAACTATCCTTATATCTTTGGTAGTGCACTACAAGTTGGAGGAGGCCTGCCACAGATTGAGCTTAGTGCAGCTGAAGACTTGTTTTATGTTGGCAACATTAAAGTAGAGCCGATACCTGTTTGGCACGGTAGAGTTCCTGTTAATGGTTACCGAATCGGCAGCATGGCATATGTTACTGATGTGAGCAACATACCTCAAAGGTCAATGGCGAAGCTCGAAGGTTTAGATGTTTTGGTTTTAGGTGCTCTTCGCTACCGTAAACACTCAACCCATCTAAACATTGATGAAGCTTTAGAAATTGTGGACAAGCTACGACCAAAAAGAACATTTTTTACCCACATTGGCCATGATCTAGAGCATGAGAGAGTCTCGGAACGACTAAAGGCACTCTCGTCAAGAAGTGTACAAGTCGACCTGGCCTATGACGGCCTTATTTTAGAATTTCCAGATTAATGAAAGGAGCAACTGACATGAAACATAAAGCAGATATAGGAGTTTTTGGAGGTTCTGGTTTTTATTCGCTCATTGACAATGTAGAAGAGGTTTTCATTGATACCCCTTTTGGAGCCCCTTCTGACAAACTTGCAATTGGGGTTATAGGTGGCAAAAGAGTAGCTTTTTTACCACGCCATGGCAAAGATCACTCCATACCACCTCACAAGATTAACTACCGCGCTAATCTCTGGGCAATGAAGGAGTTAGGAGTCAAAGAAATCATTGGACCATGTGCAGCAGGTAGTCTGATTCCGGAATTTAAACCAGGAGACTTTGTAGTAAGTGATCAATTTATTAACGCAACAAGTGGCAGAATTGACACTTTTTTCGAGGGACCTAACGTTAACCATATATCTGCAGCAGATCCGTACTGCCCCAAGCTTCGTAAGCTAGCTTACACTAAAGGAAGAGAATTAGGGATTCCTATTCATGAAAAAGGCACAATTGTTGTGATAAACGGGCCACGTTTTTCCACTAGAGCAGAGAGCCGTTACTTCTCCCTTATTGGTGGACAAGTTATTAACATGACTCAATATCCAGAAGGTTATCTAGCAAAAGAGCTGGGAATCTGTTATGTGAATATTGCTCTCATTACAGACTATGATGCAGGGCTTGAAGGCAGGGAAGACATTGTACCTGTAGAGCATCAGGCAGTTTTGGAAGTATTTGAGGCGAATATTGATAAGTTAAAAAGGCTGATCGTGAAAATGATTGAAAGTATGGATGATAGCAACGCTGATTGTCATGTTGGCCTGTAACATTTTTTAGTGTCTTAATAGATTCATGGTAAGAATGATTTAGCGAAGGAGCTTTTTCAGAAAGACCTTAAAAAACCGCAACCTCACTCACAGAGACTATTTTATCGGTTGACAAATAGACTAGCCAACAGCCAAGAGTTTCTAAGAAGAGATCAACATGAAGCGCAGTGGTAACAGGCATTTTTTCTCTCAATACTTAGGTGATCGGAATCAATCAATTGGAGTTGGTTCATTGTTTTCTCGATGGATATAGGCCTTTGTCTTTGAGGGTGCATTCTTTGTTCTCTGACGCACTTGCATGATATATCTACTGGTGAAATGGTTTTGGGCTAAAGTATTGCCATATGCTCTGGCTTATTGAAATGCGCATTTTTCATCTGGGAACTAAAAATGGAGGGAAGTCTGTCGTTTTTTATTTCCTTTGTTTATAGTCTGTTTTGCAGCTCCTAGAGAAAAAGACTTATCAGATGATAGCTAGAGATCTTCTTATCAGTGAAAATGCAGTAAAATAGCATGTCAAAACCTCTATTTCACGATGAATGTCCAAAGCTGTGATCAGTTATTTGAGCGGAGGCTAAACAAAAAAGCTTAGCATAATCTACATCCCTGCCTTAAGTAAAAAAAGGTGGGGATGTTTTTCTCCTCGTACTGATTTTGTCTTGTTCCGTTTTAAGTCCGAAAGCTGGGCAATGATAGAGTTTGTGGCTACAATTTTACAGTCGATCCAGTCACAGGGTATTAACGGGATGTTCTCACCAATAGACCAATGGGAAAATCAGCCAACCCCTTGGCTTCTTTGCGATGTTTTGCACAGATAGAACTATGAATAAGTTAGTTGATGCAGCGGGAGGATCGGATGATGTGGTATTGGGAGTACAGGTTCTAATGATCTGCAAATTGATGGGGTAGTTAATGAAGAAAGCAGCTTTAAGTTTAATATCTACAAACAAGCTGACCTGGTCTTCTGTGATGGGCATTTAGTCCACGGAGAAAAAGACCGATGCTCACAAAAATGAAGCAATGCATCGATATAAGGCAAAAGAATGGTCCGGATTAAAAGAGAAAACGGTTGAGAGTATAGTTGATGGAGACAGCTTTATGAATTAAAACTAAATAATGGGGTATATGCTTTTAGAGACTAGTGTGGGTCTTTAAACCAACTAGTCTCCAATAGTTTTAGGGGGTGGTTTTTTGGAATTAACTACGCCAGCCTTGCTTTTTTCGGCAATTTCTCTATTGATGTTAGCTTATACAAACCGTTTTGTTGTGCTAGCCCAGCTTGTAAGGGACTTATATGCCAGATATAGACAGGAACCAGATCAAATGTTAGCAGGCCAGATTCATAATCTGCGTGTACGCATTGTGATCATTAAGTACATGCAGATATTTGGCGCTCTCAGCTTTCTATTTTGCGTAGCAGCAATGTTCTTGATTTTTGCTGGTAAGGAGACTTCTGCAAACGTCGTTTTTGGTGCTAGCCTAATTTTACTTTTAGTCTCTCTCGCACTCTTAGTCGGGGAACTGCACCTCTCAATTAATGCTATAAACATTCAGCTAAATGATTTTGAAAAGTACACTCACAGATAATATCAAACTTAATACAAAAAGAGATGCTTAAAACGTAAAGAGTATCTCTTTTAATAATAGTTACTATTATCGCAATAAATCACGCTGAGAACTAGGTCTTTAGGACTATTTTCGTATGTTTTTTGGATAATAAGGATCAAAAAACGCAATATAGAGCAGGACAAATATCCCACAAAAAGGAAATTACTATTGGATTAGTATAATAAAATGAAAGAAAGGGGCGGCAAATTGGATTCTTATGCTTTTGACATAACAGCATTAGATGAAATTTTCAAAAATACTGTGGCAGCTGTTGAAAAGGGAAAAGACGATCTCGAAGTAATATTCGAAGTTGCCCAGCAAGAATATAAGAGGATTAACGATTTACTTGAAGATATTCGTGAGGATTTGGAAAAAACAATTGCTGAGGTAGACGAATTAGAACATCGTTTTCAAAGAGCACGAGTTAAGCTATTGCAGGTTACTAAGGGCCGTTCAAAATATACAGAAGAAGAGGTTCAAGAGGTTTACGATAGTGCCCATGAATACCAAGTAAGGCTTTCGGTTTTAAGAGAAAGAGAGCGGGAGCTAAAAAAAAGTCGAAACGAATTAGAAAGAACCGTAAGAAAATTAAAAGAGATGGTAGAACGCTCTCAAAAGATGATTTCTCAAATGAGTATAGCTGTCGATTTATTAAGAGGCAATTTTGAAGCAGCTTCTAAGGCGTTTATGGACATGCATCAAAAATACCAGTATGGTGTTAAAATTTTAGTTGCTCAAGAAGAAGAACGCAAAAGAGTTGCAAGAGAGATTCATGACGGACCAGTACAGTCTCTGGCAAATGTCGCCATGAGAGCAGATTATTGCCAAAGGCTTTATAAAAATAATGAGACTCCTACCTTGGAAGTTGCGAATGAATTAACTGATATTAAAAAGCTTGTACAAGATTGTTTAATAGAGATGCGGCAGATAATCTTTGATCTACGACCAATGTCTTTAGATGATCTAGGTCTTGTTCCAGCCCTTTGTAGATTTACTACTATAGTTGAGAAAAACACAAAGGCACTGATCAATATAACTGTTATTGGTAAAGAAGTTAGACTTCCAGGACCTGTAGAGATAGCGCTGTTTCGATTGGCTCAAGAATCGATAAATAATGCCATAAGACATTCTGGATGTAGACAGATTGATGTCAAAATAGAGTTTGCTCAAACTGAGATTGTTTTAGTAGTAAAAGATGATGGTTTAGGTTTTGATGTCGAAGAGCAGATAGCTCTTTCAGCTGAAAATCATAATTTTGGACTAGTAGGTATGGAAGAAAGAATCAAACTTTTAGGTGGTAAGTTCGGCATTGAGTCTATTTTAGGAGGAGGGACGAGGGTCTGGTCTAGAGTTGCTTATGATACTTCTGAAGGGGGAAGTAAGAATGAGATCACAAGCTGCTGTTAAAGTGTTACTGTCAGACGATCATCCTTTAGTGCGACAAGGCCTTAGTAAGGTTTTAAGTTTAGAAAATGATATTGATATAGTGGCAGAAGCCGTAGATGGCGAAGATACATTAAAAAAGGTTGAAGAATACCTTCCTGATGTAGTTTTAATGGATGTAAATATGCCAGTAGTAAATGGTATAGAGGCAACTAGGCGAATTAAACAACGGTTTAACAGTGTCGACGTTATTGCACTTACTTTTCATGATGAGGATGAATATGTACTTGCGTTAATGAGAGCAGGAGCAAAGGGCTATATCCTAAAAGATACAGAACCTTCTGTTATAGCAACTGCAATCCGCAAGGTTCACCATGGCGAATGCTATTATCCATCTAATTTAATTAATCAAGTGATGGAAAAGGTTGATAAAAACGAAAGGTCAACTAATCTAGAGAACGATAACTTGCTTACAAAGAGAGAATTAGAGATTCTCGAAGAAATAGTGCAAGGAAAGAGCAATAAAGAGATTGCAGATACCTTGTTTATAAGTGAAAAAACCGTGAAAAATCATGTAAGTAATGTACTTAAAAAACTAGATGTTACAGATCGTACTCAAGCAGCAGTACATGCACTCCGATCCGGGATTGTACCAATGAGGGAACTAAATGCATAGTTATATCATCAATGAGCAAGCTATCAAGATTAATGTAGCGAGCTCATTTTTTTTACGGTTAAAAGGCTTTTTAGGAAAAAGACCAAAGAAAGGTGACGCACTTTTAATTGTTCCGTGTAATCAGATCCATACGTTTTTTATGAAAGAGCCAATCGATGTATATTACCTAAATCAAGAGGGTGAGGTTGTAAAATATTACCCTGCAGTCAGACCGTGGCGGGTTTTGCCACCTTCGTTTAAGACCTATATGGTTCTTGAATTAGGTGTTGGTACTTTACCAGTATTTTCAGATGGTGAAAAAATGCTTGTCTGGCAGGAATAGTAATATAGGAAGTGGAAAAGGTAATAATAGAAAGACAATGTAAGTCTACATTGATCTTTAAATAAAGGGGGTAAAGAAATGAAAAAGGTTTTTATGTTGTTAGCATTAGTAGCATTACTGTCAATCTCTATGTTGGCGGCTGAAAACGTTAACTTATTGTCTTACGTTTATTCAGACAGTAACTTCTCAGGCTATAATCCTGAAGTTACCTGTGATGGTGAGTTAAACGACGGTTCAGAAGTTAACAGATGGGCTGAAGTAGCATGGGCAAGTGGTGAAACTGATGACGAGCACTGGTTGGAGTACGAACTAGCAGGTAAAACCAACATTGATTCTATCTTTATCTGGTGGGCACGTGATACGGGTGTATTTTATTACTGTCAAGACTTCTGTATTGAAGTAAATGGTAAAGTTGTTTATGACTCAACAATTCCTCTCGACAAGAATCCTCTTGTCAAGGAAGTGCTTAGAAAAGAAGGCGACGCTGCAGGATATCAGGTAACTGAGATTTACTTTAAGGAGCCTGTTAATGGCAGTACCGTAAGAATTATTCAGTTCCCAGGTGGCGGTCACCCAGATAGACCAAACCTAATGTGGGTAGCTGAAGTTGAGATTTGGGAATAGTTTTTGATCTTAAAACTGAGGACGTTAGTCCTCAGTTTTTTTTGTGAGTTTAGACCTAGAGGACTGATGTTTCTAGATGTAGAAATGTTTAAAGCCATATTTGGCAAAATGTGGTGGCAAAAAAGCATTTGAGGCTAGGGGGCGTAATTGTTGGAGGACCAAAAAAAGACACTAGGACCTAAAGATCACCAGGTAGTAGTCTTTCGGCTAGCTGCAGAAGAATTTGGGACATCTATAGATAGCATTAAAGAAATCAGGAAATTAAGCGATTTAAGTATTACAAAGGTTCCAAAGACCAAAGAGTATATAGCTGGGGTTGTCAATCTCAGAGGTAAGATAATTCCAGTAATAGACTTAAGAATGCGTTTTGGAATGGAAAAGAGCGTTTCAGAAACTAGTCGTATTATCGTCTTTGAAGTAGAAGACGATGTTTGTAGTGCAATAGTTGATGAAGTTAATGAAGTTATAAAAATCCCTAATGAGAATATTGAAACTGCAACTAGTATGGTCTCGTGTATTAACAAGGACTATATAGAAGGTATTGCAAAAATCGATGATAGACTGGTAGTTTTAGTGAATTTGCAGCTTATTGCTCTTAAAAATCAAGCAAACCAAAACGCAATTTAAGCTAAAAGGGGCTGAAAACTTTATGGGACTAGATTTTGAAGCAACTCCAGAAGAGATAAAAATATTTCTAGAAGAGGCTAAAGAACAGATCCAAACTTTGGAAGATGGAATAATGTCTTTAGAAAAGGAACATGGAGAAATTGACCCTGAGTCTTTACAGTCAATCTTCCGAGCTGCTCATACTCTAAAGGGTTCTTCAGCTGCACTTGGTCATGTAAATATGGCTAAGCTTACCCATGAAATGGAAACTATTCTTGACCATCTGCGCAAAAAAAGCATTGATGTCACCCCGGAACTTGTAGAATTACTTCTAGACGGAATTGATGGATTAAGGATTTTTAATGATGAGATCTACCAAGGCAAAGAGAGTGGCATCGATGTAAACGATCTAGTGTTAGACTTACAAAACTTTGTAGCTACAGCTCTAGACATAACTCCAGATACACCAAAAAAAGCGCCATTCCACCCAGATCAAACTGATCTTAAAGGTCCTCTTTTTGACGCGAGTTTAGAAACTGCAGCATTAGAAATAGCAACTTCGCTTAACCAAAATGTCTTTGAGATCGAAGTGCGTTTAAATACTGAAAATACCCTGCCTCCTGTCCGTGCATATCAGGTAATGATGTTTTTAGAGGATATAGGTCAGCTAATAGCTAGCGAGCCAACGCTTCAGGACTTAGAAAAAGATAGAATAGAAGATACGCTAAAAGTCCTGCTTGTAACTAAAACAGACAAAAAGGCTGTAGAAGATGGTATCGCAAGCATTCCAGACTGTAAAAAAGTAACGCTAACAGCAATAAAAAAAGCAAACAAAACAGAGAAAAAAGAAAAAATCATTTCCGCAAAACCTAGCACTGACTTAGCACGCAAAGGTGTTAAGGCAGAAAAAAGGACAAGAAGCAGTGAGACAGTCATTTCGCCTACAATCAGAGTCGATGTTGATGTCTTAGATGACCTAATGAATCTTGTAGGGGAACTAGTAATAGACCGGACTAGGATTAATTCGGATATTCAGAAGCTGCATGAGAGAAAAGAGGCAGAAGAAGCGTTAGAAAAACTCGGCCAAACAGGAAATCATATAGGTAGGGTCACTGAAAAGCTGCAGGAGTTAATCATGAAAGCTAGACTTCTTCCTTTAGAGACCCTGTTTCGTAAATTTCCTCGCATGGTACGCGATTTAGCACTTAAAGCTGAAAAAGAAGTCCAACTAGTAATGGTTGGTGAAGATACTGAGATTGATCGTTCTGTTATCGAACAGATCAGCGACCCATTGATACACTTACTAAGAAATGCTATCGATCATGGCATTGAAAAACCTGAAGAAAGAGCGCGACTTAACAAAAACTCTACAGGTACTGTTTGTCTATCAGCAGAACCTGAGGAAAATTATATTGTAATTCGGATCAAAGATGACGGAAAAGGTATAGATCCAGCTAAAATTGCAGCTTCAGCAGTTAAAAAAGGCTTAATCACCCCACAGAAGGTTCAGAGTCTCTCAGTTAAAGAAGCCACTGAGCTTGTTTTTATGCCAGGATTTTCTACTGCAGAGGAAGTTACCCAGGTTTCTGGTCGTGGTGTTGGTATGGATATAGTTAAAAAGAATCTTGAGAACCTGAACGGGAGTATTCAAGTTTTTACTGAGGTTGGAAAGGGAACTGAATTTCGCATCGAACTACCACTTACTCTAGCGATCATGCGTACACTCTTGTTTCAGAGCACAGATAATCTATACGCTATTCCTCTATCTGCAGTTGCAGAGACCAACCGGATATCTAAAGCGGAAATTAAGTATGTAGATAACCGTAAAGCTATAAACTTAAGAGGGAAAGTTTTGCCACTTATTCATATTGAAGAGCTTTTTAATCTTCCTGTACCACAGATAAGTGGCGATTTCTACTTCGTTATTGTAGTAAAAAATGCTAAAGGGCAGGTAGGCATTATTGTTGAAAAACTACTTGGAGAAGAAGAGGTTGTTGTTAAAACCCTTTCGAAACTACTTGGCGAGACTCGAGGCATCTCAGGAGCAGCTATACTCGGTCAAGGTGAAGTAGCTTTTATTCTTGATGTCCCTTCTTTGCTAGCCTATGTGACAGATAGTAGGCTAGCGGGGGCTTGTTGTAATTGAATAGGTGATACAGCGACAAAGGGCTAAAGCTTAAAACAAATGCTGGGCTTTTAGTAGTAGATATAATTTTCATGATCAAAAAACGAGGTGTCTTGTTTTTTGCCAAAATTAAGCACATTTAAGCATTAAACATTAAAGGTATACATTATATGAAAAAAACTGAGCAAATTGTAAATTTAGGAGAAATTAAGCTTGCCAAAAAAGGTGTGCTTACCTGCTACGGGTTAGGGTCTTGTGTAGCTGTAGCGCTTTATGATCCTAACACTGGAATTGGTGGGCTTTGCCACATTGTTTTACCAAGAGATGCTAAATTTAGCATTATCAAAGAAAACAAAGAGGTCTATCTTGCCTCGATAGAGATGTTAGGAAGCCCCGCAAAGTTTGCTGACTCTGGTTTAATTATTCTATTAAATAAACTGGAAAGAAGCGGAGCTAAACCTGATGCCATGCAAGCTAAAATCACTGGAGGGGCTAGATTACTTCCACAACTTTCACGAAACTCAACCAATCTAGATGTTGGCAAAGAAAACGTTGAAGCTGTCGAAAAGCAACTTGAAGAGTTAAAAATTCCCATAGTAGCTAGAGATGTCGGTGGTAATACCGGCAGAACAATAAGGTTTCATCTTGTAGACGGTACTGTTGAAATACGGAGACTTGGATTAGGAAAAATTGTAATATGAACAAGACTTGGAGGAATTTAAGTGACAAAAGTCTTAGTCGTTGATGATGCAAGCTTTATGAGAATGAGAATGAATAAGTTGTTGACAGAAAATGGTTACGAAGTCGACGAGGCGGAAAATGGTTTGGATGCATTAGATAAATACCAAAAAGACAGCTATGATCTTGTGATTATGGATATTACAATGCCTGCAATGGATGGAATTGAAGCAGTAAAACACATTAAAGACTTAGATCCAGAAGCAAAGATCATTATGTGTAGCGCGATCGGCCAGCAGCAGATGGTAATCGAAGCTCTAAAAGCAGGTGCCAAAGATTTTGTTGTGAAACCTTTTCAGCCAGATCGGATTATGGAATCAATAAAACGTGTCCTAAGTTAGAAGGTGATTTTAGATGTCACTTACTAAAGACAGTAGGCCGATCAAAGTCTTGGTAGTCGATGACTCTGCTTTTATGCGAGTTGTAATCAAAAACCTTTTAAATAAAGACCCAGATTTAGAGGTTATAGGAGTAGCAATAGATGGTCTAGATGCGCTAGAAAAGGTAAAAGAGCTTCAGCCGGATGTTATAACTCTAGATGTTGAGATGCCAGAGATGGATGGTCTAGAGTTTTTGAAAGAACAGATGGCATTAAGACCAGTTAAGATAGTTATGGTAAGTAGTCTTACTAGAGAAGGGGCCTCCATTACCTTAGAGGCGCTATCTCATGGAGCCATTGACTTTGTTGCAAAACCTTCTGGCTCTTTGTCACTAGATATGCAGAAAGTCGCCTCAGAGTTATGTAAGAAGGTTAAAGCCGCACACAAAGCGAGAATTCACTTTGCTCCTGAAAGAGTAAACGAGATTGTGGAAGAAAATAGAGCATCTTCAGCGTATTTAGCACGTGATAGGCACTTATTTACTATAAAAGAAGATCAGCCTTGTAAAGGCCACCCTACAAAAGTAGCTGAAAAACTGGTGATTATTGGCACTTCTACAGGTGGTCCTAGTGCTTTAATGGAGGTTATCCCAAAACTACCTAAGGATTTAGGAGCTGGGGTTGTAGTTGTTCAACATATGCCTAAGGGCTTTACAAATTCCCTTGCTGATAGATTAAATAGAGCATCTTTGTTATTTGTCAAAGAAGCAGAGGCAGGAGATAAAGTACTTGAGAATCAGGTTTTAGTCGCTCCTGGTGGTTTTCATATGATCATGAAGAACGACAAAACAGTTACAACCAATACTGACTCACCAGTACACGGAGTGCGTCCAGCGATTGATGTTTTTGTTGAAAGCGCAGTCAAGGTATATGGAGAAAACATCGTAGGTGTAATACTTACTGGTATGGGCTTCGATGGTGCAAGAGGTATGAACATAATTAAGAAAAACGGCGGACGCACCATAGCGCAAGATGAAGAAACCAGTGTTATTTACGGAATGCCTAGAGCCGTTATAGATATGGGACTAGCTGATAAAATAGCGCCACTTAACTTAGTAAGCACATTTATTGAGGAGTTGTTACAGTGAATCGAAATAACTACGATCTATTCTGCTATAAGGTTCATCAGCTAACTGGTTTAAACCTTGCCCTTTATAAGGATCGTCAGATGAAACGCAGATTAAATGCATTTATGTATACATTAGAGGTTAATAACTATCTAGAGCTTGGCCGAAAGCTAGAACAGGATAAGGCGGCACTAGACAAGTTCTGTAAGTTTGTTACCATTAATGTAACAGAGTTTTTTCGTGGTTCTGAGCAGTTTAAGACTTTGCAGGAGAAGATCCTACCTCAGCTAATTAGGCCAGGTGTGACTTTTAAAGCCTGGAGCGCAGGCTGTTCAGATGGAAGCGAGCCGTATTCATTGGTAATGATTCTTGAGGAGATGGGTCTTACCAATTATCAAATACATGCAACGGACCTAAATAGCGATATGCTAGCAAAAGCCAAAGTAGGAGTGTACGCAAAATCAGCTCTGGAGAAGGTGCCAGATGCTTTAGTTGCGAAATACTTTGTAAAAGCAAGTGACAAAGCCTATCAATTTGATTCGACAAAAGCCAGAAACGTTAAGTTTTACCAACAGGATCTCTTGAAGGATCCTTACAAAAAATGTTTTGATTTGATTATTTGCCGAAACGTCGTGATCTACTTTACTGAAGAAGCTAAAGATCTGGTTTTTATGAAGATGGCCAAGTCTCTTCGAAAAGGCGGCATTCTTTTTGTGGGAGGAACAGAAAGCATATTGGCGGCAGAGGCTCTCGGTCTAAAAACCGAATTACCATTTTTTTACAGAAAAGACACGATTAACTAATATTCGTTTCGAGGTTCATATTCTTTGAAGGAGAGAAGACTATTATGAAAACGGAATTTGTTACCCCGTTTATGGTGGCAGCAACAGAGGTTTTAAAAGCTGAAGTTCAAGCACAGATTTCAAGAGGTAAACTTAACGTTCGGAAGGTTGCTGCAACGGCTCAAGAAGTAACTATTATGGTGGGAGTAACAGGAGATGTAATGGGAGCAGTTTTTTACGGAATGCCAAACAAAACAGCCTGTCAGATTGCATCTGCTATGTTAGGACAAAGGCTTCCAATTTTCGATAAAATGGTAGAATCAGGCATTGCCGAGCTAGGCAATGTGATAACAGGGAGAGCTTCTATGGGGCTTGAACAGGCTGGGTACAGGTGTCGCCTCACGCCACCTACAATTATCTCAGGACAAGGGGTTATTATATCTACTCTAGAGATCAATCAACTGGTTATACCAATTAAGACTCAATACGGAGATTTTGAAATAGGTGTAGCGCTTCGCGCAGCAACTAGCTAAAGGTGGTAGAGAGTAATGCTTACAAAAAAACAAATTGTAGATGATCTTGATCAACTAGGAATTAAAGAAGGAGATAAGGTTTTAATACACACTTCATTGAGTAAAGTGGGAAGGCTTGAGGATGGTCCGGAGGGTTTTGTTGAGGCTATCCTTTTGGCGTTAGGGCAAGAAGGATTAGCAGTTTTTCCCACATTTACAGGAACTGCAGAGGATTCCGTTAAAAACCCGCCTCAGTTTAACGTTCTTGAGTCTCTTTGTTGGACAGGGAAGGTTCCAGAAGTAGCTAGAAAGAGAGCAGATGCGCTCCGAAGCCTCCATCCAACACATTCTGTAGCAGCAATTGGCTTAGGAAAAAAAGAACTTACATTAGATCATGAAAAAGTAGATACTCCTTGCGCAAAAGGAAGTCCCTTTGTAAAATTAGCTGAAGCTTCAGGGAAAATTTTACTAGTAGGAGTAGACCACAATTCTAATACCACATTTCATACAGCAGAAGAACTAGCTGAGTGCCCATATCATATGCTTGCAGAACCTGCGTTAGCAACTGTTATAGACTATAGTGGGAAGAAACGGCAAGTTTTAACAGCTCTACATAAGTGGGGAACTGAGCGCAATTTTAATCTACTTGAAGAGGAATTTATCAAAAAAGGTATTCAGAGATCTGGCAGAGTCGGCAATGCCGAATGTAGGCTGATCGAGTCTATGCCTATGATTGAAATAATCGTAGGTTTCTTAAAGAAAGATCCTAATTATCTAGTTGTCAGGTGAATCCTTAAAAGGGGACAAAGGAAATGAGGTATTTTAAGTTTTTACTTGTATTCGTACTTGTTGTTTTAATTGGATTTAGGATTCTTGCGATTGATGACAAAAAAATAGCACAAAACCCGATTAAAGAGAGCAGCAGAGCAACTAAAAAAATAGCTTTAACATTTGACGATGGCCCCAATCGTGCTTGTACACCAGCACTTTTAAGGATTTTAGAGGACGAGAATGTTAAGGCTACCTTTTTTGTTGTAGGTTGGAGAGTATATGAATTCAAAGACGTCATTGCTACTATGAGTAAAAACGGTCATGAAATTGGTAATCATAGCTATGACCACCCTTACCTTACTCATTTAAGTGAAGCTGAAATAGCAGACCAACTAAGAAAAACCAATGCAGCTATTTTAAAATACTCAGGTAAAAAAGTTAATTTTTTAAGACCCCCATACGGTAGCTATAACGATTTAGTCTCTAAAACAGCATCAGACCTTGGTTTGCGTATGGTTTTATGGAGTATTAATCCAGAGGACTGGAAGAGCCCAGGCACGGATGTTATCCAAAAAAGGATTTTAGAGGAAGCAAAAGACGGTAGCATAGTGCTGCTCCATGATAAGTTGCAGACTGTGCAGATGCTGCCTAACCTGATTCAAAGTTTGAAAGACAGAGGCTTTGAGTTTGTAACGCTTCAAGAGCTCCACACAGGCTCACTTCTTTGAGAACTGCCTGCAAAAATCTAATCAGAAACCCATTTTGCCGACAAAAGTGTCGGCATTTATTTTGCGTTTGATTTTTAATAAGTCTAAGAAACCAAGGAAAAAATCATATACTTGAATCAATCTTTTAAATCTAATGAGTCTATAGCCATGTTTGCTACTTTACGCATACATTGTTAGAGTAACGGAGAAAATATCAGAAGAAGCCTTAGAATAAGATTTCATAAAGAAGTCCCGAGGGGGGAGAAACTAAATATGGTATATGGCGAACAAGAATCGGTTGATGCGTTGCAAACAGCGTTGCTAAGTCAGCTTGAAGTCACCGATGAAGGTGATTTACACTATTGGTTAGGGGAGGCCTTATTAGAGTATAATGACGATCCAGTAATGATCCGTGAAGGAATTTACCATTTAGTTTATAGTCTGCGTCTTTTGAGCCAGTCTAGTGAGGATAACACTTACGGAAGGGCAAAATTAAAGAGAAATTGTCTATCGACGGCAATGCGACTTAGACAGATTAGAAATGGAAGACGAATTAATGTGAGTCACGATTTGGTCATTGATATTTGTGAGATAGCAGTTAAATTGGATTATGAAAACTATCTTCCTTGGTCTTTACTTTCTCAAGAATTTGCTGAAACAATGCAATACAAAAAAGGTTTGGAAACTGGTTTAAAAGCATTAGAACTTAATCCTAGAGACTCGTATGCTCATAATGCAGTTGCAAAATGTTATGAGGGAATTGGTGAAGTTGATAAAGCCAGGCATCATTTTATGTTACGTGCGAGGCTTCAAAATACCCCAGATGGTTATCGAATAGTCACTGATTATTTAGAACGTATGGGTGAGGTTGATTCAGCCTTAGATATGGCAAGAAGCTGGTTGGATCTAGAACCAAAGAATCCGATAGCCTATCAAAGAGTAGAACAATTGAGTGACAGATTAGGTTCTCAAGAATATGGTTATTCTGAAATGCTTAAACAACATGATGGTAGTATAAAAAGGAAAAACGAGTTAGAAGAAGAATTGTTATATCGAGCTGTAGCAACAGGAGAGAATTAGAGATTAGTAGCTACAAATAGAGGCGGCTTAGGCCGCCTTACTTTATAATTCACTTTCGTTGGGGGTGATAGCTTTGACAAACGTAGAAGGAACTGTAGAGAGAATTACTTATCGCAACGAGGAAAATTTTTACACAGTTTTTAAGTTCAAGGTAGGTACAGACGATATATACACCTGTGTGGGAAACCTCGCGCAAATCACTGCAGGCGAAGAGTTAAGGTTGACAGGAGAATGGACTAGACACAATCAGTATGGTCTACAGTTTAGTGTAGAAAATGCTGTACCAATAACCCCATCGACTCTTGTTGGTATTGAAAAATACCTAGGCTCAGGTCTTATCAAAGGTATTGGACCTAGTACAGCTAAAAAACTGGTTAATGCATTTGGTTTAGAAACATTAGATATTATTGAAAATAATCCAGAGCGCCTCACCGAGGTTGATGGCATCGGAGAGAAAAAAACAGAGACGATTACTACTGCATTTAAAGAGCAAAAAGATATTCAGGATGTTATGGTCTTTTTACAAGGCAGCGGAGTAACACCATCACTTTCTGTAAAGATCTACAGGATGTATGGGAAAGACTCTATTTTTGTTGTTAAAGAAAATCCATATCGTCTTGCAGATGAGGTCTTTGGGATCGGGTTTAAAACTGCAGATAAAATCGCCCTAAATTTAGGTGTCAGAGAAGATGAACCTAATCGTCTAAAAGCAGGTCTTCGGTATGCTTTAGGTCAAGCAGTTGAGAAGGGACACACATACCTTCCAAAAGATGAGCTTCTAGAAGAAACAAAAAAGCTTCTAGATATTGAGATAGAACAAAATTTGATTGATCAGCTAGTTAAAGCTAAGCAGCTGATTTTAGAAGAATCAAGAATTTATCTGCCAAGTCTCTATGAGGCTGAAAATAGAGTAGCAAATAGCTTAGTTGCTTTAGCTAAACAGGTTTCTACTTTTCCTTTCGATGACTTAACTATAGAAACAGAATTCGAGCTTGCAGAGGAGCAGTATGAAGCAGTAAAAAGGGCAATGCAAGAAAAGATGTTGGTAATAACTGGTGGGCCTGGAACAGGAAAGACAACGATTACGAAAGTGATCTTAGCTCAATGGGAAAAAGCTGGTTTTAAGGTGATGCTAGCATCTCCTACAGGTAGAGCTGCAAAAAGACTTGGAGAAGCCACCGGCCGCCCTGCCAAGACAATCCATAGGCTACTTGAATATGGATTTGGCGCTGTGGGTATGGGATTTCAAAGAAACGAAGACAACAAATTGAGAACCGATGCATTGGTTCTAGATGAGTTTTCAATGGTAGATATCAGGCTTATGGATAGTCTTCTGAAAGCAGTTGATGAAAAGACTAGGCTACTATTTATTGGTGATTGTGATCAGCTTCCTGCAGTAGGCCCAGGTAATGTTCTTAGAGATATTATCGATTCAGGGAAAATTCCTGTAGTAAAACTGACTAAGGTCTTTAGGCAGAAAAACCAATCACAGATCGTTCTCAATGCACACAGGATTAACGAAGGTAATTTCCCATATATCGATAACCAAGGCGATTTTGTTTTCATGGAGCGTAAAGAGCCTGCTGAGATTTCGAATTTAATTGTTGATTTAGTAGCAGGAAGGCTGCCAAAGTATATAAAAAAACGTTTTGCTCTTGGCACAACCTTTGATACGATTCAGGTTTTAACACCAATGCGAAAAAGTGAAACTGGTGTAGATAATCTAAATAAGTTACTACAAAAGCGTCTTAATCCGAGTGGCAAAAAAAACGAGATACAGCAGGGTTATCGTTTGCTTCGGGAACAAGATAAAGTCATGCAGATTAAAAATAACTACCAAAAGGATGTCTATAATGGTGATATTGGTAAAATTTACCGGATCGACCCAGAAGACAAGGTGGTAGATGTCCTCTTTTCTGATGAAAATGGGGATCGCTTCGTCAGATATGAAGAAGACGAGATAGATGAGTTAACTCTAGCCTATGCAATTTCTGTTCATAAGAGCCAGGGAAGTGAGTATCCTGTAGTTGTCATGCCTGTAACAACTCAGCACTATATGCTTTTGCAACGAAACTTACTCTATACAGGGATCACTAGAGCAAAACGTCTAGTAGTTTTGGTTGGCACAAAAAAAGCCTTGTTTTTAGGAATTAAAAACAACAAAACAGCTAATAGATATAGTTATTTAGCAGAACGAATAAAAATGGTGAATAACTGATAGAAAAATGCAACGAGACCTTTCGCCTTTGTTGAATTGGAGATGAAAGTTTTCATGCAAGTCTTTTTGTATAAAACCTCCAATCGTCAGGATTGGAGGTTTGTTATTAGACCTGAAATGCTCCCTAAAGGTAGCTATAAAATCGCTGGACCTTATGGTCTAAAGACAGCTAGTTTCTTAAAGGAAATTTACAATCGTCTTCCCTTTTTGCCAGCAAACACGGCTTGTTATCAAGTAACACAAACGCAAGCAAGTGAAAAAGTGTCACAGGGCATGTGGAGACTCTTAAAAACTGAAGAAGATTTTCAACCAGGTGATCTTATAAAGCCTGGTATAATAGGTCTAAAATGGCGCTGCGTTCGCTGTGGTTCGCAAAATATAGATACTGCAGAATGCGCTCTATGTGGGAGATCTAATTGTTTAGTTTGTAGGGATTGCTGTATGTTAGGTCCAGTTAGAGGTTGCCAGCTTTATCTATGGCAAAAGCCAGAAAAACCGCTAATTTTTCAAAGAGATCTAGAGCCAAATATCCCCTTTACTCTTACAGCTGGACAAAAAAACGCCGCCAAAAAGTTAAGGAAAGCGCTTAAGCTAGGTAAAAGAAAGCTCCTTCTCCACGCAGCATGCGGTGCAGGCAAAACTGAAGTTGCATCACTTTTGATTGCAGATGCACTAAACTGTGGTCATAAAATTCTTTATGCTGTTCCACGCAGAGACGTGGCACTCGAGGTAGGAGAAAGACTTAGAGAGTATTTCCCGCAAATTGAGACAGTTATTTTATATGGTGGTAGCACAGAAAAATATCTTAATCAAAGAATGGTTTCAGCAACTACCCATCAGGTAATAAAGTTTTATAAAGCTTTTGATTTTGCAATTATAGACGAAGGAGATGCTTTTCCGTTTAAGGGGAACCCTTTACTTGTGCAGGCAGTAAACAGAGCGACTACAGGACCTGTAGTATATATGACAGCGACTCCAACAGATGAAATGCTTAAAGAGTTTGATAAAGAGGAGATTGTTTTTATTCCGGCAAGACATCACAAAAGAGCCTTACCTGTTCCTGAGTTTAGTTCAGCTACTTTAGAAGATGCTCTAAAAGATGTAAAGCCACCTCTACTTTTATTTGTACCATTTAAAAAAGAGGTGGACTCTAATGTGAAAAAGCTCAAAAAACTCAAGTCTGAGTGGAAAGTCTGTGGCATTTCATCTGATACTAAGGATCGAGCTGCTTTGATTCAAGGTCTTAAAGAAGGATCCATAGATGCGTTAGTAAGTACCTCAGTTCTAGAGCGAGGCATTACTGTCAATGATGTAACAGTAGTTGTGCTAAATGCAGACTGCGACATTATCTACACCAGAGAGGTTTTGGTCCAGATTGCAGGTAGAGCAGGCAGAACTGTAAGCTGCCCCGAGGGAGAGGTCGTGTTTCTTGCAAAAAAACCTAATAAGGCGATGCAATGTGCCAAAAGGGAGATTGTTGCTCTCAACACGATGGCTAAGGAACGAGGTGAAATTCTATGTTAAGCATGTTAAATGAAACGCTTTCTGGAAGAAAATGTTTGCTTTGCGATAAACCGCAAGGCTTTCTAAGATTACCCATTTGCAGACCTTGTCTTAAAAAGCTACCTCCCTGTAAAAGGCTTTCTAGCAACTTATTTATTGTTTTTACAAAAGAGGTGAAGATCCCATTTGAGTTAGTTCCAGGCCTTGCTGCTAGCCGTTTTTATTTGCTTGGTGGTAAGACAAACGGAGTCTACAATAAGGAGGACAATGGTCTTTCTGCGAGTATAGCGTGGCATCTTCGCGTGCCACTAACAGATCATCTTTATCCACAGACCTTGGTGGTTGGGACTGAGTATAAAGGCAATCCTCTACTTGATTCTTTGCAATACCTCTACTTACAGAATTCTAAAAATATGCGTCTTTAGTCCTAGTTGCATCAAGGCGAGAAGGTTTACTAAAGATCAACAAGAAATAAGTTAATGATTTGAGGTGAACAGCCGTGAAAAAACAGAACACAGATAGAATTATTGAAAGAAGACTAGCTGTGAATATTGAATGGTTAAAACCAGAAGACACAGAGGGAATAGATCAAAATGGACGTGCGTTTATCTCAGATAGTCAGTTGTATATAGTAGAGCCACTTGGTAAAGGTGGTCCAACCTTTTTAATACCAGGGCAGACTCTAAGAATGTATCTTGATGACAAGGTGATAACAGAACCAGTCTCGCCAAAGCAAGGACAGAAGCTAGAGATTGTAGTTCCCCATAAAGAGCCTAGAAAGTCGTTGCAACTTAACATATCGCAAGATGGTTTGGAGGCAGCTATTAGAGCAGAGGTTGAAGAGGGCTTAGAATATCGGCTTAAGGATAATCCACCTGCACAAAAAATAAACCTCGAATCAGAGCTAAAGACAAGTAGCAGACCTGAACCCTTTACGAAAGAAGAGGTCCTTAGCTTTCTTCAGAAAAATCGGATAACCTATGGTCTAATTGAAGAGAACATAGACTATTTTGTCGAGACTCAGAGTGATAATTATGTAATGATAGCTAGAGGTACGCCTCAGATACCTGCAGTTGATGCGAAAATCGATTTTAAGGTTAGATTTGAAACAGAAAAGATTCTCGCACATCAGGATGATCTGCGAGTTGATTATCGCAAACGTTTTTTTATACCATCAGTCAATAAAGATGATTTTTTGGCTGAAAAAGTTGCTGGAAGAAAAGGCGAGCCTGGCAGAAAAGTTACCGGAGAGATAATCCCTGTAAAAGAGCCTAAGGATATTGACCTAATTGCCGGGAAAGGCGCTAGGTTATCTCATGACTCTCGCTATGTTTATGCGACACAAGCCGGCCGGCCAATCTATCAAAGAAATCTGATTTCGGTGGAGCCGATCTTCGTAGTAGAAGCCGATGTCGATTTAAAACAGGGAAATGTTGCTTTTTCAGGAGACGTTCTTGTCAAAGGCAATGTATGTCCCAATTTTGAAGTAAGCTCTGGAGGCTCTATTAATATTTACGGAACCGTAGTTCAGGCGAAGGTACGTAGTCGCTCAGATATGGTATTAGCTGGTAATGTGATTTCAAGCTCAATAATTGCAGCTTCTAGTCAAACACCCTATCCTGAGCTTACAAAAATATATACTCAAATTGCATATACTGTCAGAAAAGTTGTTGCTGCAGTCAAACAATTAAAGGCTGTAGGAGCAGTGCGCAACATCTTACAAGCTGATGGACAGTATGTCTCTCAGGTTATCGATCTGAAATATGGCGAATTATCTTTAATTGTTAGAAGGTTGCAAGATGTCTTTATTGATCCTGAAGATGATATAGCAGAAACCTTAACTGAGATTAATGAGGAACTGGCTAATAAACTTACAGGTTTTGGTCCAAGAAGAATTGCAAATGTCGATGAGTTAAATGATTTAGTTAGAAGACTAATGCATATTACCAGAGAACTCGAGATTCGAAGTAAGTACACTTTTTCAAACGTTGTGCTTCCCTACGCTCAAAACAGCCAGATAGAAGCTACAGGTAGTGTAAATATTCTAAGGGGATGCTATTACAGTAACATTGTAGCTGGCAAAGGTATTGTGCTTAATAAGGAAAGTTTTTTCAGAGGCGGATCTATGGTGGTTTTTGAAGGAGATATAGTCGCAGGCACAATTGGTTCACCTGCGGGAGCCAAAACTGAGATTACCATAGTTAAAAAAGGTGTGGTTTACGCTAAAGAGGTATATTTTAACGTTCAAGTATGTATTAATATGAGACGTTATACATTTTCTAACAACTATACAGATGTCAAACTTTATGTTAATAGTGAAGGTAAATTGGAGTTTGAGGGTCTTAAAAGAGAATAAGAGGGAGGGAACTAGATGAATGTCAAAAATTGTCCCGAGTGTGGCAACATCTTTGTGGATATCGGTTTTCGTCTCTGCGAGTCATGTCTAAAAATTGAAAACGAGCAGTTTCAAAAAGTAAAGAGTTTCCTTCAAAAAAATACTGGCGTTACAGTAGATATGATTGCAGAAGGAACTGGAGTTAGTCGTCAACAGATTTTGCGTTTTATTAAAGCTGGTCGTCTATCCGGAAGTATCAATAAGCTATCTGATCCAGCTCTTTTGTGTGAGAGATGTGAAAAGCCAATCTTAGAAGGTCGGCTCTGCTTAAAATGCCAAGCAGAACTCACTCGAAAGTTTAAAGCTCCCTCAAAAAAAGAAGAGGAAAAAAGCACAACGAAAATACGTTTCTTAAAAAGAGAATAATGCTAGAAATATGGAGATAACAGGAGATAATAAAGCTTAATCACGAGTAAAAGCCAATAATTCTGTTTTATTATTAACCTGATAACCCGATTTATATAGTAAATGAGACCGTAGAGGTGGAATGAACCGATGAAGATTAATAACGGACAGATAAATAGTGCTGCTCATCTCTACGAGAAGCAGCAAAAAGCGATAGAAGTTAACAAGAAAGCTGAGCTTAATGATATCAAAAAAACGAAAAATAACAAAGCTGATGAGGTTATTATCTCAAAAGAAGCTAAAGAACTTGCTAAAGTAAGCCAGCTAAGTCAAACACAACAGGAAGAAAGACTGGCAAGCTTAAAAGCTCAAATTAAAGCTGGAACTTATCAACCGAAAACAGAGGATATCGCTGAAAGCATAATAAAACGTTTTTTTGGTGCTAGATAAGTAAAAGAGAGAAGGTTGCCACCTAGCAACTTTTCTCTTTTTTTAATAATTGGAGGTTTGTCTAATGCAAAGATCACAATCTGAGCTAGAGACTATTTGTAGTCTACTCCAGGAAGAACAGATCATAGTAAAGGCTGAAATCAAACTGCATGAAAAACTCATTGAAAACGCTAAGCTTAAGACAGAGGCTATTTTAAATAGAGATACAGCGAAACTCGAAGAATTGACTAGATGGGACGAGGCTGTATTAGAAGAAGTGGCAAAATGGGAAGACCGTTTAGAGAAGGTTGTTAAAGCTTTAGCTATATGGTTTAGAATTGATATTAAAGCGTTTAATCTAGGAAAGCTTCTTGCTCTTTTAGAAGATGAACAAGAGATAGTTAGCTCGCAGATACCAGATATTAGGCGTGAAAATGAAATTTTGCATGAACACGCGCTCCTGCTTAAAGAGCTAAATGAAAAAAACACCTTCTTACTCCGTCGCAGTCTCGCTGTAATTAATTACAGCTTAGAAATAATCCTTGGCAAATCACATGTTGTAGCTGGATATGATCAAAAAGGTCGCAAGAAAGACAGTGAAAAGCAGTCATTATTTGATACACAGGTTTAGCTACTAGTTATTTCAAGGGGGAATAAATAGTGGGATCTTCTTTTTTTGGATTAGAGATAATGCGCAGTTCTTTGCAGGCACAAAGAATTGGGCTGGATATAACCGCTCATAACATTGCAAATGCAAATACACCTGGTTACTCGAGGCAAGTTGTTAATTTTAGAGCTTCAACTCCCTATCCTGCTCCTGGACTAAATACTGGATCGCTTGGCCAGCTTGGCAGTGGCGTTGAAGTGAATGAAGTACAAAGAATGCGCAGTAAATTTGTGGAGGCTCAGATTCAAAAAGAGACTCAAACACTTGGATACTGGGAAAACAAGTCTCGTAACATATGGCAAATAGAATTACTCTTTAATGAACCGTCAGATACTGGGTTGTCAAATAGTTTTAATCGCTACTGGGAATCTTGGCAAAGACTTGCAGGAGAAGCAGAAGACCTTGGTCACAGAGCTCCAGTTGCTCAAAGTGCAGCAGAGCTAGCCTCTTCTTTCAATCAAACAAGAAAGCAGCTTACTGACCTAAAAAGCGACATAGATCAGATGATTGCGGTCGAAGCTCAGGAGATTAATAGGTTAGCTGAGGAATTGGCACGTGTAAACAAACAGATAGCAAGAGTTAACTCTACAGGACAAACACCTAATGACCTTTTGGACAGGCAAGATCAGGTTGTCCAAGAGTTAGCTAAGCTAACTAATGTTACTGTGCTAGAAGGCCGGCAAAAGACCGTTACAGTACAAATCAGTGGTAACACCTTAGTTGACTTTGATCTTGTCAATAATATCGAGATCATCGAACCAAAGTCAAATGCTGAGATGACCCAGTTAATCTGGTCAAAAGGAAAGGCACCAGTAAACATTACAAACGGTAGTATCAGTGCTTTATTTGAAACTCGAGATAGTGTTTTAACCTCTGTAATTCACGACTTAGATGCTTTAGCACAAGCTATAATTACAGAGACCAATGAGCTTCATCGAAAAGGCTATGGTTTAAATTCAAGCACAGGTCTAAGTTTCTTTGAAGGCAACGATGCATCCAATATAAAAGTTCTTGACACGATTCTGGCTGACCCAAGCAATATTGCAGCAGCAAAACTCCCCAACTCACCAGGCAATGGTGACAACGCTTTAGATATTGCCAATGTTTTTACTCTACCAGTTTTAAACGGTAATACCACAACATTAAACGGCTTTTTCGATGGCTTAATTTCTAGAATTGGCGTTATGGGACAAGAAGCGTTAAGAAATGTTGACAATCAGTCTGCCTTAGTTCAACACCTAAATATTGAACAAAATCAGTACTCAGCAGTATCCATCGATGAAGAAATGGCAAATATGATAAGGTATCAGCATGCCTATAGCGCTGCAGCGAGAATGATCTCCACTCTAGATGAAGCTTTAGATACCATTATTTCACGCATGGGTGTAGTAGGGAGGTAGGATTAATGCGGGTAACTCAAACTTCAGTAGTTGATAACCTGATTAAAAACATTAACAATAACTATAAACGACTTTCAAAAGTCCAAGAACAAATTAGTACTGGCAAGTCTATCATTCTGCCTTCTGATGATCCTGCTTCAGTTGGCACGATACTGCGCACTAAAAGAGCAGTTAATGAATCTAAGCAGTTTATTAGTAATGCTGAAAAAGGTGTTAGTTGGCTTGATCTTGCAGACAATGCTTTGACAGAGGCTACTTCAGTGATTCAAAGAGCAAGAGAGCTTGTCGTCAAAGGCGCAAACGGAACAAATACCATCGAAGAACGTAAAATTATCTCAACAGAAATGGATGAGCTGATAAAACATTTGGTAAATATTTCAAACTCTTCGGTTAATGGTCGTCATATCTTTGGTGGGCAAAAGACTTTGAATCAACCTTATTATTTTGATCAAGACGCTGGTACAATAAGTTATCATGGCGATAAAAAGTCGATACAAGTTGAAATAGCTCCTAGTGTAAAGGATCAAATAAGTGTTCCGGGCATTGATATCTTCGGTAAAGCCGATAGCCCAGGTGACACAGGGATTTTTGCTGTTTTACTTAAGACTTCAAACACCCTAAAAAACGACCAGAAGATTAGTGATAACATTGATGATCTTGATAAAGCAATTGAAGACTTATTACAAAGCCAGGCCACAATAGGTACTAAGTCTCAGGGAATGAGGCTTGCTAAAGATCGTTTGGAAGAGCAAAAAATCAATTTGACTAATTTACTCTCCCAAACTGAGGATCTTGATCTTGCCAAGGCCAGTATCGATCTGTTGACTGCAGCAAGCGTGCATAGCATGGCCTTAAAGGTTGGAGCAATGATTATTCAGCCCTCTTTAGTAGATTTCTTAAGCTAATACTAAGAAGCCGCTTAATATCAAGCGGCTTTAGGTGATTCTATGTACATATTTCTATTTAACATTTTTGAAAAGTACACGATTTATATGATGAGATGCTCTCGTCATTAATTTCGGAGGTGCTAAACCGTGGCAATAGAAATTGGCAAGATTACTCAGGACAAACTGATACAAAAAAGCTATGAGGTTAGGCTAAACCCAGACCTAAAAGAGGATTCTCAAAAACAACTCGAAGCAACGCTTAATCAATCGGTACAGATTGCAGACGGTCTAGATAGTTTAGCAAATGCGTTTAATAAGGGGATTAAATTTCAAGTCCATGATGAGTCAGAAAGACTGTATGTAGAGATCGTAGATAGGGCAACTGGTGAGGTCATTAAACAGATACCTCCCGAAGAGATGCTGAAGATTGCTGCTAAATTTCAAGAATTTTTAGGACTTATAGTCGACGAAAAGGCTTAGGAGGTGTTGATAATGGATCTACTAGGCGTAGGATCAGGTATGGATTTTACATCTATAGTCGATCAATTAATCGAGATAGAAAGAATCCCAATTACTCGTTTTGAAAGTAAAAAAAATGATTATACTTCCAGTCAAAGCATTTGGAGAGAGGTAAATACTAGGCTTTCGGCATTAAGTAACTCGCTTAACAAGTTAAAATTGCAGTCCGATTTTGACAAAAACACAGTTACATCAGAGGACGATACAGTAGTTGCTGCAACTACTAATGGTGATGCTATCTATGGTGACTACCAGATAGAGGTTATACAGCTTTTTAGAGCTCAAAAAGTGATATCAAACAAAGTCGATAATCAGGAACTACTTAGCCTCTTAACCGATGAAATTACTGTAACTATTAACGGTCAAAATGTCGTATTAGCAGTTACAGAAGAGCCAAAGACGTTATTGGATGTAGCAAAAGCTATTAACGAGACTGAAGATATTGGAGTTGTCGCTTCTGTTGTTGACAGTAGATTAGTACTTGAGGCTAAAGAAGGTAAAAAAGAGATTAGCTTGTTTGATGATGGAGCAGAAAACACCTTTTTAAAAGCTATTGGAGTTCTTCAATTAGATGATTCTACAGGGGAATATACTGTAAACATCCTGCAAGACCACCAAGGTTCTATAGTGAAGATTAACGGTATTCAAGTAGAAAGAGACAGTAACGTTATCGATGATGCAGTATCAGGCCTTAAACTGACACTTAAAAAGGAAAGCCCAGATACTATAGATCTAAATGTTGCTAAAGATGTAGATCAAATTGTTTCTACAATTAAAGCTTTTATTGACGAATACAAAAAGGTGCAGTCATATCTTGATAGCCAAACATCATTTACTCCAGGTGAAGATGGGAAAAATAATACTACAGGTAAGCTATTTGGCGATAGTACGGTAAGCAGCTTAAAATCAAAATTAAGATCTGTTTTTACAGGAGTAGTCGCAGGATTGCCTGATAATAGTATTAAAATGCTAGCGCAGCTTGGAGTAGAAATAGATCGGACAGGCGCTTTGACTCTTGACGAAACAAAGCTAAGAGACGCAGTACTCCAAAAACCTGAGGAAGTTAAAGCGTTTTTTACTAAGCCAGATACTGGTTTAGTAGCTAAACTGCAAACATATATCAAGGGTTATACCGAAAACTCAGGTATTATTGATAATAAAGTAAACTATTTTTCCGAGCGCATTAAAGATGCCGATAAAAGAATTGAACAACTAGAGGCCAGAGTTGAAATGAGAAAGGCTAGTTTAGTTAGACAATATACTGTTTTAGACAAGGCATTGGCAAGTCTATATAGCCAAAGTGACTGGCTTGCTGCACAGGTTGCACCGATGTTTAATACGAAATAATCTTTTAACTTCAAGGGGGGAGTATACATGAGGACCTATGATCCTTACGCACTATACAAAAAAACGAAGATTGAGACATCAAGCCCCACAGAGTTAGTTAATCTCTTATACGATGAAGCCATAAAGTGTTGTAAAATGGCAAATAGGGCAATTGAAGCTAAAAAAATCGATTCTGCTCATACTAATTTAGTGAAGGTGCAGGATATATTAGATGAGCTTTCATGTTCTATTAATACTGAAAATGGTGGCGAGGTCGCAGAAAACCTGCTAGCTCTTTATGGATATATGAAACGTAGATTAATTGAAGGTAATATAAAAAAAGATACAGCAATTATAAGTGAAGTATACGAGCTCTTTGCAAGCCTTAGACAAACATGGCAAGAAGCAATGAAGATTGGAAACAAGGAAAATGCTTGACTTAGGAGAAACGCTTCACGAGTTGTTGATTAAAAAGCGGGAGCTCCTAAGTGAGATTACTGACCTGTGTAAAAAAGAAGCAGATGCTGCCAAAGAGGATAATTGGGATGAGTTTAATAATTCAGCTGAAATTTTTAACAGCCTGATTAAAAAGGTCGATGAATTGGATATACTACTTAACGAAATCATCTTCAAAGAAGAAACACAATCTAAGAGATTTGAAAAATTAGATGCTGAAATTCAAAGCCTAGTTAAAGAGTGTCTCGGTCTACAGAAACAAACTGCCGATATTATCAAACAGAAGCAGTTACAAGCTTTAGGGCAACTAAAAATGCTTGATAAAAAGAACGATGCCTTTAAAGCCTATGGGAGAACAGCAACTTATTATCGGTCTGTACCAAAATATGTTGATAACAAAAAATAGAAATATTGTTTAAATTTCAAGATTAAATTTCGACATTATTCGACATTAGCAGCGTTGGATACAGGGATTTCAACAACTATCTGGGTTTTTGCGAAGAGTTGACAGAAAATAACATATGATATAATCTAATAGTGAAATTGTTTTTCTTGGTTAGCCAAGTAAGTAGGAGGTTTTTTTAGTAAAATGCTAGGAAAAGTAAAATGGTTTAGTAATGAAAAGGGATTCGGGTTCATTGAGCCTGCTGGTGGAGGAGCCGACGTTTTTGTACACTATTCTGCAATCACTGGTGATGGGTACAAGTCGTTAGAAGAAGGTCAGGAAGTTGAGTTTGAAATTGTTGAAGGTGCTCGTGGACCACAAGCTGCTAACGTACAAAAAGCATAATTTTGTCTTAAAGAGGTTGTTTAACAACCTCTTTTTTGGTGTTTAAAATACCAGATAGTGGGTAATAAATAAATAGAAGCAAGAATATGAAATAGTACTCCATTTTCTTAGAAGGGAGTAATGTGGATGAAGATCACAGTTACAGGTAAAAACATTGGTGTTACAGATGCTCTGAGGGCTTACGTAGAAAAGAGGGTTGGCAGACTAGATCGTTATTTGAAGGGTTTTACCAAAGAGAATATCGAATGCACTGCGATCTTAAGTGTTGAAGGAAACATGCATGTTACAGAAGTAACTATTGAACTTGGGGCAATTACCATGCGAGCCGAGGAGCGAACCATTGATATGTATGGCTCGATCGACGGTGTTGTAGAAAAACTAGAAAGACAGATTAGGAAATATAAAACTAGGGTTAAATCTAAAAATAGGCAAGACACGAGAGCAGCCATAGCTGAGATAAACCGTAAATTGTTGGAAGTTCCTAATGGTGATGACGGAACAAGTCAAGATATCAAAATTGTTAGACGCAAGAAATTTGTAATCAAACCAATGTCCGTCGAGGAAGCAGTTATGCAGATGGATCTATTAGGGCATGACTTTTTCGTATTTCTAGATGCTGAAGATCATCAGGTTAAGGTTGTATATAAACGCAAGGATGGAAACTATGGTCTGATAGAGCCAGACATAGGATAAATATAGATCCGGCCGGATGATATCCGGCCTTTTTTTTGCGAAAAGTAAAGCTGTGGTTCTAAATGAGGTTTTTGATAGACTTTTTTCTTGGTAAAGACATAGGTTGCTATCTTTTTGGTGTGAAACATTTTGGGGTTAGTCTTAAAGCAATTGCTGCATGGCAAGACTTATTTGTGAACACTTTGGGGCTAAACTTCTGCTATTATTAATGAGAATTAAAGTCTAGCTGTGATATAATATTAAGGTCTCTATACAGTGGTAATTATTTGTAGATTTTAGAAACGCCGAAGATTAGGTTTGACAAGCAGGGAGGTAATTGTCTTGATTAATTTTATCAAAAGTCTTTTTGACCCAGACAAAAAGGATCTTGCCCGATTAACTGAGATGACTAGTACAGTTAACGCTAAAGAAGCTGAAGTAAAGAAACTTAGCGACGAACAGTTACGGTCAAAAACGCTGGAATTTAGGAAACGTCTTCAAGACGGCCAAACCTTAGACGACCTATTGCCTGAAGCGTTTGCTGTAGTTAGGGAAGCATCGGTAAGAACCTTAGGGATGAGGCACTTTGATGAGCAGATAATAGGTGGTATAGCGCTTCATGAGGGTAAAATTGCTGAAATGAAAACTGGTGAAGGTAAGACTCTAGCTGCAACACTACCAGTATACTTAAATGCCTTAGAAGGCAAAGGGGTTCACGTCGTTACAGTTAATGACTACCTTGCTCGTAGAGATGCCGATTGGATGGGTGCCATATATAGGTTTTTAGGTCTCTCTGTTGGTTGTATCTTACATGGACTAACCTTTGAAGAGAGAAAAGAAGCTTATGGGGCGGATATCACTTATGGTACAAATAACGAGTTTGGTTTTGATTACCTTAGAGATAATATGGTACTACGCGTTGATGATATGGTGCAAAGAGACCTAAATTATGCAATAGTCGATGAAGTCGACAGTATTCTTATTGATGAAGCACGTACACCACTGATAATATCCGGTAGCGGTGCTGAATCAACAGAACTCTATAATAGATTTGCTTCAATTGTTCCTCGTCTGAAAAATGAAGAGGACTTTACTATAGATGAAAAAGCCAAAACTATTGCTATCACTGAAGAAGGTGTAGATAAGGTTGAAAAAGTTTTGGGTGTAGAAAACTTATATGATCCTAACAACATTGGCCTTACTCATCATCTCAACCAAGCTCTAAGAGCTCAATTTATTATGAAACGTGATGTTGATTACGTAGTAAAAGATGATCAAATCGTGATTGTTGATGAGTTTACTGGTAGACTGATGCCAGGAAGACGTTACTCCAATGGTCTTCATCAGGCTATCGAAGCAAAAGAAGATGTAAAGGTTGCTTCAGAGAGCAGAACCCTTGCAAGCATCACGTTCCAAAACTATTTCCGTATGTACAATAAGCTAGCAGGTATGACAGGTACTGCTAAAACAGAAGCTGAAGAATTTTTGAAGATCTACGGACTTAGAGTTTTAGAGATTCCGACACACAAACCGATGATTAGAACCGATCATCCTGATGTCATTTATAAAAGTGAAGTCAGCAAATTTAAGGCTGTAATTCAAGAGATTAAAGAGCTGTATAAGCAAAAGCGCCCTGTCTTAGTTGGTACAATATCCATCGAGCGTTCTGAGCTATTGTCGGAGCTATTAAAGAGAGAAGGCATTCCTCATAAGGTCTTAAATGCCAAAAATCATGAGCAGGAAGCGGAAATTGTAGCTCAGGCAGGTAGAATAGGTGCTATCACTATCTCCACGAACATGGCTGGACGAGGTACTGACATTATTTTAGGTGGTAACCCAGATTTTCTTGTTAAAGAAAAGCTTAGAAAAGAAGGGCTTTCACCAGAGTTAATCGGTGCTGCAAGTGAAAAGGTACCTAGTGAAACCGTGGCCAAGAGCCTAGATATCTCAGTTGATGAGCTAAAACAGCTACAAAATAGATATGGACAGATGTTAAAAGAAGCAAAAGAAGAACTCGAAATTGAACATCAAAAAGTTATTGAACTTGGCGGGTTGCACATTGTAGGTACAGAAAGACATGAAAGCCGCCGCATTGATAATCAGTTAAGAGGACGCTCGGGACGACAAGGAGACCCTGGCTCATCGAGGTTTTTTGTAGCACTAGAAGATGAGTTGATGCGTCGTTTTGGCAGTGAGCGTTATATCGGTGTCATGGAAAAAATGGGCTGGCAAGATGATATGCCGATTGAACATGATAGAGTAAGCAAAGCCATCGAATCGGCTCAGAAAAAGGTTGAATCTTGGTACTTTAACATTCGTAAAAATGTTCTCGAATACGATCAGGTTCTCAACAGACAAAGAGAAGCTATCTATTCCTTAAGAAAAGAGTTCATGTTAGGTCAAGACTCACGCCCAGTAATAGATAAGATGATCACAAACACTGCTAGAAATATTATGGAGTACACAACAGTTGGTGTTGAGCATGTTTCAGACTGGCCGTGGGAAACCATCCTTAGCGGCTTTAAGGAAATTGTAGGCAGCTACGACAACGGTATAAAAAGCTTACTAACAGAGATAGAGGATTCCTTTAAAAATGCTTATACAAAGGATGTTTTAGAAGACGTAACTCAGATGTTTGTAGAGCAAATACAAGACGCTTTAGATGACAGGGAAAAGGAACTAGGCCAGTCCTTGTTCCAAGAGATCTCTCGCGTTGTTACTCTAAGAAACGTAGATCAAGCATGGATGGATCACTTAGAGAACATGGATGACTTAAAAGAAGGTATTGGTCTAAGAGCTTATGGTCAGATGAACCCAATAATTGAGTACCAAAAGGAATCGTCCCGTTTGTTTGAGTCAACTCTAATGAGAATAGATGAAGAAACCATTAGAACGATCTTTCATCTAAGGCTTGCAAACGAAGACGATGTGAAAGCAGCAGAAGCTAAAGAAAAAGCTAGATTAGATGCCTTGCAGAGTAATAAAGACTCCTCTAGCAGGCAAGCTTCGCCTAAAAGAGCACAAAAAGAGCCAGGTCGCAATGACCCTTGCCCTTGTGGAAGTGGAAAGAAGTATAAGAAATGCTGTGGCAGATAAAGGAGTGTTTTTGAGTTGAATTTGGAAATGATTCCAGTTATTAAAGACAGGATCAAAGAGATTGAAAAACAGATTAAAGTAATGGGTGAATATCTTTGAACGGTCTAATACCGATCAGCGTATAGAAGCTCTAGAAGAGGAGATTTTGGCACCTGATTTCTGGACCGACCAAAGGCTTGCTCAGCAGAAGACGAAAGAGCTAAATGAACTAAAGGAGAGTAAAGCGACTTTAACGACATTGTCCCTCGATGTAGAGGATCTTAAGGTACTATTAGAACTCGCTGAGTCTGAAACAGATGGAGATATCTTAAACGAAGCGATTTTAGAGAGTGAAAGGCTTGCAAAGCTCTCAGAGCGTTATGATCTTGAGATGCTTCTCTCAGGGCCTTATGACGCACATAATGCGCTTCTTAACATTCATCCCGGTGCGGGAGGCACAGAGTCGCAAGATTGGGGTAGCATGCTTTACAGAATGTATATGAGATGGGCTGAGATCAATGGTTACAAGGCTGAAGTCTTAGATTTCCTACCAGGGGACGAAGCTGGTATCAAGTCAGTCACAATCTCTATCTCAGGTCCTTATGCCTATGGCTATCTTAAGGCAGAGGCAGGAGTGCACCGGTTAGTAAGAATTTCGCCTTTTGATTCTGCAGGTAGACGCCATACCTCTTTTTGCTCGGTGGATGTCATTCCTGAAGTTTCAGATGCAGAGGCTATTGAAATTGATCCGAAAGATATTGAGATCGACACCTACCGCGCAGGTGGTGCAGGTGGGCAGCACGTTAATATCCGATGACACGATCCCGCAGTGCACGCTCTTCGATTGCAACAGAGGAAGAGACAACCTGGGTATAGTCGGTTGCAGCACTCACTGCCTCCAATGGTTCATTCA
>JAQVYS010000124.1 GCA_028708605.1 Bacillota bacterium
TTATTTCGAAAAATGCACTTATTCTTAGTTACTTTACTAAATTCATTAATATAAGAACTGCCTTTTGCAGGTATCCATTAATGCCAAGAAGAACTAATAGTTTTGGAATCTGCTTATAGATTTGATCATAAAGGTTTGCTAAACAAAGACAGAAGAACCTAGGAGTGTCTTAAGTGATACAGACAAAAACCATTCAAATCAAACAACCTACATTAAAAACCATCTGGCGTCTACTTGGCTTTTTAAAGCCATACAGGGCCTTAGTTTTTCTAGCATTTTTAATGTTAGTTGTGTCTACAATACTCTCTTTAGTATCGCCTATGTTAGTTAAAGACGCTATCGATACCTATATCTTAAATGAAGATTTTGCAGGCCTACCAAAACTTGCTCTGCTCGTTTTAGTTGTCACTGTTACACAAAGCGTACTCTCTGCTTTACTTAGGCTTCTTACCGAGTACATCAGCCAAAACACTGTCCATAAACTAAGAAAAAAACTCTACCAGCATATCAGCAATCTCTCGATAGGCTTCTTTGACTTTGCTAGAACTGGCGACCTTATGAGCAGAATCACTTCGGATACCAATGTAATTGGTAGACTCTACGGTTTTGCAACCATTACTATGCTGGTAAACTTCCTTACTCTAATAGGCATTTTTGCAGTGGTTACTTACTGGGAACCGGTACTTGGTTTGATCTACCTTTTTATCCTTCCTTTTGCCTACATTGCAATGAGGGCGTATGCTCTTAAGGTAAGACCACTTTGGAGGCGAAACAGAGAAGCTAGCGGCGAGATCACCTCCATCATGCAGGAAGTAGTTACTAGTATCAGAGTCGTTAAGCTTTTTGGCAAGGAAGAAGATGAACTAGAGCGCTTTAGAAAAAAGAATATTGAAGTCAGAGACATCCATATAAATACCAGTAAAATCAGTGCCTTTTGGATGCCTTATATAGCGTTTTTAACTTCAGTAGCCTCAGCAGTTGTCCTTCTTATCGGAGGATACTTAGTTTTAGAAAGTAAACTAACAATAGGTACCCTTATTGCATTTACCACTTACTTAGGCTACCTTGCAAGACCGATTAGACAAACTGGGCACTTAATTAACCTTGCCCAATCATCGGCTACTGCTGGAGACAGAATCTTTGAGCTCTTAGATACTAAAAGCCACGTGATAGAGAAAGAAGACGCGATCTATGTCCCTGAAGTACATGGTGACCTTAGCTTTAAGGATGTCTCCTTTAGTTACTCTGGGAAAGACACTACCTTAAAAAATGTCAGTTTCGATATTAAAGCAGGAGAAAACATTGCTGTAGTTGGACCCACAGGCGCTGGTAAATCTACACTAATCAGTCTTATCCCCCGCTTTTACGACCCAGACTCTGGTTCGATCCTCTTAGATGGCATCGATATCAGAGAATATAAGTTAAAGTCCTTAAGAGCAAAGATCGGTTATGTTCTGCAAGATACCTTCCTCTTTGATGGAACTATCAAGGATAACATCGCCTATGGTAAGCCTGAGGCTAGCTTTGATGAGGTAAAAAACGCTGCTATAGCTGCAGAGATCGATGAATATATCATGAGCCTCCCAAACCAATATGACACAGAAATCGGCGAAAGAGGCGTCAGGCTCTCAGGAGGTCAGAGACAAAGAATCGCGATAGCTCGAGTCTTACTTGTTGATCCTCCGATTTTAATCCTCGACGAGCCTACGGCAAATGTAGATGCTAATACTGAAGCAAGGCTCCAAAACGCATTGTTTAACGTCACTAAAGGCCGTACAACCATCATCATCGCTCATCGACTATGGGCAATTAGAAACGCAGATAAGATTGCGGTTATTGAAAAAGGTTTGCTGACCCAGTTTGGCACTCACGAGGAGCTCATAAGCGTTCGGGGTTTCTACCGAGATGCTACTGAAAAACAGGCACTAGCTGGAAAGGAGAGTGTCTGATATGCGCAGATATGTTCGCCACCTACCAGATAAACCAGAAGAAAAGATCCGCCTCAAAGATATCGATAAAAAAACTAGACGTATTCTCGTCGAACAGATAAAACTTGAGAAATTTACCCTGCTTGGTGCATTTGCCTTTATGTTGGTTGTAACAGGAACAAGCCTTCTAAGCCCATATATCTCGAAGCTAATCTTAGACAGTATCCAAGATGGTTCGGGCACCTGGCTACTTTCTGGAACCCTGACTTTAATACTCCTTGCCATCCTTTCCTGGGCTGGGACCTATTTTCGAAGTTATCTTACAAGCCTTGCAGCGAATAGATCCGTTAGTCGAATAAGGCAAGACCTCTATAGTCATGTGGTAAACCAGTCTGTCAGCTTTTTTGAAAGAGAAAAAACCGGCGATATTATCACTCGCCTAACTAGCGATGTTGGTGCCCTTGCTGACACAGTTTCTTCAGGACTAATCACCTTAGTTGGTGATTTAGTAACCCTCTTTGGTGTCGTCATCATTATGTTTAGGCTCTCGCCAAAGCTTGCTATTTGGATCTTTGTCACTGTTCCGATTATGATTTGGCTGCTTAGGATCTTTGGTTATAGGATCAAAAAAACCTACCGAGTTGCCAGAGAAAAAAGTGCGGAACTTACCTCAGGTGTAGAAGAAGACCTCTCTGGCATTAAGGTTGTGCAGTCTCTAAACAGACAAGAGCTAAATACTGAGATCTTCTCAGAAAGATCCTCAGAGGCAGTAAATGCCAACATCAAGGCAACTAAATCTACCGCAACTCTTGCTCCCCTTATGGCACTAAACCAATCAGGAGGTATGATTTTAGTCCTTCTAATTGGTGGCAGAGAAGTAATTACAGGTACTGCCACAATCGGTACTTTACTGGCATTTATCAGCTACACAAATCATCTCTACGGACCACTTAACGAACTCACAAGCTTCTACACAGTACTCCAAGGTTCTTTAGCATCTTTAGAACGCATCTCCGATTATCTAAGCCGCAAAACCTCTGTGCCAGAGCCAAAAGACCCTGTCTCCTTAAAGGAATGTACCGGTAGAATTGAACTTAAGGATGTCAGGTTTAGCTATGGAGAGGTCCCATTGTTTGAGAACCTAAACTTAGCCATTGAGCCAGGCGAAACACTTGCCGTTGTAGGACCAACAGGCTCGGGGAAAAGCACCTTGATTAACCTGATCTCTCGTCTCT
>JAQVYS010000056.1 GCA_028708605.1 Bacillota bacterium
TAGATGAAATTATCTATACTGATATTGACCGAGATGGTACTCTAGAAGGACCAAACTATTCACTATACGAAAGGCTTTGTAAGCTGCCTGTTAAGATTGTTGCTTCAGGAGGTGTAGCCTCCTTAGAGGATCTTCTAAAACTAAATAAGCTACCTTTATACGGGGTAATAGCTGGTAAAGCGCTGTATGAGAAAAAGTTTACTGTAGAAGAAGCGTTGGAGGCTTTAACATGAAGATTAAAAAAATCATTCCTTGTCTAGACTTTCAAGATGGACATGTAGTAAAGGGCATTGGATTTATTGATCTAAAAGATGTTGGTGATCCCATAACCCTTGCCAAAAAGTACGAAAGAGACGGCGCAGATGAAATCGTTTTCTTAGATATTTCCGCGACAGCAAAGGGAAAAGAGACTGCGTACGAGTATGTCGAAGCAATCGCTAGAGAAATAGATATTCCTCTGATAATAGGAGGGGGAATTAGAAGTATCAAGGATATGGAAAAGGCCTTTTTACTTGGAGCAAGTAGAGTTTCTATTAATAGCGCTGCAGTAGAAAACCCCGATTTTATTAATGAAGCGAGTGAGAGGTTTGGCAGCGAAAAGGTTATTGTTGCTATTGATGTACAAGAAAAGGAGGATAGCTGGGCTGTCCTTACTCACGGAGGCAAAAGAATAAGTGAGCTAGATGCCATATTATGGGCAAAGGAAGTAGAAGAACGAGGCGCTGGTGCAATTTTAGTTACCAGTAGAGACTTTGATGGGGCGAAAAAGGGTTATGATCTAAGGTTGTTAGAGGCTCTTAAAGATGCTGTTAACCTTCCGATTATAGCATCTGGTGGAGCAGGAAAACTAGAGGATTTAAGAGCAGGTATAGAAGCTGGAGCAGATGCGGTTTTAGCTGCCTCAATCTTTCACTTTAATCAGCTCTCGATTAAAGCATGTAAAGAGTATTTAGCTAAAAACGGTATCGCTGTATCTGGCACAGGTTTAGAACCTGTATTTAATGAACAAGGACTAGTAGTTGCAACTAGTGTTGACTATTTAGATAATAAGGTTTTAATGCAAGCCTATATGAATAAAGAAGCTTGGGAGAGAACTTTAGCAACTAAAAGAGCCACTTATTTTAGTAGAAGCAGACAAAAACTGTGGGTAAAAGGTGAGGAAAGTGGCAACTTCCAAGTTGTAAAGAATATTCTACTAGACTGTGATCGAGATAGTGTACTCCTTATTGTTGAACAAACAGGTCCTGCATGTCACACAAATAACCGTTCGTGTTTTTATACTTCTTTCTACGAGAATAATACAAACATTGGTGAAAGCTTATCCGAACTAAGTAAAACAATTAAAAGTCGTAAGTCTAGTCCAAAACCAGGCTCATATACTAATTATCTTTTTGATAAAGGACTAGACAAGATTCTAAAAAAAGTTGGTGAAGAAACCTCCGAGGTTATTATAGCAGCAAAAAACCTTTCTAAAAGTGAGCTAACTTATGAGGTTAGCGACCTTATATATCATTTAACAGTTCTTCTAGAAGAAAGAGAACTTAGATGGCAAGACATATCTATAGAGCTTCAAAAACGAATTAAATGAAAAAGGCAGATATTTCTGTGAAGATGCAGGATATTGAGTTTGTGGTGTTAAATATTTAAAAAAAGAAAAGCACAAATTTAGTTGTGCTTTTACTTAACTATATATGAGTTTAGGGGTATAGGTTTCTAATGGGGGAGATGCCGGGGGGTACCGGCATCTTATGAAAAAGGGTGTTGGGATAGATAAAAATTTGATAATTGCTTATAATTTTTGCTAGAGTTTTAGGTATAAAGAAACACTTGGTTTAACCAAGCGTTTCTTTACAAAAACGGTACAGTAGGTGGCATCTACCTAGGTTCGAGTTGGTGATTCATGATCGAACCCAAAGGGTGGAGGATGTTGGGGGCTGAAAAAATCAATAACAAGGATAAGGGATGGAAGAGTAAATTTAATCTACTCTTCCATTAGGGAAATAAGAATTTATATATGAAAACGTTAAAAACATTTTAAGGGGTTGGATGTCGGGGGTGGCCGACATCCAAATGAAAAGGGTGTTGGGGTATATAAATAATTAGTTAATTGCATTGAATTAGTTGTTGCTTTTGCGTTTCACCTATATAACGGTAAGGACATCAAAAAGTTACACCTAAATCGAAAATTATTTTTTAATTTTTCTAAACGCCCTTACGTGACTTATATTTTTAATGAAACAATCAAAAATTAGGGGGGAGATACCGGAAGTACCGGCATCAATATAAAAAAGGTGTTGGAAAATGTATAAAAATTGAAGTATTTCATATAGCTACTTTGTTTGACTTTCATTAATATAACGGTGAGAGTCTAAAAAAGTTACACCTTATTTATATTTTTTTTTCGGACTTAGAAAGTATTTTAATATCCTTGTGTGAGCAGGACTTGGCTTTAGTATGCTGAAAAAGGTTAGTATAATCCTTAAATTAATGGGGAAAGAGCTAAGGGGGCTACTGAGATGACCAGCAAAGCCTACAGGGCGGCCTGTAGTTATATACTGGGACTTTTGGATGCACAGACTGAGTTTGACTTTGCTTTAGATAATGTCATTTATTATTGTGAAAAGATATTTCCCCATGAAGATTTCGAAGCATTTAGAAAAACAGAACTAATACAAGAAGAAATAGGCTTTCTTAAAGAATGGTTGAATGAATTACTTGAGTATTCAAGTCCTCATGCGGACATCTCTATACTCTGGTTTTATCTTGTCTGCGAAAATTTAAATGCTAGTTACAGTATAGACTTTTGTTTCGCAGGGGATAAAAAACAGGAATTAGAAAAGTACCGTGCCAGTTTTATTGACAGTCCAGATTATTTACCTGAAAGGCATTTAGCTCATTCAAAGCTTCTTGAGTCCTGGTCTAAAACCATAGATGAACTTTCCTTTGATACGAGTTTTTTTGTAGAGTATGTTTTGGGAATGACCTATAGTAGCTTTGCTGCAAGAGATTTGGCAACTTATTTTGCACAAAGACTTACTGCACCAAAGCCTCGTTTAGTTAAAGCTGGATTTAGATTAGGCGATGCCATCAGAGTAGGTGTTATAGAAAACGGGACCTTCACTATTAATAAGTAAAAACCAGGCGGTAAAGAGATAGTTATCTTTATCGCCTTTGTTGTGCAACAAGAGCTAGTTGTTTTGGTATATCGTTAACTAAGCAACTATTGATTCTAATGCATATTCCATAGATTTTGAGCTTGGGAGACACTGTATTATAGACTACCGTAGAGTTTACAAATAAAGCAAAGTAATATTTTCCGAGATTTTAACAGAGTGGAAGAGGATTTTTTGGGTTTGGTGTTTTATTTTACATTTAAGGATAAAAAGATAGGAGGCTAACGATTATTTTGCTAGCCTCCTGCCCATTTATATTTTCGTTAATTTTGCATATTCAAGCATTAGCTTTTTGAGTCCACATCCATCAAACACGACCGTTACTTCTTGGCTTTTCCCTGCGCCTTTCACTTCAATAACGATACCTTTACCAAACTTGCCATGTAGAACCTTGTCTCCGCTTCTTAATTCTGGCAAAGGACTAGAGAAGCTAGTAGCTACTTGGTTTGCGGACTTTGTAACTCTTGCAGCTTTGCGGCTAAGATTGTTTATTTCTTCAGGAAGCTCCTCAATAAACCTAGAAATCCGATTGTAAGAGGTCTGTCCCCAGAGAAATCTCGTTTCAGCATAGGAAAGATAGCATAGCTTCATCGCTCTAGTTATGGCAACATAGCAAAGCCTTCTTTCCTCTTCGATTTGGCTTTCGTCATATAAGGCTCTTGAACTTGGGAAGAGTCCTTCTTCAAGTCCTGTAACAAATACAACTGGGAACTCTAAGCCTTTAGCCGAATGTACAGTCATTAAGCTGATTGCGTCGCTAGTGTCGCTATAGCGGTCAATATCCGTTATTAAGGAGATCTCTTCAAGAAACCCGTTTAGAGAACCCATATTATCAGTTCTTTCATCGTAGCTTTTAGTAACACTTAAAAACTCTTTTAAGTTGTCTATTCTTGCAAGAGCTTCGTCTGTACCTTCGTTTTCTAGAATTTTCATATATTCGGTCTTGTCCCAAATAGACTCTACAATCTCTGTAATAGTATGACCTTCTTGATAAGTCGTAAAATAATACCACAGTCTAGCAAATTCACTGATAACCTTTAATTTGCTTCCTAGATTCGGTATGCTTGTAGCTCTAAGGAGAGTATCTAAATAATTGACACCAAAGTTCTCCTTAGCGTCTTCAATTTTAGCGATAGTTACAGGACCAATACCTCTTTTTGGTGTGTTAATGGCACGGTTAAAAGAAATAGTATCATAAGGATTTGCAATTAAGCGAAGATAGGCTAATGTATCCTTAATCTCAGCACGATCGTAGAAACGAATGCCTCCATAGATTATATGAGGCAGTTTATTATTTAAAAAGACTTCTTCAAGAACACGAGATTGGGAGTTCATTCGATAGAGGACTGCAATATCCTTAAGTCGAACTCCTTTTTTTATTAGTTGGTTAATTTCATTGGTAATAAATTGTGCTTCGTCACGTTCGCTATCTGCTTGATATACTTGGATCTTTTCGCCTTTGGGATTTTCAGTCCAAAGAGATTTAGCTTTACGATTTAAGTTGTGTGCGATTATGTTATTCGCAGCTTCTAGAATCGAACTAGTCGAGCGGTAGTTTTGCTCTAACTTAATAGTTGTAGTATTAGGAAAGTCTTTCTCAAACTCCAGGATGTTTCTAATATCTGCGTTTCGCCAGCTATAGATCGACTGATCATCATCACCAACAACACAGATGTTTTTGTGAGAGGCTGCAAGTAAAGCAACTAGAATATACTGGGTATGATTTGTGTCTTGATACTCATCTACTAGGATATATTGGAAGCGCTTTTGGTATTTTTCTAGGATATTAGGGTGTCTCTTAAAAAGCACTACTGTTTGCATAATGAGGTCATCGAAGTCTACAGCGTTGCTTTCTTTAAGCTTTTTTTGATAAGAAGCGTAAAACTGTTTTATTTTCTCTTCGCTAAAACTATCCTCAGGATAGTCTTCAGGTAGAATCAGATTGTTCTTCGAAGCAGATACTGCGCTTAACATCATCTTCTCTGAAAAACGTTTTGGGTCAAGGTTAAGTTCTGATAAAACTTTTTTGGCGAGATTTTCTGAGTCGGTGGCATCATAAATAGTAAAGCCTCTTTTAAGGCCTATATGTTCGCCTTCTATACGTAAAAGTCGAGCACAAAAAGAGTGAAACGTACTTATAGTTATAAAATCCGCAACTGGACCTACGAGATCGGCTACTCTTTCCTGCATTTGACTAGCTGCTTTATTCGTAAAAGTCACAGCAAGTATATTCATCGGTTTAACTCGGTAATGATCGATCAAATAGGCAATACGATGGGTAATAACTCTTGTTTTACCACTGCCTGCACCGGCAATGATAAGAAGAGGACCAGAGTGATGCTGCACTGCTTTTTGTTGTTCAGGGTTGAGGTTTTTTAATAATAATTCAGAGTTCACGCGTCACACCTCCACTTGCCTTTTTTCGCCAAAGCTTGTTCTAACCCTGCTATGTGGGGTAATACAAAATTACGATAGGAAGATTTGACATGCAACTACCTGAAAGTTTTGTTTTAGAGATGGAATCTATCTTAGGGGGTGACTTTCCAAGCTTTTTAAAGGCTCTAAATGAAGGAAACTCTAGACCTGGTCTTAGAGTTAACACCTTAAAAATAGGCGTAGAAGATTTTTTAGAGCTAGCACCTTGGCCTCTCGAAAGGATTCCCTGGAGCGAGGAGGGATTCTACTATCCCTTATCAGCTAGACCAGCAAAACATCCGTATTATCATGCGGGACTATTTTATCTACAGGAGCCTTCTGCTATGGCACCTGTCGCAATTTTAGATCCAAAGCCTGGAGACAAAGTTTTAGATCTATGCAGTGCTCCTGGAGGGAAAACTCTGCAAATAGCCGCAAAAATCAAGGGAAACGGTTTGATTGTGGCCAATGACTTATACCCAGATAGGTTGAAGGCCCTAAATAGAAATGTCGAGCAGGCAGGGATAAAAAACGTTACAATTTTAAATGAGACTTCTTGTAATCTACAAAAAACCTTTACTGGCTTTTTTGATAAGATACTGATCGATGCACCTTGCTCTGGGGAAGGCATGTTCCGTAAAGACCCTAGAGGGATAAAAGGCTGGCAGGAGTATCCCCCTGTTTTTTGCCAAAAAAGACAACGAGGTATTCTGGAAGAGGCAAGTAGCTTACTTAAACCAGGAGGTATACTAGTGTACTCCACATGTACATTCAATTGTAAGGAAAATGAGGATGTACTTAGAGAATTTTTAAGTAATAATCAGGACTTTGAAGGTATAGTCTTAAAAGCCAAACAAGGTCTTGTTCAAGGTCAAGATTACTATACTCTAAGACTCTGGCCTCATAAAGTAGAAGGAGAGGGGCATTTTGTTGCCAAACTGAAGAAAAAAGAAACAAAGGTAACTGCTAGCCCTGCCTCAGCTAGGCAAAGAGGAGATTATCCAGAGCTGTTTCAGGAATTTTGGCATGAAAATATCGATTCTAGTGCTGATGATTTTACATTAGAATCCTATGGAAATCACCTTTTTTATGTAAGAAAAGACTTGCCATCTTTAGATGGTTTGAAGGTATCTCGTCCTGGTTGGTTTTTAGGCGAATTAAAGACTAAGAGATTTGTGCCATCGCAGGCCTTAATCATGGCACTAACAAAAGACGAGGTAAAAAACAGACTAGTACTGGATCTTAAAGATCAAAGACTCAATACCTATCTAAGAGGTCAAACATTTAATCTAGATAGTCTAAATGGATGGACTGGAGTATTTTTAGAAGAACACCCTCTTGGCTGGGGAAAGGTCAGTAACAAGACTCTAAAAAACCATTACCCTAAAGGTTGGAGGATGGTATAATGGAGCGCTTAGACAAAATCATATCTCATGCCGGAAAAGGCACTAGAAAGCAAGTGCGAGCCCTTATTAAAAGTGGATCTGTAACAGTTGACGGAGATTTAGTATCCGATCCTGGATTTAAGATAGACCCAGAACATGTTAAGATAGAAGTTGATGGTGAACTGATCTATTACACACGTTATGTTTATTTGATGTTAAATAAACCTGCTGGATTTATCACTGCGACCGAAGATACCTTTCATAATACTGTGCTTGATCTGATAGATCCAGAGGACAGGCGTAAGGATATTTTCCCAGTAGGAAGACTTGATAAAGACACAGAAGGTCTTTTATTGTTAACAAACGATGGTCCACTTGCACATATGCTTTTAGCACCAAGATATAAAATTCCTAAAAAGTATTGCTTTGAAACCATAGAGGAGATAGACAAAAATAGCTTAAGTGCGCTTCTTACAGGCGTTGACTTAGGAGACTATGTTGCGACCGCAACAAGTGTAAGGGTCCTAGGTTCAAACAATGCGGAACTGGTAATTGAAGAGGGTAAGTTTCATCAAGTCAAGAGAATGTGCGCCGCAGTGGGATATACCATTATATATTTGGAAAGGACTGAATTTGGTCCGCTTTTGCTCGATAGAAAGATTCCTAGGGGTAGTTACAGATACCTTACAGAAAAAGAAATTGATGTTCTAAGAGAAGCTGTAAGATAGAAGGAATTTAGCTTGGGGGGGAAAGGGGTGACATCATGGAGCAAAAGGACAACTTCAAAGAGAAGCATCCAGACGATTTTAAGGATCTTTATGACCGGTTTGTCAAAAAGGTCAATGATTACTTGCTCCGGATGTCAGGGGATCCTCTTGTCGCAGAGGAGCTTACCCAAGAAACTTTTTACAGGGCATTTACCAATCTACGCTCTTTTAAAGGCGATAAAGTGGGTGCATGGTTATTTAGAATCGCTCACAATCTTTACATTGACGAATATCGTCACAGAAAACGCTTTGTCGGTGACGAGATGATAGACATACAACCTGCCCTAAGTCCTGGAGATCTGCCGGAGAAATATCTTGAGTCTGTTGAAACTCAAAAAAGAGTTCAACAAGTATTGCAGCAACTTCCTGATAATTATCGTTCAATTTTACTTTTAAGGGACCACTTAGGGTTATCGTATGATGATATTGCCGAGACAATAGGAAAGTCTGATTCAACTGTTAAAGTAGCTCTGTTTCGGGCAAGAACTAGATTTAGAGAACTATATCAAGCTTTGGAACAAAAAAGGAGGGAGTAAAATGAGAGAGAAATGTGATATTGTCCAGGATTTACTGCCAATTTATCTTGACGGCGAATTAAGAGAAGGGACTAAACACTTTGTTGAAGATCACCTCAAAGAGTGTATTAAATGTAAACAGGTTTTAGACGATTCTTTCGCAGGAGAAGAGCTGTTCAGAAACACTATTAAAGACAGTCGTTTAGATGCTATTTCTGGTAGAAGAATGTGGTATAAGTCTATGCTTAAATATCTTGTAAAGCCAGCTTTTTGGGTGCTTTTAATCTCGTTAATTTGCGTAATTATTTTTGCTACAATTCTTTCTCGTCCAAATCTGCTTCATTATGAGATCCTTACGACTGCAGCAACAGCTGAGGAGATGTTACATCCTGGGTTTTTTAAATCTAGTATTAACCGTGAAGGAGATAATGCTTTAAACTTCTATCTCGAAAAATTCTCTGCTCCAAGCGATACCATAAGAAGCAATTATCAGTATAGGGTGAGTTTAGTCAATGATTCTATTATCCTTGACAGACTGTATTCATTTGTAGATAGCTCTGTCGAACTCTATTATCCGGATGTAGCTACGCCACAGCCTGTAACTATGGACACAAGTATTGTTAGTGAAATGGTAGGACCAGCTCAATTTACATTAAGTTTTAATCGGTTTGTGTCTCTTCCTGAGTTAGAGGTTTTATTTAATAATAGTGAAATAGATATTTTATGGCTAGGAATAGCAACTAGAGATTTATGGGATTCATCTAAGTGGCTAAGCTCTTGGGATAATTGGGGTCTTCCAGTCTATTTCTTGAAAAACAATATTAAAAACTTAAAAGACGTTGTAGAAGATGAAATGCGCAATCGTGTGCAGTTGTTTACCGACTATAACAAGTATTTGGCAGGAATTGATCCGTATATGTCGCAAAGATTAAGTTATGTGCAAGAAAATGGCATTAATGTTTATGGAGTTATCGTTAGAGCTAAAGGTCCTGAAATATTGGAGTGGCTAGAGAAATACCCACTTGTTCGTTATTTTAGACGTATGTCTTAGTTAGTAACTTGTATGGAGGGGTAAAAGTGGAAAAAATTACTCAAGCCGAAGTACATGAAGTTAGACAGTTTTGCGAAAACGTTAAAGGCAATGTTGAAAAAGTCATCATTGGTAAAGCAAATGTTATCGATCAAGTGCTTGTTGCAATGCTTTGTTCTGGTCATGTTTTAACAGAAGACGTGCCTGGGACTGGCAAAACGATGCTTGCACGGAGTCTTGCCATAAGTCTGGGATTACAGTTTAATCGCATTCAATTTACGCCAGATTTGTTGCCATCTGATGTAACTGGCGTGTCGGTATTTAATCAGAAAACAAGCGAATTTGAGTTTAAAGAAGGCCCGATTTTTTCTCAAATCGTCCTTGCAGATGAGATTAACCGTGCAACCCCAAGAACCCAATCTGCTCTCTTAGAATGTATGGAAGAGAAACAAGTCACAAGCGATGGGAAAACAAGGAAACTGCCAAAGCCGTTTTTAGTTATTGCCACCCAAAACCCTGTAGAATATGAAGGGACTTTCCCACTTCCAGAAGCTCAGCTAGATAGGTTCTTGATAAAGGTTAGCCTTGGTTATCCGACAGAAGAGGAAGAAAATGAGATTCTAGTAAGGCTGCAATATAGCCATCCAGTCGAAAGCATCACAGCTGTTGCAGAAGGAAACAACTTAGTAAAGATGCAGGAGCTAGTCAAAAGAACATTTGTCGAAGAATCGGTAAGGGAATATATCGTTAGATTAGTACAGGCGACAAGGAAACACAGTGATGTTTCTATTGGGGCATCGCCAAGAGGCTCTCTAGCACTTTATAAAACAGCACAAGCCTACGCTACCTTAAAAGGTAGGGAGTATGTAATACCTGATGATGTTAAGTATCTTGCTCCTTTGACTCTGCGTCACAGAATCATTCTCAGACCAGAAAGCAGCCTAAGAGGTAAAACACCAGAAAAGGTTTTGGAGGAGATCTTAGAAACCGTACCTGTGGAATTAGAAAGTTTGAAAGCTTAAACTGGTAATCTGAGTGGAAAGGAGTAGCAACCGTGGGCAAAACCAGTATGTAGCCGTGGTTGCATATACTAAAAAGTGGCCTATTGGAGCACATTAATTTGGGTAGCAGGTATTTCTGCTTTGCTGTTTAAAGGCCCTTATATTTACTTTATGTTCTATCTACTCATAATGGTCTGGCTTATACCACCTATTCTTCTTCGAAACAGTGAGTCTAAACTAAGAATTTCCAGAGAACCTGAAACCAACGCAATTTTCTTTGGCGAGCGGATGCAGATAAAGCTCAAGGTGGAAAATAATAGCAGATTTCCTCTGGTTTGGCTTAAGGTAAAAGAAGCCTGCCCGAGACAGATTGGACCTAAAACTCAGTCTAGTGTCAGTTGGGTTATTTCCTTAAGACCAGGAGAAACCAGGACACTAGAGTATACAATACATGGTGGGCGAAGAGGAGCGTATGTACTTGGGCCTTTAAAGCTTGAGCTAGGAGATATCTTCGGGCTTTATAAAAGGGAACTCGAAGTGCAATTGTTTGATTCTGTTACAGTCTATCCAAGGGTAATCCCGATTGAAGAATTAGGGCTTACCTCTACCCAGCCAATAGGGAATTTGAGGCATCCTCAAAGGATCTATGAAGATCCCTTAAAGATTGCAGGCCTTAGAGACTATAAACCAGGTGATCCGCCAAAGCATATTTCCTGGAAATCTTCGGCAAAGCAAGAAAAACTTATGGTCCGCCAGTATGAAGCAACAATGACCTTAGATACTATGATTTTACTTGATCTAGATAGTAAAGACTATTTCCCAACTCGTTACGAAAGCGCCAAAGAACTAGCAATTACTGTTGCCGCTTCTATTGCAGCGCATCTTACAAGCAAAAGACAAGCAATTGGCCTTGCTACAAATGGCGTCTCAGTAGCTGAGGCATCAGCTTTTTCTGACTCGATGGTTCTAGATTCTGAGCCTCTAGAAAATGTCATGCCAAGAAAAGGGCAAGGGAAACAGTTGTTAGAGATTCTTTCCTGTATCGAAGGCAATAGAAACGCCGAATCTTTCATCAATTTATCTCAAAGAATTAAAACCAGGCTCCCCTGGGGAACGACAATAGTTGTCATTGTGCCACGAGACACAGAGGAGATAATGCATTTTACCCAATCCTTAATAGAAAGTGGCTATAAGGCTGTTATTATTGCAGTTGAAGGAGCAAGGTTTAAAGAGTATCTTGGTAGGTCACAGGCTTCCTCCTTGATTTTACACCAAATTAGAGAGGAGGATGAGATTAGTGCACTCGAACGAAAGAGAGAAGCATGAAAATAATCTAATTATTTGGGTAATACCGCTTCTTTTAGCTTTAGTAGGGTTTGGTTTTGTAGCAGCAATGGCAGAGCTTTTAACTTTTATGTGGCCAGAGTTAAAATTGCACTTTTATCTTGGTTTTCTTAGTATTGCTGTTACCTTTTTGGGTTATTTTGCAACAGCCAAACCAGAGTCTTTTGATAAAAAGAGGTCTCGCATACCAGAGTTTCTGGTCTTAGTAGTATTAAGTAAGCTATATACGATGTTTGTGCTATCAATGGATGTTTTTCTTTCTCACCTTAAACTGACTCGGTTTCTTGAAGTCAACTTTATTTTTGCCTTTGTGCTTTTATATTTTGTTTGGGTTTTAGCACGAACTGCCGGAAACTTAGCTAAGTCTATGACGGAGTCTCTCGTCGATATGGAATTAAAAAGGCAATCTGATGAAAGCTATGTAGGGATTGCAGAAAGAGAAAGTGGCGTAGGATTAAAGATGTTACGGCTTCTCTTTTTACCGATGGTTGTCCTTTTGATCTTTGTTGTATTTGCTGAACAGAGTTTTCAAGAGAGAATGCTAGTGGCATCGTTTCTTAGACTCAAAGTAAATATTTTTGGCGCAATACTTGCTGCATCAACTATTGCTATGTCGACACTTGTTCTTTATCTTAGAAAGAACCGTGACTGGGACAGAGAAAAAGCTGATGTAGAGAAGAATTTAGGTTTTAAGTGGGTAGTTTGGTCTTTAGTCTTTGTCCTTATTTTCTCTGTAGTTGCAACTCTACTGCCTGACGATCTGTCTCCAGTTTATTTTTATGTTCCTAATGCAATTAAGGCTGTACTACCTTTTATGCACACTCAACAACAAGGTAGAGAACCAATATTCCAAGAACGCCAAAGTGAACCTATTGAGTTTGCTCCAGAAGAAAGGCAGCAGATCGTTAGAACAGGTAATGCATTTTTAGTATCTATTGCAGCAGGCCTGAGAATAGTACTGTTTCTCTTAATCTCTAGTGTGCTTATCTATCACCTTGTTAAGGCTTTTCGTGAAAATAGTGACGAATTACCAGCCTTAATAAGGAACATTATCAAAACGTTTAACTACTTTTATGAAATGATTAAGAAACTATTTATTAAGGTTACCCCCCGTAAAACGCAGTATAGAAAGACAATAACAGAGCAGATTGAGCAACTTTTTAAGCGTAGAAAGGTGATCTATAATCAGGTTAATCTTAATGAGGTTAGAAAGCTATATGCTGAACTTCTCATTGAAGCAGAGCAAAAAGGGATTACAAGAGAAGCGTATAGCACAGCTTCTGAGTTTGCTAAAGTCTTAGAAGACCTTTTCCCTGAGCGTGTAGAGGAGATAGTTGATCTAACTAAAATATATGAAGATGCAAGATACAACAAG
>JAQVYS010000125.1 GCA_028708605.1 Bacillota bacterium
GGAACGGATTCAGGAACTTAAGATAATTAAAAAAGAACCTGAGGAAACTAATAAAAACCAAGTCTGTATTAAGGATCCAGATGCCAAATCCATGAAGAACAACGGTAGATTCGAGGTTTGCTTTAACTTTCAAGCCACGGTTGACGGCAAACACAAGTTGTTTGTCAACTACGATGTCGTCAACGAAGTAAATGATCAAGGACAACTATATGGCATGGCTAACAAAGCAAAACAGACAATTTTAGATCAAACAATTACCATCCTCGCTGATACAGGCTATTACAATCTAGAGCAGATAATCGATACTGTGGACGATCTGTAATCCGGTTAGTTAATCAAGAAATAGTTGAATCGGTGGCTAAAAAAAACAAAGAAAAGTATCGGAAGAGGGGTTGGATCGTAGAACACCCTTCGGAACGATAAAGGGGCACTTTGGCTATACGTATTTTCTAACACGAGGGCTCGAGTCCGTGAGAACAGAGGCAAGCCATATTTGTCTTGCCTATAACCTGAAACGATTGATAAAGATTAAGGGAGTCAGGGAATTAATAGCCGTTTTTAGGACCAAGGAGATGCTTGGTCCTTTTTTTGAACACATTTTATGGGCGAAAACTGTAAAAACGTTTCCAACGGCCCTATTTTCTGTTAGTTGTTAGACAGACTGACGTATGATATTGTATATGGTATTTATGAGGGAGAATTGCCTAGTGATGTGACTTTAAGAATAGATGACGGAAACGGCTTTGGTCCTGCTATTCCGCTTAATGCTGCACAACTAACAGAGTATGAACTAACTCCGAGTATTCATACCGATGGTACCGACGGCTTAGAGTTAAAGGGCTATTTCACCAGAGGAGCAGGCAAAAAGCGTATTATGTCTTTCAGCAATACCCTTGGAAGAATAAATTACAGACTATTCCTAAAGATTGATATAATCGCCTAGAAGGGAGAGATTAACATGCGAACAGTTAAAGAAGTACAGGTTTTGCCTGAGAATGGTAAGCTAAAAATCGTTCGACAAGTTGAAGAAACTGAGGAACTTACACTTCAGCAGTTAAACAATTTACTAACTACAGCAGAAGCCAATCTTGTTATGTATCAAAAGAAGGTTGCTGAAGAAGAAGCTCGGGTTGCAGAGATTAAAGACCTTCTGAAGCTTGCTATAAAGGTGGTCTAAGAAATAGAACAGCACGACGGAAGTATAATCAAATCAATTTTTGCACTCGGAGCGACTATGCTCCAATTTTTGTTCGGGGGGTGGACGATACCGATGTAAGTGCTAGTTGCGTTAGTAGTATTTGATTACATCACAGGGATAGGAGCAGCATTCACTGGCAAAATGCGTGAAATCATTGTTGGGATATTGTCCTTGGAAATTGTTCAGGGCGCAATTATTTCTGTGCTGCTTTATCTTTTAGGTCAAGTGTTTTATCAGTGGGCATGGACAAAACGGATAGTTCAGTTTATCCCGGATGTGTATGACTATGCTGAAAAAGAAGGATGGCTTAAAAACCTAAAGGGATACCAGAAATGGGATCCTTTTTTTGATCGCCTATTTGCTCAATTTAGAGAAAAATATGGCCGAGACCCGAACCCTATGCAAAGAGGCATTGCTGTAGAATTAAACGAGAAATATAATAATGAGATAAACAAACAGCGAGAGATAGATAAAAAAGTGCAAGATAGCCTTTGACAAGACCAAAAGTCAGATCAACGAAACCAGTGCCGAATACTGGAGTAAAATTTACGAAGATTTTTTGAAGTCACAAAGACAAGATAAGCCCCTGTAAAAAGGGGCTTTTTTTATTTTAACTTTGCCAAAGACTGCAAGTAAGTGATTGCTTCGTAATGGGAAGCCTTACTTTAGCTGTTATTTCTCATACTATCCTAAGTATGATTTCTATGTAGAAGAAAAGCCTAGCCCTTTTATAAGATCGTAAATAGATTCCCATGAACTGCTTTAGCTAGATCATTGACACTGTATTTATGTTATTATTTCAAGATAGAGTAAAACAGCTTGGGTCCGATTTTTTGAGACTGTATAGAAGTTCGTGTAATTGGTAATAATCTCCAAAGGGAGATGTTAAACAATGCACGAAAAAGAACGCGAACTAGTGGGCTTACTAGCAAAACAATGTAAGGACATAGGAGACGTCCAGAGTCTTCTTAAAAATCTTTTTAAGGGCACAATCGAAGAGATGCTAGAAGCAGAAATGGATGACCATCTACGGTATGAAAAACACAGTCCAAACGGAGATGGTAGTGGCAACAGCCGTAATGGCTACAACAAAAAGACTCTAAAGACAGAGTTGGGAGAAACCGAAATACGTATCCCAAGAGACCGTAACGGGAAGTGTAACCCGCACCTTATACCCAAATATCAAACCAAAACAGATGATTTAGAGAATCGAATTATCGCTATTGAAGCAGTCAAAAAATCAGTTTATTTAGCGATTTAGGAAGTTACCAAGAAGTGGAGCATGCCAGTTCGGGATTGGGGAATAATAATTGGACAGCTAATGATATTTTTTGAAGATAGATTTAAGAGTCATAATGTAAGTTGAACTTATATACCTCTAGAGTTTTCAGGTTTATCGCTTTGTTTTTCCGAGGCGAGGATCAAAAAAGGCGGTGCTCAATTCGCATCGCCGCCTCGGAAAGCCTCAAGCACCGCTCAGGTTGCTCCTCAGCATTGCTCTATCCTGTGCTCGAGAAAAAGCATTTATAGTTTATCAAATTAATGGAGCTTTATTCCATTTACACGTAATTCAAGACACTTCCTATTTTTTACTTTAAGTTTTCTATATAATCTTGAGCTATATGATTTAACAGTCCCTGGAGAAACAAATAAGGACGAAGCTATTTCTCTATTGCTTAATCCTTGACTCATTAAGTGTAATATATTGGCTTCCTGCATTGTTAATGGGGTTGTCGTTTCCAATGCTTTTTTTATAGAATTATGAATAACCTGATTCCCATCTATGATAAGTTTTATAAATTGAATAATTTCCGTTTCTGACGCCTTAATACCTATTACACCATCAACACTCTTTAACTCTTTGTGTGGTAATAGTAAGCAATCCC
>JAQVYS010000057.1 GCA_028708605.1 Bacillota bacterium
AATCATAGATACAATAGTTGAAAAGTTCTTGAGATAGGAAGTGAATTAATGTCTCAACGTTATTTATTTACATCAGAGTCTGTTACTGAAGGTCATCCAGATAAGGTAGCTGACCAAATTTCAGATGCTATTTTGGATGCAATTCTAGCACAGGATCCACTTAGTCGTGTAGCTTGTGAAACGCTTCTTACTACAGGTCTAGTTTTAGTATCTGGAGAGATCACAACTAACTGTTATGTGGATATACCTGCTATTGTAAGAGAAACGGTTTTGGACATTGGTTATACAAGGGCAAAATATGGCTTTGATGGTGAAACCTGCGGGGTTTTGACATCAGTTCATGAACAGTCCCCAGATATTGCTATGGGTGTAGATGAAGCTCTAGAGGTTAGGGGAAGTGGCTCTAAGGGGATTGAACTAGGTGCAGGAGATCAGGGACTAATGTTTGGTTATGCTTGTGATGAAACACCTGAGCTGATGCCTCTTCCGATTTCACTTGCTCATAAATTAGCAAGAAGACTAAGCGAAGTTAGAAAAAACGGGACTCTCTCTTATCTTCGGCCAGACGGAAAAAGTCAAGTAACTGTGGAGTATCAAGACGATGTGCCTCACAGAGTAGATACTGTTGTTATTTCTTCTCAGCACAATAATGAAATATCTCAAGAGGATCTTAAGAATGATATTATTAAATATGTTATAAGCGAAATAATTGATCCAAAGCTATTAGACAAAAATACGAGGTTTTTAATCAATCCTACAGGGCGTTTTGTAGTCGGTGGTCCACAAGGGGATACAGGACTTACTGGCAGAAAGATTATAGTTGATACCTATGGTGGCTCGGCACCTCATGGTGGCGGAGCATTTTCCGGTAAAGATCCAACTAAGGTTGATCGTTCAGCAAGTTATGCTGCGCGTTATGTAGCTAAAAACGTTGTTAAAGCCGGGCTTGCAAAACGTTGTGAGTTACAGGTAGCTTATGCTATCGGTGTTGCAAACCCAGTTTCAGTCAGGGTAAATACCTATGGAACGGGGATACTTCCAGATAGCGAGATTGGAAAGATTATCAAAAAGCACTTTGACCTAAGGCCAGCGGCTATTATTCGTGATTTAGACTTAAGAAAACCAATCTATAAACAGGTAGCAGCTTATGGCCATTTTGGCAGAGAAGAGCTGGGTTTAAGCTGGGAAAAGACCGATAAAGCAGAAATTCTAGCTAGTTATAAGTGACAGCTATGATAGCAAAAATAGTTGTTAGAACAATACCAGCTTTAGACAAAGCCTATGATTATCTTGTGCCATTAAACTTTAAGATAAAAAAAGGTCAAAGGGTAATTGTTCCGTTTGGTAAAGTCAAAAAAGAAGGAATAGTTGTCGATTTAGTTTCTTCTTCACCTTTTAGCGATTTAAAAAAGGTTCACTCGATTATGGAGACAGAACCGCTTTTAACCGAAGAATTAATAGAAATGGCTTATTGGATGCATAAACGTTATCTGTCCCCGCTTGGGGCATGTGTATTTGCTATGATTCCTGCGGGTATGGACCTTGTCTGTACCCGTTATTATTTCTTAACAAGCAACATAGATTGGGACGACTCTATTAGAGATAGAGATCCTGCGCTGTTTCTAGCCACCGATCTAGACTCAATTTACGAGGAAGTGTCAAGAGGCTCAACTTTATTTGATTATGATTTAGATATTATTGGAAGATTGTTAGCGCTTGATTTAATCTGTTTTAAAGAACATTGGCATCAAAAAGGTGTAAAACCTAAAACTAGAAAGGGCTATGTTTTAAAAAACCCTATTGGAGCAACAACCCCAAAGCAAAAAAAAGTAGTTGAGGTCTTAGAATCAGGTGCTCTCTTGCAAGAAGAGATTCTAACAAAGGCAAATGTTTCGGTTGCAGTTTTAAAATCGCTAAGAGAAAAGAATGTTATCAAAGAATTAGCGATGCCTGTAAGAAGGAATCCTTTAGATAGCAGAGAGACTAGCCGTAGTTTTGCGTTGTCACTTAATCCTGAACAAAAGAAGATTCTTTTGGATCTTTTAGAAGAACCTAATAAGTCTAGAGAAAACCAAAAGAACACCTACCTAATCTTTGGCATTACAGGAAGCGGTAAAACTGAAATCTATCTACAAGCGATTGCGGATTGTTTGAAAAAAGGTAAAAAAGCCTTAGTTCTAGTTCCTGAGATTGCCCTTACCACGCAGATGGTAGATCGTTTTGTCAGCCGATTTGGAAGTCAAGTTGCAGTGCTCCACAGCGCCCTAGGCAAAGGAGAACGGTATGACGAGTGGCAAAGAGTAAAAAATGACGAAGCAAACGTAGTAGTAGGTGCAAGATCAGCAGTGTTTGCTCCTTTAGATAATATTGGCATAATTGTCTTAGATGAAGAGCATGAAGACAGCTACCAGCAAGATGATAAACTTCCCTACTATCATGCCAGAGATTTGGCTCAGTTTAGAGCTAGGTGGCATGGGGTAAAATTGGTTTTAGGGAGTGCAACTCCGTCTTTAGATAGCTATAAAAGAGCCCTAGATGGTGAATATGGTCTTGGAGTGCTTCGTAAAAGAGCTACAAAGCAAACCCTACCCAAGGTGCATATAGTCGATATGCGAGAAGAATTAAAAAGTGGCAACAGAACTATCTTTTCTAATAAGCTTAGAGATGCTCTAGAGGACCATTTAAAAAGTGGTAGACAAGCGATTTTGTTTCTCAATAGGAGGGGTTTTTCTAGCTTTGTCCTTTGCAGGGAATGTGGAATGGTTCTGAGCTGTCCTAACTGTGATGTGTCTTTAACCTATCACTTAAAAAACAACAAGCTTACCTGTCATTATTGTAACTATCAAACCAGTCCACCAAAGAAATGTCCAGTGTGTCGGTCTCCATATATAAAGCATTTTGGCATCGGTACTGAGCGAATTGAGACAGAAATACTAGCGCTCTTTCCAGGTGTGAAGACTTTGCGAATGGACATCGATACAACTAGAAGAAAAAATGCACACCAAAAGCTTCTAGATAAGTTTAAAAAGCATGAAGCAGACGTTTTAATTGGCACTCAAATGGTAGCTAAAGGGTTAGACATACCTAATGTTACCTTAGTAGGTGTAGTAACAGCTGATACGTCTTTGAATATAGGTGATTTTAGAGCTTACGAAAAAACATTTCAATTACTTACTCAAGTTTCGGGACGTGCAGGGAGAGGAGAATTCCCAGGAGAAGTAGTTGTGCAGACATATACTCCTGAGCATTATGCTATTAGGTATGCTAAGGACCATGATTATTTAAGGTTTTTTGAAAAAGAAAACCAGTTTCGTCTAAAGGCTTCGTATCCTCCATATAGCCACTTCGCCCAGGTGCTATTTGAAGGCGAAGACGAAAAAAGAGTCAATACAGCTCTTTTGGAGTGTAATAGGATTTTTGGAACTTCACTATCTAAAGATATAAAAGTGATTCGATGCGGTAGCGCTCCAATAAAAAAGATTAAACGGATGTATCGTTATAATATCCTTCTCAGGTCATATTCTTGGGATGGTCTTGCAGGTTTTTTAAGAGAAAAAAACAGTGATATAATGGGCATTGGTAGGAAAAACAGAGTAAGGGTATTGATCCGGATCGATCCTAGTTCGGTTCTATAAGTAGAGAGATGGTGATTAGATGGCGTTATTGCCGATTGTTAAAGTAGGAGATGATATTCTCCGCCAGGTAGCAAAACCTGTAGAGAAAGTCACTAAAAAAAGAAAAAAGTTAGTAAAAGATATGATAGAAACTATGTATGAAGCAGATGGAGTTGGGCTTGCAGCCCCTCAGATTGGACTATCTGAAAGAATCATAGTTATTGATGTAGGAGAGGGTCCGTTTGCCCTTTTTAATCCAGAGATAAAAGATGCTAAAGGGAGCGCAATCGATGTTGAAGGATGTCTTTCTGTCCCTGGGGAAAAAAGTTATGTAAAGAGAGCTGCTAATGTTGTTGTTGAAGCTTTAAATGAAGATGAAAAACCATTGAGGCTTGAGGCAGATGGACTGCTTGCGAGGTGTCTGCAGCATGAAATCGATCATTTAGATGGAATATTATTTATTGATAAAGCCGAATAGTAAAGATAAGGGTGATAAAGATGGAAATAATCTTTATGGGCACACCAGATTTTGCCGCATATCAACTGGCTGCACTAAAAGACATTTATGAAGTTAAGCTCGTTGTAACTCAGCCTGACAGACCTTCAGGAAGAGGTTATAAAATGACGCCTCCTCCAGTTAAGGTTGTAGCTGAAAAAGCAGGTATTCCTGTCATTCAGCCAGAGAAAATAAATACCCATGAGGTTATTTCGAAACTTCAGGATGTCAACGCAGAAGCAATAGTTGTAGTAGCTTTTGGGCAGTTGATTCCAAAAAGTATCCTCGAGATGGCACCACTTGGTTGTATTAATCTGCATGGTTCACTACTGCCAAAATACCGGGGAGCAGCTCCGATTCAAAGAGCTATTATGAATGGAGAAAAGGTTACTGGCCTAACAACTATGCTAATGGATCAAGGCTGGGATACAGGAGATATGCTCCTAACCTGTGAAGTCGCGATAGACCTTTTGGATACAGCAGGCTCCTTGCATGACAAACTAATGGAAAAAGGTGCGCCTCTTTTAAAAAAGACTCTAGATGGCTTAGAAGCAGGTGTAATTTTGCCAAAGAAGCAAAATCATGATGAAGCCACCTATGCACCTAAGATAACAACTAAAGATAGGGTCATCGACTGGAGACAAAGCGCTCTTTTTGTCTATAACCATCTACGAGCACTTCTTCCGTGGCCAGGTATAAAGTTTATCTTGAACGAAAAAAGAGTAAGCTTAAGTAACATAGAGTTAACTGATGTAAAAACAGACGCTGCAAATCCCGGTACTGTGGTGGAAGTCACCAATGATTATTTTGCAGTTGCCTGTCTAGATTATGCTTTGAAATTTACAGCTATCAAGCCAGACGGCAGTCGCCTCTTAAGCGTGCGAGATTTTTCAAATGGATATAACCTTAGTGTAGGTGACAAACTCCAACCGCTAGAGAAAGACTAACATAGATATGAGGAGGTATTTAGATGTTTTTTTGGGGCGATCCTACTTTTATACTGCTAATTCCTGCTCTAATATTTGCTTTTTATGCGCAATTCAAAGTCCAAAGCTCATTTAACAAATATTCAAAGGAAAGAGGGCAAAAGGGATATTCTGGAGCTGATGTAGCTAGAGATATCCTTGATAGAGTTGGGTTAGATGATGTACCAATAGAGGTTGCAAAGGGACAATTGTCAGACCATTATGATCCAAAAAATAGAGTAATGCGTCTCTCCTCTGAGGTCTATCATGGCAATAGCATAGCATCTTTAGGGGTAGCAGCACATGAAACAGGTCACGCTATCCAACATATGGAAGGCTATACTTTTTTAAATGTTAGAAATGCAGTCTTCCCTATTGCAGCTTTTGGCTCCCAAGCGGCTTTTCCTATCTTTTTTATTGGTTTTCTTTTTAGCAGCAACATAGGCTATACTTTAATGACTGTAGGTATTTATCTGTTTTTAGCAGCATTAGCTTTTCAGGTGATAACCTTACCTGTAGAATTTAATGCATCAAAGAAAGCTATAGTGCTCTTAAATGAGGGAAACTACCTAACTACTACTGAAACTAAGAAGGCAAGGAAAGTGCTCACAGCTGCCGCTTTAACTTATATCGCAGCTGTTGCAATGTCTGCTACACAGATCTTAAGACTATTAATATTAAGAGGTTCTAGACGTGACTGAAAATACCAAATATTATTGGGCAAGGGAACAGGCAACCCTTGCCCTTGTTGCAGTTGAAGAAGGTATGTGGGCAAAAGAGGCTATAGATAATTATGGTAAAAAAGATCAAGTAGTTAAGGCTCTCTTTACAGAGATTGTTTATGGTACTCTACAGAATCTTCTTTTTTTGGATCATGTTTTAAGTTTTTATCTAAAGCGTCCTCTCCAAAAACTTACTCCTCATATACGTAACATTCTACGTAGCGCTTTATATCAACTGCATTTTTTAGATAGAGTGCCACATAGTCAGGTTATCTATGACGCAGTTAGACTTGCGGGGAGATATGGTCACAAGGGAGTACAAGGATTTGTAAACGGCGTTTTAAATAGTTTTTTACGCGAACAAAAGTGGCATCTACCAGAATCACAGCTTGATCTGCTATCAATTCAGTATTCTCATCCAAAGTGGCTTGTAGAGCGTTGGGTAGAAGATATAGGCGTTAACGATACGGAGCAGCTTCTTAAATGGAATAATAACAGGCATCCTCTTTGTGTCAGGGTAAATACCCTAGTTATAACTCCACAAGAATATGTAAGGCTTTTAGAAGAACAAAAGATCGAATATTTGCAAGATGCAGAGATTGATCAAGCATTACTCCTTCCCAAAAGCGGTAATGTAACAGAATTACCTTTGTTTTTTGAAGGGGCAGTTCAACCCCAGAGTAAAGCTAGCATGTTAACTGCTTTTATACTAGGTGCTAAACCAAATGAGTCTATAGCTGATTTATGTGCTGCTCCAGGGACAAAGACTAGTCATATTGCAGAGTTAATGGAAAATACTGGCGAGTTAATAGCAGTTGATATAAGCTCCGAGAGGTTAGAACTTGCAAGAACAAATCTTGAGCGGCTAAAAGTTAAAAATGTTGAGTTTATTGAGGGAGATGCAGCAAGTATTAGTCTACCTAAGTTTGATAGGGTTTTAGTTGACGCACCCTGTTCGGGGCTTGGCACCTTAAGCCATAGACCTGATGCGAGGTATCAGAAGACTGAAAAGAGTCTAGAAGGCCTTCCAGAGCTTCAGCTAGCGATTTTGAGTCATGCTGCGTCTTTGGTAAAGCAAGGAGGGGTATTAGTTTATAGTACGTGTACAACAGAGACAAAAGAAAACTCTGGTGTGATCACAAGATTTCTTGAAAGAGAATCTAGGTTTTCAGAAGATGAAAATATACCCACAATAGCTGGTTTGATTAAACAAAAGCATGGATTCCAAAGCTACCCCCATAAAACAGACACAGACGGTTTTTACTTCTGTCGACTAAAAAACCATACAACGCTCTAAGCGAAGGGTTTGGTTGTTAGTTGCAAAAAAAAGATGATTTATGTATTAAATTACCTTGTTCTGATACTATTATGTGTTAAAATAATATTACAAACCTACACAAAATCTTCTGCACCTAAAAACAATTGTGAATATTCACAGTTTGGTTTAAGGCTATCAAACAACTTGGGTATCGCGTTCTATGACAATTAGTCTATCGAAATTGCATGTCTAGAACGGAGGTTTAGAACTGATTAAGGGGGTAAATTAATGATCTCCGTTTTAGTTGTAGATGATAACCTAGAACTGTCTGGTATTATTGCAAAATATCTTTCAATGCAGAAAGATATTGAGGTTTGCGGCGTTTGTTATGATGGTAAAAGAGCTGTGGATCTAGTTAGGGAAGTAAGACCAGATTTACTATTGTTGGATCTAGGTTTACCTTTATTAGATGGATTAGAGGTTTTAGATGCTCTGCGCGGTGAACTTCCCAAAGTGTTAGTAATAACCGCATTTTCTAGACAAGATATTTTGCAGAGAGCGATGCAAAAAGGTGCAAGCTACTGCTTAGTCAAACCTTTCTATCTCTCAGTTTTAGCACGAATCATTAAAGAGGTTTGCTCCTTTAAGGAAGAAATGGTTTTAGATAAGAATGGTTTCGGGTCTTTCCTAGGCGATGATATGCTGGTCAAATACATAGAAGATTTTCTAACTGCATCTGGCATTAAACAACAGTTAAAAGGTTACAAATACTTAAAAGAAGCCTTGTATTTAGCAATTGATAACCAAGCTTTGCTTTTTGATGCTTTGAATAAGGCCCTTTACCCAGCTTTAGCTAGTAGATTTAACACTTCGCCTAGCAATGTAGAAGCCGCAATAAGAGGAGCAATCACATCCGCTTGGCAGTATAACCAGAGCTCGATGATAAAGCTAATAACTCAAAAAGATGATATTAGAGTTAAACGTAAGCCTACCACATCACAATTTCTTAGTATAGCTAGGCGGCATATACAAACAGAATTAAGACAAACCAATAAAGAACTTCTGTTATAACAGAGGTTCTTTTTTTATTAGTACTTTAGTCACATGGAGGACTTTTAATTCATAGACTGTTACTAGCTTAGTTTAAAAGCTTATGGGACTTTAGTCACCATAACATAACATCCACCAAAGGAGATAAGTTTATTAGTTGGTAGCCTAGTCGTGTAAGGCGAGAAGTTAAATAAAGTGAAGGAAAGGTTAGTTACAAAACTTCACTCTTTCTTTAAGAGATGTAAGGTATCATCTTTAATCATGAGAAATTAAGGGAGGATTAGGTTATGAATTTTGCAGAGGAGTTGTGCCTTTATGAAAAGGTAAACAAAGCTGCAAGTTATTTTCAAGTAGAAGTGTACAATTATAAAGACAACGTTTGGGAAACATCACGTGGACCTCGAGTGCTAAAGACATGGGAGCGTGGTGATTTTACTGAAACAAGAAAAATGGCAATAGAGCTTGCGAAAAGCAGTCTTGTAAAGGTTTGTCTTCCCTATAAGGGTGAAGATGAGGGATATCTTTTTGATAACCTTTACTATCTAGTTGATGAATCTCAAAACAGGTCAGTCGATCTAACTAACCTTATGGACTTAGAGCGAGTTACAAAATTCCTAGCAAACCTTCATAAATTAGCGCTATACGAAAGACAGGGTGAAGTACTTTCAGTCCATATTATGCCAGAGAGCTTCTTTGTAGATAGATATGGAATATTAATGCTTGCGGGGTTTGAAAACCTTAGAGTAGAGAATCCACTATTAAGCTTAGCTCACTTGCTATATGACTGTAAAAATGCTAACTTAAAAGAGTTTGTCCTTGCCAAATATGAACAGATTAATCCCTTAGATAGGAATGCCCTTAGAAATACTGAGAAGCTGATTTGGGATAGCGCAATCATTTTAGGGCAACAAGGACCAAAAAAAATCGATACTCAGCTAGGCATCGACAAATTACAAGAATTAGTAGGGATGTTATGGCCGTTAATTAACATGCAAGAATATACCAACATCCCAGTTTCGGAGTATTTAGACACAGCGGAGATTAATCCAGTTTATGATGTAGTGATGAGTGACATGAATCAGATTACCACTACAGAGTACCAAGATGAAGAGCTCGCACTTAAGTATGAACAAGATACCGCTTTCAAAAGTAATGTAACAAATAAGGACGATGGTAAAACTTTAGAGCCTCTTGTTGAAGAAAATACGGAAGAGATTACTATAAAGGACGAAGAAAGACAGTTTGCTCATGATAATCGTGCAGAAAAAACAGTAGATGGCAAAAAAGCAGAGTTAATTTCTTGGAAACCATTTCCTAAGTTGCCCAACAGGAGGTGGTAGCATGCCTGAGTATAAAGAGACTTATAAAATCATAAAAGGTAGCCCACTAGACGAGTCACTTTTTGTAAGACAGCAGATTATTGGTCTGTTAAAAAACATTACCGAAAAAAAACAGACTCTAGTCGGTTATAGGGAATATGACAATATGTTAGGTGTCCCTTCTGACGTTGTAAAAACAGTAGAGATGCTCTCTTACAGTGGTCTGGATGTAATACAAACCGGTGCATGCACCCTGCCTGAGATTTCGCTACAGGCCCGCCTGATGGGAGCAACTGGGATTTTCCTAGATGATGATGCCTCCTATTATCTTGATTCTACAGGTAGTTATCTAGATGGGGATTTTCCTATTGTTAGATTAGAAAGACTGAAAAGAGGGAAGATCAGCCGTATCAATTCAAAAAGAGAGTACGTAAGGCATCTTAGAAGAGAAACAGCTGTCGACAGACTAAAGTCTAGTTCCATTGCAATTGGTGGAATTACAGATAATACTCTGTTAAGTTTGCTTGCTCAGGTTTTCCCTTTTAAAGGTCTATGGAGGGTTAGATCTGAAACCGATTTAGGCTTAGCAAACGTAGCAGATTCAGTGCTTAGGATGCAAGCAAGCTTGGGGATTAAACTAGATAGTACCGGTACTAAGGTAGAGTTTGTTGATGATCAAGGCACTCAGATTACAAATGCAGTAGCAGGAGCACTAATCGCTCGCTATCTCAAGGAGTTAGGTAATCTAAGTTCTGTCTCAAAGGATTGGGGCGTTTCTCGCTTTTTTGATCGCGTTGTTGAAAAGTCTGGACTAAAGGTAGAAAAAAACGCCGACTTTCTAGTCGGCGAAGAGATAATCTACAAACCTCATCTCGGTGTAGGAGATGGTCTTTGGTTAGGCTTTATGCTTGCAGAGATCTCTGCAGTTTTAAATAGACCTCTTTCAGAACTAATAGCAGAAATGTATAAGGTAGTTGGCAAAACTGAAACCAAGCTATTACCTCTAGAAAAAAACGAATTAGAAAACTATCTTCGTAAAGTAGCAGGAAAAAAATATTCTCTAGAAGATAAAGGGGAGCTGCAATTAAACAACGTCGTTGTCGCTTGGAAAAAGTTAAACAACAATCTTTATCATGTACTCTTAGACGGAGAGCCTTCTAAACTGCACTCTTTGCAAACAGATCTTCCCCTAGGTATCTCTTGATTAAGAAATTTACCAGGCGGATAAGCTCATTTGGAGCATCCGTACTGGATACATAATAGTTTACAAACAGATGACGATTAGGACGCTGTCTTGGTACAGGAAACGTTTCTGTGAGATATTGAAAAACCATCTTTCCGCTTACTTTCTGGTGCCAAAGTTTCCTTTTGTTTTTTAGAAGCTCAAGTCTTAAAGGATATTCGTCTGGATCAGGGAGTTCTTCATTGCGGCAATATATTAATAGATTCATGTAGAGCTTTTCAGGGTCAAGGTTTGGCCAATCTTTGTATTCAAGGTGCGTTTTAGGGTTATATTGTCGGCTAATATCCCAGACCATCCAATTATAAGCAGCAGCAGGTAAAAAAGCTTCAAATGTTTTAGCTAGAGTTTCGTCACACTCTTCGATGCTTCTATAGCCTTTTGGGAGGTTATTTCTCCAAAAAAGTTGAGCTATTTTAAACCAACCTTCGGGCTCTAAAAGATAGTTTTCTAGTGTATAACGCTGAGTCTTATAGACATGCTCTTTAAAATTTGGTTCAAATTGAGCCTTTATTTCTAGTTCTGTGGTAAAGTCTCGGTCAATTATTCCTACAAGGAGTTGCTTGTTTTGATTACAATTGAGTTTTTCTACAGCATCATAGACTTTACTATATCCGTCTTGGGGATAAAAGGTAACCAAGTGAGCAAGATGACCAAACCACTGACTGTAAACCCATTCATCATCACCATCGTTAACACCTTCAATTACAACACCCAGGCCACTTCCAGAGCGAATTTTTATAAGCAACTGATCTAGCGATAGATAGTTCATCATCTAACACCTCCGCAAATCTCGTCAAGACTAAAAACCTCAGTTTCTTTAGCTAGTCTGACAATCTCAATCGAGTGAGTGGCTATAATAAGCTGAGAATTTGTTTCAAGAAGTTTTTCACTTAAGAGATAAAAGAGCCTTCTTTGAGCGGTAGGATGCAAGCTTAACTCAAACTCATCGATAATAACTATAGAGTTTGGTTTGAGGTATTTGTCTATGATCGTAAGTAGGATTAAAGCTTGCTTTTCTCCTGCAGGAATTTTGTTAAGAGGGATCGCTTTTGGGTTGTTTTCAGAGACCGTTAGAGTAAATCCACTATCTGAAATAGCAAGTGTTCTTCCTGCAAAGAATTTGCTAGATAACTCTCCTAGTCCGCTTTGAAGTCGATCTTTAATTAGATCGCTATGAAAACTATATTCATACCCCCACGTAGGATCTAGTTTATTTGAGACAGTCTCGAAATTAAAAGAGCGGTTTCCAGGAAAGTAAATAAAGTAGGGGATTTCGCCCTGGCCTTTTTTGGACAACTTGTTTTTGTTTAAGCTTAAGCCAAACCTAGAATCATCTTCACTAGAAAAAGTGATTGAGGCTCCATTGGCTTCGCTTACCAAATATTGGAAAAGCTCATCTTCTTCTCCATAAAAAGCTTTGATTAAAGAGACAATGGTTTCTAAAAGAGTTGTTTTGCCTGAGGCGTTAGTGCCTACAAAGATGATGCGATTATTAGTCTGGCCGGTGTAGGTATCGGTGAGATCTATGGTAGTTTGATTTCTAAAAGTCCTAAAGTTGTCTATGGCTATTTCGGCTAGTTTCAATTTAGATTCCTCCTTTATTTTACTTACTATAGTTTACAATTAAGGGAGATGTGTAAAAAAGCACCTAGTGAAGGTGCATTAATTATCTAAGTAAGTTCTGAAAATAGCTATTGAGCTCTTTTATTTGTTGGTTGATTATCTAATAAAATCATTCTCCGCTTAGAGCAAAGACTCCTTTTTTAAGGTGCAAAATTGCCAGAGTCTTCTCTATCAATCCAGCTAAGAAACCGTTTCGCAAAGACAAGGATAAAGAAAAAACATGACTAAAATATAGGTATAACATACTTAGGGGGTAATCTTGGTGAGGGTAGCAGTACTTGGATGTGGTCAAATTAGTCCTGTTCATCTAAAAAGCTGGCAGAACATACATGAGGCAGAGGTAGTTGTGGTAGTAGATATTGATCTAGACAAAGCAAAAACCAGACAAAAGGAGTTTAATATTTCAGAGAGTGAGACTGACTACAATCTGGTTATTGAAAGAGAAGATATTGATGTGATCGATATCTGTCTGCCAACTAATCTTCATATGGACGCTGCTTTAAAAGCTGCAAGATCTGG
>JAQVYS010000126.1 GCA_028708605.1 Bacillota bacterium
TCTTGCTTAAAATAATTTATAGAGTGTCTTGAGAATTGAAAAGAGAAGTCTCTTCTTTTACTACAGCAATAGAGTCAAAAAGCTTGTCTTCAACCGCGCCTCGTAGAGCCATCTTGAGCTTTTCTATCTGCTCTGAGTCATTAAGCGTTGCAATCGTTTCTGCATATTTTGGGTATTTATTATATAGAGCAAGCTCGGCGTCTGAAAGCGAGCGCCAAGAGTTAATTAAAGCTGTTGTAATTTCTTTTTCTTGCTCTTTAGAAAGAGATAGATCTAGAGCAAACTCAAGAATATCTAAAAAGGCTTTTGCATTTCTTGTAATATACACAGTTTTATAGTCTAAAGCAGCCATAATGGAGGTCTTTACAGTTAAGTTTTCTGAAGCTTCGTTAACTGTGAGTGAGTCTAAAAAGGCCTGGGTAAAGACGACTGCGTCTTCTAAAACATAGGTGCTTTTTGGAGTCAGGAAATGGAGCCACAGAGCTCTTAAATGTAATCTGTCAAGAAGGACAAGACCAATTCCCTTGTAAAAAGTGCAGCCTTCGCTATAGTCAAGTTCAAAGAGGATGCCATCTTCTCCTAAATCATGTCTCCAACTCGAGAGGCTAAAAGTAGGATTTTCTATTGAAAAAGCAGAGATAATAGCTTGAGCATGCTCTTTCGCGCTTTTAGAAGAATTATAAGGAACTATCATTAACCAAAGCTCTTGGTCTAAGTTAGTGTTCTTTAACATGACCGAGGAGTCACCTTCGTGCACTTCCCACAAAAATGGATACTTAAAAGAAAAAGAACTATTATTAGAAATATATTTAAGCCCTGAAGAATCGGAGAATACTGAGAGACTTAAAGACGCCATCATCAATAATAAAATGCCAACTAGAATTGTACGTTTAAGCAATTAAAACCCTCCCATAATACTACTTAATAGATGTTTTTTGAAGCTGATTTTTCTAGTAATAATATATGGAAGTATTATCTTTATTATGTTGGAATTTACAAAGCAAATATAATATTAATTGGTATTTAGTTTTTACCCCTTGGGAGAGCTGGATGATCACGGTTATCGAAAGAGTTGATTTACCTATATCTAGTATTTTTTCGCTTAAAGAGGAATTTTTCTTTTTGTTTGGAAGTACATATCAGCTTAAAAAGGGTGTTAAGTAAAGGGGGGCTGGCTGCTATAGTTGTTTTGCAGCGATTATTATGATAGAGATCACTAACTTAACGAAATCTTACGGGCCAAACAAAGGCGTATTTGATCTTTCCTTTAATGTAAATCAAGGTGAGGTCTTTGGTTACCTTGGTCCAAACGGGGCCGGGAAAACTACGACAATTAGAAATCTACTGGGATTTATTCACCCTGACAAAGGATCTTGCGTTATAGATGGTCTAGATTGCCACAAAGATGCAGCTACAATCCAGAAAAAGCTTGGGTACTTGCCTGGCGAGATCGCGTTTTTTGATGATATGACAGGCGATGAGTTTCTACGGCTAATGGCTCAGATGCGAGGACTAAAGGATACGAAACGTCAAAGCGACTTAATAAATCTTCTCACTCTAGATACCAAAGGCTACATTCGGAAGATGTCTAAGGGTATGAAGCAAAAGCTTGGTCTTGTTTGCGCTTTTATGCATAATCCAGATATTCTTATCCTCGATGAGCCAACAAGTGGCTTAGATCCATTAATGCAGAGCATCTTTGTTGAACTGATTATGGAGCAAAAGGCTTTAGGAAAGACAGTGTTAATGTCCTCTCATAGTTTCGAAGAGATTGAAAGAACCTGCGATAGGGCCGGCATTATCCGTGAAGGAAGGTTAGTTGCTGTTGAAAATATACAGACATTAAAAGCTGAAAGACGGAAAATCTACCAGATTACTTTTCAAAATCCTGAAGAGGCAAAGCTTTTTGCCAAAGACTATGAGGATGTTGTGGAAGTAAGTGGGCAAATAGTGGACGCAGCAGTTAGTGGTGAAGTAGGCAAGCTTATCAAAGTTTTGGCTACCTTTGATGTTGTGGGGTTGGATGTAGTCAACCAAAGCTTAGAGGATGTCTTTATGCACTACTACAATAGGAGTGATATCGATGATTAGTCTGCCGCTTCTTCGAGCTACGATCAAACAAAATTATAAAGTATTCATAATCTTCTTAGCGGTTTTAACTTTGTATTTTGTTGTCATTGCTCAGATGTTTGAGCCAAGCGTGTACGAATCTATGGATCAGCTGATGCAGACCCTTCCCATTCAGCTTATAGACGCGGTAGGCCTAAAAATTGCTGAACCGAGTTTAATTGGTTATCTTGCTGGTTACTACTACGGCTTTTTAATCGTTCTGCTGCCACTGATTTACTCAATAATAGTTGCTAATCGCATTGTAGCAAAGCATGTAGATAAAGGTTCAATGGCCTATCTTCTTTCTACTCCAAATAAAAGAGTCAAGATTGCTATGACCCAAGGTGTCTTTTTACTTGGAAGCATGACATTGATGATTTTGTTTGTAACAGTAATGGGCATTATTTCCTGTGAAATAATTTATCCAAAAGAGTTAGATATTCCGCGGTTTGTACTCCTTAACTTTGGAGCTTTGCTTTTGCACTCCATGTTAAGTGGCATTGGTTTTTTAGCATCATGTTTTTTTAACGACACTAAAAACTCCCTCGGCTTTGGCGCAGGTTTTCCGATCTTCTTTTTACTAGTACAGATGCTTCTAAACGCCAATGAGAGGTTAAGTAACTTAAGGTATTTAACGCTACTTACTCTCTTTAATCCAGAAGCGATAATTGGCGGTACGGCAAGCGTATTGCCATCTTTTATTGCCATGTTTTTATTGGCAGTTATCTTATATGGTGGAGCAGTTTTGATTTTTAGCCGCAAAGACTTATCGATATGAGTTCGAGGCATTAGAACCGGTCAAAAAGGTGTAGTCATCTACCGTAAATAAAAAAACGCCCTTGATCTTAAGACTCAAGGGTGTTTTTGACAAATAAAACATAGAAATATAATGATTTAAATCTCAACTTCCATGCCATCGTAGCTCATGATTAGACCATGTTCTTTGTAGATTTTGC
>JAQVYS010000058.1 GCA_028708605.1 Bacillota bacterium
ATCGCAGATAGTAGGTATTTAAGGCGTAGTTTGCCAGATGAATATTTGGTCTATACAGTCTCCTGCGATGCACAAAAAGCAGAAATTCTAAAGGAACCCGAAGTAGACGCGGTTTTAACCTTAAAAGAATTGGCTGAGATATTGAATGAGGATAAGAATAAAGTCTTGGATCAAAATGTCAAAGAAAGTGTTTGTGAGTTTGAAAATCAGGCGCTTTTTTCTGGTCGCACAATTGGCATTAATGGAGCTCTTTCTAGATCGCTCGGCTATGATGTGCCTTTTGATGCAAGAAGCGTAGTTATCAGTGGCTTTGAAGCTTGTATAGATTTTTTAACACAGATGAAACAAAAAAGGGTTGGCAAAGAGGTAGAGTTTGTTGAAATGTGGCTTTGCCAAGGTGGTTGTATAAGCGGCGCAGGTGTACCTGATAACCTATCTTTAAATGAGAAAAAAGAGAAGATCCTTGAGTTTGCAAAAGGATCTGATAGTAATGGTGCAACTACTAAGCTTTTAAATGACAATTTAAACCGCGAATTTACCGAAAAGCCTGTAATAACACCAACGCCAACCCAAAAGCAACTAAATGACATTCTAGCTTCCATGGGTAAGCGTTCTAAGAGTGATGAACTCGATTGTGGTGCATGTGGGTATGATACTTGCCGCGAAAAAGCTTTGGCAGTATTTCGCGGAGCAGCAGAGATAGAAATGTGTATTCCTTATATGAAAACCCGCGCTGAATCGATGAACGACGTTATTATTCAAGCTACACCAAATGGCATTATTGTTTGCGATACAAATCTTAATATTGTAACTATAAATCCTGCTGCAGAAAGAATGTTTCAGTGCAGACAGGAAGCCTTAAAAGGTAAGAAAGTTAGCACATTAGTTGATGATGGAATCTTTAGAGAAGTGTTAGAGAAAAAGCGTCTTAGTGCAAATAATATTGAATATCCCGCTTATGGGCTTAAGGTTAGACACTTTGTCTTTTATGTACCTAAAACGCAAGTTGTTATAGCGATTTTTGCTGATATCACTGAACAATCTAGACAAAAAGATCAGTTAAGCGAACTAAGAAAAGAAACCTTAGAAAGAGCTCAAGAGGTTATTAATAAACAGATGCGAGTCGCTCAAGAGATTGCTAGTCTTTTAGGTGAAACTACAGCAGAAACAAAAGTGACATTAGATCAGCTTATACGCATCATAAAAGGTTAGGTGATACGCTTGAGCTTTTTTGTAGAAGAAAAGAATGCTAGCTTAATTAAGTCAGGAGAAACTCTTTGTGGAGACTATGTTGCAGTCCGCAGAACTCCAAATTCTTTTATAGCTGTCCTCTCAGACGGATTAGGGTCTGGGGTAAAGGCTAATATTCTAGCTACTCTAACAGCAAAGATTGCTTCTACCATGCTTGCAAATGGCTCTAGTCTGCCTGAGGTTGTTCATACTCTGCTTGAGACTTTACCAAAATGCAAGGTGAGAGGAATAGCCTACGCAACTTTTACAGTGGTTCAAGTCTTTAGAGACGGCCGTTTATATGTAGCAGAAAGTGACAATCCGGAACTGCTCTTTTTTAGAGATAATAGACCTTACCCACTGCCAAGAGAAGAATCTGTAATTGAAAATAAAGTTATCTATGAAAGTAGTTTTAACCTAAAAGAAAATGATGTATTAGTCTTTTTTAGCGATGGAGTTGTAAATGCTGGTATCGGAGGCATAAAGCCTCTTGGCTGGCCTGTTAAAGAGATAGCGCTAGAGTGCCAAACAATCATTGAAGAAAGAGGCACTAAGTTTGCAGCTAAAGACATTACCGAGCATCTGAAAGACAGATGCAGGGAGTTTTATCGCAGTCAGATTGGTGACGACTCCACAATAGTCTGCTTAAAGGTGAGACCACCACGAAAGGCAGTTGTTGCTATTGGACCGCCTAAGGACAAATATAAAGACAAAGAGTTTGTAGAGAGTTTCTTTTTAAAGCCTGGCAAAAAAGTAGTGTGTGGTGGAACAACTTCGACTATTTTAGCAAGAGAGTTAGGCAAGGAGCTTAAAGTTAATTTGGATATAACAACTAGCGATCCACCAACTGGTGAGATCGATGGTATAGATTTAGTCACAGAAGGTATTGTTACCCTTTGTAAAGCGATTGATCTTATCTATGAGGTTGATGGCAGAGCCTCTCTTATCAGAGATAACGATGGAGCAAGCCGGCTTGCGAGAATTCTCCTTAAGTCAGATAAGGTGGATTTTCAAGTTGGTCAAGCGATAAATCCTGCTCATCAAAACCCGAATTTGCCACATTATCTAGCACTTAAAAACCAGGTAGTAAAAGAACTAAGTGATATTCTACAAAGTCTCGGCAAAGAGATAAGCATCGTTTATTACTGATATAGTTAGTGGAGAAAGGATGAAGTACTATGGCAAAAAGTGTAGTGCCAAAAGCACAGCGTAGCTTCGAAAAAGTTAACGAAATCGTTCGCAAATACGAAGCCAAAGAATCTATGCTTATCCCAATTCTACAAGAAGTTCAAGAAGAGTACAGGTATTTACCGGAAGAAATCTTGACTTATGTAGCTACAGCGCTTGATATCTCTCCGGCAACTGTTTATGGGGTTGCTACATTCTACGCACAATTCTCACTAGATCCTAAAGGAAAGTATGTTATTAGTGTTTGTGACGGAACAGCGTGTCACGTTAGAGGTTCGTCTCCGGTGTTAGATGCCATTCGAAAAAAGGTAAATCTCGTTGATGGCAAAATAACTACAGATGATTTACGCTTTACTGTCCAAACAGTATCTTGCTTAGGTGCGTGCGGACTTGCACCGGTTGTAGTTATTAACGATAAAGTGTATGGTCAAGTCACCAAGGAAGCAATAGAACTGATATTAGATGAACTTATTCAAAAAGAGGCAGAAGGTGATAACTAATGGAAAAGATTCGTTCAGCTAGTGAATTAGTAAGCCTAAGAGAGCAAATCAAGAAAGAGCTTTCTAAAAACAAACTGAGGATTTTGGTCTGTGCTGGAACTGGATGTGTAGCAGGCGGCTCTTTAGAGATTTTCGATGAATTTAAGCGTTTGTTATTAGAAAAGAACCTTGATGTCGATTGTGAGCTTGATAAAGAAGATAATTGCAATAATAATAATTCTTATAAAGTTGCAAAAAGTGGTTGCCATGGTTTCTGTGCTCAAGGCCCTCTCATTAGAATTGAGCCAGAAGATATTCTTTATACCCATGTTAAGATAGATGACGTTGAAGAGATTGTTAATGAAACTATACTTAAAGGCAATATTATTGATAGACTCATCTATAAAAACCCATCAACAGGTGAAAAGTTTAGCAAGGAACATGAGATTCCATTTTATAAAAAGCAACAAAGAAGAGCACTTGCTAATTGTGGTATTATCGATCCAGAATCATTAGAGGAGTATATCGCCAACGATGGCTATAGCGGTCTATCTAATGCTGTGGGAAAGACTCCACAGGAAGTAATCGATGACATTCTTAATTCAGGTCTAAGAGGTCGAGGAGGAGGCGGCTTTCCTACAGGCAGAAAACTACAATTTGGTCGCAACTCAAAAGGCGATAAGAAGTATGTTATCTGCAACGGTGACGAGGGCGATCCAGGTGCTTTTATGGACCGTTCTGTCATGGAAGGTGATCCTCATAAAGTTATTGAAGGCATGGCAATTAGTGCCTACGCAATCGGTGCAAATGAAGGTTATATCTATGTTAGAGCGGAGTATCCAATGGCTATTGCTAGACTTCGCACAGCAATCAAGGAAGCCTTGGAGTTAGGCATTATTGGCGATAGCGTTCTCGGAACGGATTTTTCATTTCATGTTCACATTAAAGAAGGCGCCGGAGCATTTGTGTGCGGCGAAGAAACCGCTTTAATCGCCTCAATCGAAGGTAAGAGAGGTATGCCAAATCCTAAACCACCGTTTCCAACTGACAGTGGTCTTTGGGGCTGCCCTACAGTTATCAATAATGTAGAGACTCTTGCTAATATTTCTCTTATCCTTGATAAAGGCCCTGATTACTTCAAAAATGTCGGTGAACCAAATAGTCCTGGCACAAAAACCTTCGCACTTACAGGACAGGTTGCAAATACTGGTCTTATTGAAGTTCCTATGGGGACAACTTTAAGAGAGATTGTCTATGACATTGGCGGAGGTATCATTGGTAACAAAAAATACAAAGCAGTACAAATAGGTGGTCCTTCAGGTGGTTGCTTGACTGAAGATCATTTAGATATTAAGTTAGACTTCGATTCATTAAAAACTGTAGGAGCAATGATTGGCTCTGGCGGTTTGGTTGTAATGGATGAAAAAACTTGTATCGTTGAGGTTGCTCGATTCTTTATGAGCTTTACTCAGGTTGAGTCCTGTGGTAAATGTGTCCTTTGCCGCGAGGGAACTAAGCGGATGCTAGAGATACTGGAAAGAATCGTTGCAGGGAAAGGAACAGTGGAGGATCTTGATCTTCTTGTTGAACTTGGTGAAACTATCAAAGACGGTTCACTTTGTGGTTTAGGTAAAACAGCACCAAACCCTGTACTAACAACACTAAAGTACTTCCACGATGAATATTTGCATCATGTAGAGAATAAAGTTTGCGACGCAAAAGTATGTAGTGCATTAAAAGTGTATGCTATCGATCCAGAAATTTGTAAAGGTTGCACAAGGTGCAAACGTGTTTGCCCTGCAGGCGCTATTTCTGGGAAGGTGAAGGAAGCTCATACAATAGACGTACTAAAGTGTATTAAATGCGGTGCCTGTGTAGGAGTATGCGCGTTTAATGCGATTAAGGAGGCGTAAAAGTGGCTAACACATTATATATAGATGGTAAACTTATTGAATATACTGATGAAAAAAACGTCTTAGAGGTTGTACGCCTAGCAGGTATTGAACTGCCAACCTTTTGCTATCATTCAGAACTAAGTGTTTATGGCGCCTGCCGTATGTGTGTTGTAGAGATAGATGGCATGGGTATTGTTGGATCGTGTTCAACACCTCCAAGAGATGGAATGGTAGTACGTACAAACACTCCTAGAGTTCGTAATATCCGCCGCATGGCTTTAGAACTGTTACTTGCAAACCATGACAGAGAATGTACAACCTGTAGTAAATCAGGTCAATGTAAACTCCAGGATCTATCTTATCGGTTTGGTATCAAACACATTCGTTTTGGAAATAGAGATGAGACTCTAGCTTTGGATCTCTCAAGTCCTTCAATTGTACGCGATCCTAATAAGTGTATCCTTTGTGGCGATTGCGTCAGAGTCTGTAAAGAGATTCAAGGTATCGGTGTTTTAGATTTTGCTTTCCGCGGATCTAAATCTCAGGTTATGCCTGCCTTTAACAAGGGATTAGGAGAAGTTGACTGTGTCAACTGTGGCCAATGTGCAACAGTTTGCCCAACTGGAGCTCTTACGGTAAAAAGCGAAGTCGATATAGCCTGGGCAGCGCTAAACGATCCAAACAAAGTGGTAATAGCTCAGATCGCACCAGCTGTACGAGTTGCAATCGGAGAGATGTTTGGATTAGAGGCTGGAGAAATCGGCCTTGGCAAGCTAGTTTCGGCCTTAAGGCTTATGGGCTTTAACAAGGTTTTCGATACCTCTTTTACAGCGGATCTAACCATCATGGAAGAGACTCATGAATTTGTTGAGCGTTTTAAAAAATCAGAGAAGCTTCCTCAGTTCACATCCTGCTGCCCGGCGTGGGTTAAGTACGTAGAGCAGTTCCATCCAGAACTTTTGGATAACCTTTCGTCTTGTCGCTCACCTCAAGGTATGTTTGGCTCTCTAGTCAAGAACTATTTAGCTAAGGATTTAAATGTCGACCCTAAAGATATCTTCTTTATTTCAATAATGCCATGTACTGCAAAGAAATTTGAAGCGAAACGTCCTGAATTAGCTACAGGTGATGCTCCAGATGTAGACCTTGTTCTGACAACGCAAGAAATCGGTAACATGATTAAAGAATCAGGTATTGATTTTAAGAATCTTGACGTTGAAGCTTTAGATATGCCATTTGGCTTTACTTCAGGTGCAGGTGTTATCTTCGGTAGCTCAGGTGGCGTAGCAGAGGCTTCGCTTAGAGCGGCTGCAGAAATCCTTTCTGGTGAGGATATCGATAATGTAGATTTTAGAGATGTTAGAGGACTTAGTGGATTAAAAGAGGCTGAAGTAGAGATTGCCGGTACAAATCTTAAAATTGCAGTTGTTAATGGCTTACAAAATGCTAAGGATCTGATTGAGAAAATCCAGTCTGGCGAGTCCAGCTATGATCTAGTTGAAGTCATGGCATGCCCTGGAGGATGTATCGGTGGAGCTGGTCAGCCAGTACCAACAGATACCAATACCCGTGAAAAACGGATGAAAGGTATCTATAAAGCAGATAAATTGCAACAGCTAAGAAAAAGCCAGCAAAATCCACTCGTTCAGAAACTATATGAAAAATGGCTAGAAAAACCAGGTAGTCAAATTGCTCATGAAAATCTTCATACAAAATACCAGTCGAGACGTCGCATTAAAGGTGAAAACATTGTTCTTAATGAAATAGGAGAAGAAAAACTATATGTAGGAGTCTGCGTAGGGACATGCTGTTATTTGGCTGGATCTTACGATTTAATGCATAAGTTAAAAGAGAGTCTTAATGCAAATAATCTTAATGATAGAGTTAACTTGCAAGCTACCTTCTGTTTTGAAAACTGTGCTAATGCTCCATCGATTAAAATTGGTGACCAAGTGGTCAGTGTAGATCCAAATAAACCCGAGGAGATTATACAGTTAATTAAGAAACAAATTGCTCTAGTATAAAAGATTGCCGGGGGACTTCCCCGGCATTATTTAAGTCTTTTGGGCCGGTTTTTTTGGCAGGAACAAACAACTTGAATACAGAAGAAGCTTTAGAAGAATGAACAAGTAAAGAGGTGACAAAATGCAGTACATGGTTTCCGGGGTTGAAATATCATTAATAAGCATTATCACTGTATTTCTTACCCTCTATCTACTAGCGGTTATCACTAATTTGGTTAAGCTAGTTGTAGGAAAAAAACCAAAAGAACAAATCAAACCTAAAGTCGTAACTACAGATGATCTGAGTAACGGTCAAGATTCTCAGGAGGAGTTAGTTGCAATTGTTACAGCTGCTATTAAAACTTTTAATAATAGTAAGTGAAAGGGGACTTAACTAATGAAAAAAGAATACATTGTTACAGTTAATGGCAAAAGCTATGAAGTAACAGTTAGCGAAAAAGATGGTCAACATCCAGTAGTGGAGGAAATTGTACCTGCTAACGCAAAGAGCGAGCCTAAAGTAGAGACAACTGGAACACCTGTGACTGCGCCCATGGGCGGTATGGTCAAAGATATCGTTGTCAAAGTCGGCGATACTATCGAAGACGGTGCAGTTGTTGCAATAGTAGAAGTAATGAAGATGGACACTGAAGTTACCGCAGAAAGCTCTGGAAAAGTTGAGTCTATTCAAGTCAATAAAGGTGATAATCTTGAAAGCGGAGCAGTTATCTGCACTATTAAATAAACAGGCGGGGATGTAGTATGGAAAAACTAATTGTCTTTTGGAAAAGCTCCGGTCTGGCAAATTTATCATTTGGTCCGATATTTATGATCGCGTTATCCTGCGTACTCTTTTATTTAGCGATCAAAAAAGAATATGAACCACTTCTTTTAATACCGATAGGTTTTGGAATGCTTCTTGTGAATCTTCCGTTAGCAGGGCTTGTTAATATGCCAACCTTGACAGAGCCAGGAGGATTACTATATTATCTCGGCCTCGGTGTTGATTATGGCATCTATCCACCGCTGATTTTTCTAGGCATTGGCGCCATGACAGACTTTGGCCCATTAATTGCTAATCCAAAGTCTCTTTTACTTGGCGCAGCTGCACAAATTGGTATTTTTATTACATTTTTAGGTGCGCTGCTTTTAGGTTTTAGCCCCCAACAAGCAGGTTCCATTGGAATTATTGGTGGTGCAGATGGACCTACAGCAATTTTCCTTACATCAAAACTAGCTAGTGAGCTTTTGGGTCCAATCGCTATTGCAGCCTATTCTTATATGGCGCTTGTGCCAATTATACAACCGCCGATTATTAAAGCTCTGACAACTCCTGAAGAACGTAAAGTTCGCATGGAAGGTTTGAGACCTGTTAGTAAGACAGAAAAAATAATTTTTCCAATTATGGTAACTGTTGTTGGTACCCTTATTGTTCCATCAGCGGGTCCGCTTCTTGGTATGCTTATGCTAGGAAACCTCTTTAGAGAATCTGGAGTAACAGCAAGGTTGGGTGATACTGCACAAAATGCACTGATTAATATTGTTACAATTTTCTTAGGACTCTCAGTTGGGACGAAAGCTTCAGCAGATAAATTCCTAAGTCCAGATTTTTTAAAAATTTTAGTTTTAGGTTTGTGTGCTTTTGCTGTATCGACTGCAGTAGGTGTACTTTTCGGAAAACTTATGTATAAACTCTCTGGCGGCAAAATAAACCCAATGATAGGTGCTGCAGGTGTATCTGCTGTCCCTATGGCAGCTAGAGTAGTGCAAAAAATTGGACAAGAAGAAGATAGGAAAAACCATCTGCTCATGCACGCAATGGGGCCTAATGTAGCAGGTGTAATTGGTTCAGCAGTGGCAGCAGGCATGCTTCTAGCTCTACTTGGCTAAGAGGAGGTTATCTTTTGACAAAACAAGTCGGTATTACCGAGACGATTTTACGCGATGCTCACCAATCTTTTATGGCAACTCGTATGTCTACTCCGGAGATGATTGAAGTTGCTGAAAATTTGGATAAAGTCGGCTATCACTCCCTTGAGGTCTGGGGTGGTGCTACGTTTGATACTTCCATTCGCTATTTAAACGAAGATCCGTGGGAAAGACTCAGGACCTTAAGAAAACTGATCAAAAACACCAAGTTGCAGATGTTGCTTAGAGGACAGAATCTTCTTGGTTACAAACCTTATCCAGATGACATTGTCGAAAAATTCGTAGAAAAATCCATCGAAAACGGTATTGATATTATACGTATCTTTGATGCTCTAAACGATGTTAGAAATCTTGAAACTGCAATGAAGGCTACCAAAAAATACGGCGGTCATGCTCAAGGTACAGTTGTTTATACAACATCTCCAGTCCACAATATTGAACATTATGTAGATACAGCCAAAAAGCTAGTAGACATGGGTGCAGATTCCATTTGTATTAAGGATATGGCAGGCTTACTTAAGCCCTACATTGCCTATGAGCTTGTAAAGGCTTTAAAAGAAAACGTAAATCTTCCAATTCAAGTGCACTCCCATGAAACTACTGGGTTAGCATCGATGGCATATATAAAAGCCATTGAAGCTGGAGCGGATGTTGTTGACACATCGTTATCTGCTTTAGGCAGTGGTAGTAGCCAACCTGCAACAGAATCAATCGCTGCAACTCTGCAGGGCACAGAATACGATCCTAAACTAGATTTTGCTTTGGCTACAGAGATAAATAAACACTTTAAGTCAGTGCGCGAGCAGCATAAGGACATAATTGTCCCACCTTGGGTAAATGCAGAAATCTTAAAATACCAGATTCCAGGTGGTATGCTTTCTAATTTCTTTAACCAATTAAGAGCCATGAAGCTTGAGCATAAAATTAGCGAAGCTCTAGCGGAAGTGCCTCGCGTAAGGAAAGCTTTGGGCTATCCTCCTTTGGTTACTCCTACAAGTCAGATGGTTGGTACCCAAGCGGTCATGAATGTTGTTTCGCCAAAAGGACCTTGGTCTGTGGTGACCTTAGAGGTTAAAAACTACCTTAAAGGCGAATATGGCAAATCTCCAGGACCAATTGATGAGGAATTTCGCCGTAGTATTATTGGGAATCAACCGGTTATAACCGAAAGACCAGCAGACAACATTAAGCCTCGTTGGGAGAGTGCTAAAGCTCAATATCCACACCTTTCAGATGAGGATGTTCTCTCTAGAGTTATGTATCCTGAACTTTTTAAGTAAAAAAGAAGATATAAGAAGGAAAAAGCTGCTTTTAAGCAGCTTTTTCCTTCTTCAGATAAGTCTATTGAACAATAGCTTTATAGGCTTTTTCACCGAATCTATTCCAAAGAAAATAACCTAAGATGGCGATTACTACTGTAAAGCCAGCAAATTCAAAAACCATTTGATTAAACGTTCCAGCACTGTAGTGCACCATGATACGGGTAATAACAAGGAGTATAATACCGACTGTTCCTATTGAAGAAAAGATTACATTGATATTGGATTTTATGGCTTTAGTTGGGTTGGTCCAGTTTAACATCGGTCTTAGAAGATCAAGAAAAACCCAAAGACTCGAAGTACCACTTGAAAAAACTAGACCCCAAATGCAACCGATTATAATTGGCAGAGCCGAGAGGTTTAATACGACAGCTAGAGCTATAACACCTAGTGAGGAACCAATAAAGTTTATGATTTGTGCAGAGATCAGCTTTGCAAGCATTGCTTCTTTGGCTGACACAGGAAGTGAGCGAAGGTTCCAAAGATATTTTCCTTCTCTAGAAAATGGAGTAGCTGGAATGGACGACATCACTCCAATGACAGAAAAATAGAGTGCTACAACAACCACAATAAGCGTAGGGTCAACTTTTGAGATGAATGTCTGAGAGATAACATCTAAAGATTCTCCTAGAGTAATTGCTTGGAAGACAAATAAAACTGGTAAAAGCACATATCCAATTAGACCGTTTAGAACATAAGAGGGATCTCGAAGAAACATCTTACAATCACTTAGAGCTAAAGAGAACACTTTGGGACGAGAACTGTATGAAATAAAACTACTCTTTCTGCGACTAGCTTTACCTGATTCCATACCCATAAGGACGCTTTTATAAAAGACCTTTTGTGCAAGTGCAAGTAAGACTAGAAAACTAACTATAGTAAGTCCTATAAAGAAAACGAGGTACAAAAGTCCACTGATTCCGGGCTGAGTTAAGCCGTGGGTTAGCCAGATGCTAGGTGGAAATAAACGGCCAATTATTTGGACAAAGCTAGTAGTTTGCATAAGTAGCTGTTCCAGAAACAACTCTGGGTTATTGGTCGCTTGCATCTGAAAATATATCTGGCCACCTACGAACAAAACAATTACTACTACTCCTCCAATAACTGTAAAGAGATCCTTGCGTTTAGATATATTTACTATTCTCATTAAAACTATTGCTACAAGAGTAGCTAAAACCAAGGGAAGTATCGGAAGAAAGACAAAACCGATTAAAGCTTTTAGATAATAAAAAACGTGAGCATCGAGTTTTATCCCATAAAATACCCAGATAGGTATGATAAATACTGCAAGAATTAGATATTGGCTGGTAAAGATGGTAGCAAACTTTGCAGTTAAGACCTCAAGTGCGGTTAGGGGAAGGGGAATTAAAGTTTTTATATCGTCGCTAAAATAAAATGCAGATAGAACAAGACCAAAGGAAAAAACAAAAGTTCCAAGGCCAGCAGCTACAACAGAGAGGGATAAAACAATCTCCGGTTCCCCTAAGGTCTCTCCCATGGAAAATATATTATGTGTAACACTAATCGAAGCGGCTACAACCATTACAGCTGTCAAAGATAGAGCTACAATGATTAAAATTAGCTCCCAAAGTCTTTGGCGCTTTTTAAAATACAGGTCTTTTATTGCAGAAAGCCCATAGTGAGTGTTTACTAAAGCTTTATAAACGCTCCAGAGTTGTTTACCTCTCATCTGACTCACCTTCTTTGGTCAACTCTAAGAAGAGATTTTCAAGAGTATCGTTTTCCGAGCCTTTTTGAGCTCTTAGTTCAGCCATGGTACCACAAGCGATCAATTTGCCTTTGTTAATGATTCCAACTCTGTCACAGATGCGCTCTGCAGTTTCGAGGATGTGGGTGGAAAAGAGCACAGTATTACCGTTATTTACGTGTTCTCTCATTATTTCTTTAAAAAGGTGCGAGGATTTTGGGTCTAAACCAACCATCGGCTCATCTAAAATAAAAAGTTGTGGCATATGTAAGAGAGACGATGTAAGAGCAAGCTTTTGTTGCATTCCATGCGAATAGCTTTGAATGAGATCAGTGGCAGCTTTAGTTAAACCAAACATCTCAAGATAATGATCGATTTTTTCTTTTCGAAGTTTAGGATTGACTTCAAAGACATCGCCGATTAAATTTAAATATTCAAGGCCTGTTAGTCTTTGGTAGAGATCAGGGTTATCTGGCACAAAACCGATCTTTTGTTTTGCCTCTAACGGCTTTTTTACTACATCAATATTATCTACTAGGATTTGGCCTGAATCAGGAATTAAGAGACCTACAATCATTTTTAAAGTAGTGGTTTTACCCGCGCCGTTTGGTCCAAGAAATCCAAAAATTTCACCTTTTTTAATCTGAAGATTGAGGTTTTCTACTGCAAATATATCTGCGCCATGATATTTTTTTGATACGTCTTTGATAGATAGCATTATTTCCACTCCTTAGAAGTTAGCAAACCATGTTTCTTACATATTTTCATATGTAATAAGTAATTCCTGCTCCTTTGAAGGTAGTGTCAAGAATCTTGTGTAAATCCATCCCCATACTTTTTCAGGAATATTTCTTGAAGTTCATCATGAGCTTGGACAAAGCCCTTCATTTTTCGGGTAGACCATTTAGAATTACTTTGGACT
>JAQVYS010000127.1 GCA_028708605.1 Bacillota bacterium
AGCACTGATTAATGCTGTAGATGAAAGGCTCTACGATATTGAACTTGCTGCTTCTCATTTTGCTAAATGGCTAAAAGAGAATGCACCTTTGGTCATAGAAGCAAAATACAAAATACAGATAGAAGATATCGACGATCCATTTGCTATTTTAGAAGAGATTGGTAGAAAAAGAGGCTGTCTTTTAAGTGGTGGCGTTATTGACAGAGAAAAAGCTGCTTTTTTACTTCTTAAAGATTTCCGTGAAGGTGGTCTGGGACGTTTCTCTTTAGAAACGCCCAAAGCAGATGAGGCAAAAGATGATGCTTAATCCAAAAGAAATGAGTATCGAGGAGATTAGAAAAAAAGTAGAAGAATTAGGTCAAGACGTGCCACCTGATTTTCTCGCTTTGTTAAAGAAAGACTCTCGTCTTGGTGTAAAAAAGCTAATACAAACCCACCTAAATAAAAAAAAAGAACAGCGAAACAAAATTGAGCACTTAGAAGAGCTCGCTGGTTTTGACAAGGCATTTAAACATATGGTTATAGGTGTCGATGAGGCGGGCAGAGGGCCCTTAGCAGGACCTGTTGTAGCTTGCGCGGTAATGCTCGACTTAGATAACGTTAAGTGGGCTGTAGAGATCGACGACTCAAAGAAGATTACTAGGAAAAAACGTCAGGATCTTTGTGTTAACATAAAAGACAAGGCTCTTTTTTGTTCAGTAGGAATTGTCCAAGCAGATACAATAGATCAAATTAATATTTTAAATGCCACGCATCTTGCGATGGAAAAAGCTGTTGAAGGTTCTTCCGAGCACCTCTTGCGTCTTGTAGACGGACTTTTTGTACCTTGCCTCGGCAAAAAACAACAAGCAGTTGTAAAAGGTGATGCTAAATCCCTGTCTATAGCCGCAGCGTCAATAGTTGCGAAAGAAACTAGAGACCAGATAATGGATGAGTGGGATAAGCTTTATCCTGAATATGGTTTTTGTAACCATAAAGGTTATGGAACTAAGGACCACTATGCAGCGTTAGAAAAGCACGGTCTTTGCCCAATACATCGCAAAAGTTTTCTAAAAAACTTTGAACTAAAACAAGGTGTTCTTTTTTAAACACGGAATAAAAGATAGTCGCAAATAAAAAATCCCAAAATAGAGTGTCAGGTAGGCTTTAAGTCCCTTCCTTTTGCTAGATGGAGGAGATTTGTAAAAGAACTGGAAAATATTAATATGAAATGGCTGAATTGGTAACAGCATCTTTGTAAAACTTTACTATTGTGTGGATGAATTTAACAACAAGAATTAAACTACTAGATTTTGTAAAAAATGAGTCCTCTAAATCGGTTTGAAAGAGGTGCTAGCATATGCAATTAGTAAGGATCCACCAACTAAACGAAGGAATGGTTCTTGCAAGAGATGTCTATGATAATTCAGGTAGAGTCCTTCTCTTCGAGGGTATTGAACTTAAAGAATCCTTCATAACTAGACTTAAGGAATTAGATATCTACGCGATATATGTTGAAAATATGGAAGACTTGTCGCCTTTTGATCAAACTGTGAAACTAATCAGCAAAGAAGAAGCGATGAAAACTACAAAAAAAGCAGTGCAAGACTTAACCCTTAAAAAAAGCATCAAAGCGAAGCAGATAAAGGATGAGGTTGTAAATCTTCTTCATGCAATAATTAAACAGAGGATAGTCTGTTTGTGTATCTCGGAGATTCAAAGCTATGATAGCTATACTGAAAGTCATAGCTTTAATGTAGCAGTTTTAAGTATCTTAATCGGTGTCAAGCTTGGACTTCCAGAAAAAGATCTTGTTGAACTTGGTATGGGTGCAATCTTGCATGATATTGGCAAACTATATCTACAGCAAAAGCTTCTAAATAAGTCAGAAAAACTCACTAATATGGATTTTAATGAGATTAAACGTCATACTCAATATGGTTATGATATGTTAGCAAATGTAGATGGGATTTCACACGAAGTAAAAGAGGTAATCCGAGACCACCATGAACGAATAAACGGTTCGGGGTATCCAGGTAGACTAAAACAGGCTGAAATTGGTCTATTTCCCAGAATTGTTATGATCGCTGATGTATTTGATGCAATGACCTCAGATCGTATCTACAAGCAAGGAGCAACCCCGTACGAAGCGATAAAGGTTATTAGGTCTATGAGTGGCTTCTTATTTGATCCTGAGGTAACTAAAGCGTTTTTAGCTACAGTTGTTCCTTACCCAGTTGGCTCAGTTGTTAAGCTAAATGATGGGCAGATAGGAATTGTCACCGAAACTAATCCAAATAAAGAAAGCGAACTAAAAATTAAATTGCTATTTGATGAAAAAGGCATTATGTACAAAAATAACAGAGAGTTTCTATTAGATAATGATACCGATCTTAAAGTTGTAGGTATCTCTTAGCACCAAAGTCAAAGGTAACGAACCTTTTGAGGATCGTTGCCTTTTTAATTTATGTACTAAATTTGCCCTTTTTTAAGATAGTATAGGAACTACCTTTTCTCCCTGTATTAGTAGAAATCCGCAAAAAATAGGTAAAATTTCACAAAAACACTTGAATAAGAACAAAAAAGGTGGTACAACTATTAGAAAGGTTAAGCCTTTATTTTCTAATATCGAATTTAAGACGAATAACGCATTTAGATAGACGTATTTTTACTTATTTCTATAAAAAACTGGATAAAAGTTTGTAAAACTGTAAGACATGGCAGGTAAGACAGAGTATGTGTCGAATAATTGGAAAAATAACAAAGGGAGGAACGAAAATGAAGAATAAGGGACTTTTAATTGCAATTGCAGTTATAGCAATTGCAGTTGTAGTTTATTTTGCTTTTTTTACTGGTGATAGTACCAATGATGAAAACACGATAAAGATCGGTTTTATTGGTCCATTGACAGGTTCTGCAGCAGCCTACGGCGTTAATGCCAGAAATGGTGCTATTATTGCTATTGACCAGATAAATGCCGATGGTGGTGTTTTAGATGGCAGAAAAATTGAGCTTATTATTCAAGATGACAAAGGCGATA
>JAQVYS010000128.1 GCA_028708605.1 Bacillota bacterium
TAAATTACGAACCATACGGGAAAGTTGAACTTACTGAAATGGGTAAGCATACAGGGGAGTTTTTGTATAATAGGCACATAACGATAGAAAGATTTTTCCAAACTCTCGGGTGCAAAGATAAAGGTTTTGTAGAGACAGAGATGATCGAGCATTATCTTAGCCGATCTACTGTCAGTAAACTTGAAAAGCTGACAAAATTTTTGATAGTATACCAAGACATCTGGCAAGAGTATCTTACAAATCACAAATGAGAAGATGCCAAGTCGGCATCTTCTCGTTTACCTTAAGAAAAAGGTGATGAGGTTAAAGCTTTGTGCAATTAAAATGCAACTAACTATGCCAATAACGGTGGGAATTATGAAAGATAGGACGCTCCAGTACCAGCTTCCTGTCTCTTTTTTTATGGTCAGTAAAGTAGTGCCACAGGGAAAGTGATTTAGGGAGAGGATCATCATACAGATTGCTGTGACAATAGTCCAGCCGTTATTTAATAACATGGCTTTAGTAGCGACTAAGCTTTCCATCTCGATTAAGCTACCGTTTGAAAGATAAGACATATAAATTATTGGTAAAACTATTTCATTTGCGGGAAGACCTAAAATAAAAGCAGATAGAATTTCTCCGTCTAATCCCATTAAATATCCTAAAGGTGCGAGAAAACCGACGAACATACTTAAAAAGGACTGATCGTTTATCCCTGTATTTGCTAAGATCCAGATGATAGCACCTGCAGGAGCTGCAACAATTATAGCTCTGCCTAAAACAAAAGCTGTTCGGTCCAATAAGGATCTAATTAAAATACGTCCTATATGAGGTCTGCGGTATGGGGGGAGTTCTAATGAAAAGCTTGAAGGTATACCTTTTAAGATTGTCTTTGATAAGGTTTTTGAAACAAGTAGCGTAGTAAAGACTGCAACAATTATTAAAGAAAGTAGAATAAGCGTTCCATTTATTGAAGATAAAGTCCCCCTACCAGTGAAAAACAAGGTTATGATGAGTATCAATGTTGGAAAACGGCCATTGCAAGGCACAAAATTATTAGTGATAATAGCAATTAAACGTTCTCTAGGTGAGTCGATGATGCGACAAGCTACAACTCCTGCAGCATTACAGCCAAAGCCCATACACATAGTTAAAGATTGTTTACCATGTGCACCGGATTTACGAAAAGAATTATCAAGATTAAAAGCGATCCTTGGCAAAAAGCCCCAATCCTCTAAGAGAGTAAACAGAGGAAAGAAAATAGCCATTGGTGGAAGCATGACTGCAACGACCCAAGAAACAGTCTTAAAGATTCCTAGAATAAGCAAACCAGTAAGCCAAGTTGGGGCACTAAAGTAGTCAAACAAAAGAAGTAGTTTCTCCTCTAAGTAAGAAAAACCACTTGCTAAAAGCTGAGAAGGATAATTTGCACCGACTATAGTTAACCAAAACACAACTCCTAAAAGAATAAGCATTATTGGAATTCCAAAAGCCTTTGAGGTTATTAGTTCATCCCAGTTAGTTTTAGCTCTTTGCCATTTGTTTTTTACAGAAACTGCAAGTGCGATATTTTCCGCATTTTTGTAGATTGAAGAGACGATCTCTTCTCTTAAATCATACTCAGGGTCTACGGCACTTTTTATAAGAGTTGAGGCTTCGATAATGTTAATAAAGTCTCTATCTTTTAGGAATTGGGAGAGCTTACTAATCAAAGACTTATCGCCATCTAAGAGCCTTATAGCTAGCCAGCGTTTGGTTTTGTGATCATAGGGGATATCTTCGAGACTTAGAACTCCCTGCTTTATCTTCTCTTCTAGCTCATTTTTATAGTAAAACCTATAGTAATCCTCACGTGGTTTAGTTAAAACAGTTTCTAATATTGCTTCTTTAAGGCTATCTAGTCCAACTCCGTCTCTTGCAGTTGTACCAACAACTCTGATCTTTAGGATTTCACTAAGCTTTTCCAGATCAATAGATATTCCGTGTTTTTTTGCTTCGTCTAAGAGATTTACGCAAAGCACGACCTTTGGTGTTATTTCTAAGATCTGCAGTAAAAGATGGATGTTCCTTTCAAGACAAGTAGCATCTACGACTACAACTGTAACATCTGGGTCTGTAAAGCAGATAAAATCTCTAGCAATCTCTTCTTCTGGAGAATCTGCAAAGAGAGAATATGTGCCAGGTAAGTCTATGAGAACAAAATCATAGTTTTTATAATTAAACTCCCCAGCCGCAAGCCCCACTGTTTTTCCTGGCCAGTTGCCTGTGTGCTGTTTAAGACCTGTTAGGCTATTAAATACTGTGCTTTTTCCAGTGTTTGGATTACCTGCTAAAGCCACTTTGATAGTATCTGCCAAATCCTTTTGTAGTAGTTCTAAAGATAGATCCGACACTAAATGATGTCCTGTAGAAGATTGTGTTAAGCCCACATTATTCTTCCTCTCGGCTTGAAATTGGTGTAAGCGTAATTGTCGATGCATCTTCATTTCTAAGTGCTATTACAGCTCCTCGTATCAGGTATGCTCTTGGATTTCCAGATGGAGAACTATAAAGAGTCGTAATCTTAGTTCCTGCGGTAAATCCAAGATCCCAGAGGCGACGACGCATTTTGTTAGACTGGTCTATTTTAGAAATAGTGTAGGTTTGATTTAGTGGGATTTGGCTTAAAAAACAACAGGGTTCCATGGTATTCCCTCCTAGAGAAATGTTAACGGCGGTTAAAACAGTTTATCTTTACTTAAGGTATGCGGGAGTTAGGCTCATTGTTAAGGAATTCAGACGATTAATAAAAACTTGGAACTTGCTACCGTGTCTTATAATGACTTCTCTAAGGGTGAAGTGTCCAATCTCAGCTTACTTTCTTCTGCTAGAAAGATATCTATCATAAGGTTTTTAGCAGTTGTTTAGCTCATATGAGCTTTTGTACTAAGAGAAATATTAATTACTGCATCCTGTCATAAATAGATTAGACAAATAGTTAAGTAGAAGGAACACGGTTAGCTCAAATCGGAAGAAGGTACGCTTACGGTGG
>JAQVYS010000129.1 GCA_028708605.1 Bacillota bacterium
TGTAGTTAATTGGACTTCGTTTTGTATCGCAAACTCATCCCATATCCACTGCCTAATGATGTTCGTGTTCCTTGGGTCAGGGCTTTGCCTCCTGCTTCCTTCAGATTCCACCTCGCAATAATCACCCTTGCTCTTGGCTAATGGTTGGTAACTACAAACCCCCATAGTGGACTTTCACCACCTAGTTAATCGACATGCATGGCGCACGATAGAACAAGCTGCCAATAGGCAGCTTGTGTGTTTTTAAGTGTAAAGCTTTTTGCATTTCTTATTAATACTGCAGTAATCCTATCTTATTCAAGGGGAAGCTTAATCTCCTGACCTTTAGACTTATATATAGCAAGGACAATATCAAGAGAGGCCTTAGCTTCTTTAGGTCCAATCCAATGTGGTTTAGCATTTTTAACGTCATTATAAAAATCGGCAATTTGGGTAGCGTGGCTTGAACCCCAATAGGATTTGCCTTCTTTAACTTCTTGAGATTCCTCTACAGTATAGATCTCATCACCAATTTTGATTCTAGCTTTATCCTTTTCAATGAAAATCTTACCGTTTTCGCCATGGATTTCTAAGATAATGTCAGCATCATAGCTATAGAAGTTAGTTGCATACAAAAGTCCACGAGCGCCATTTTTAAACTGAATAAGCGCTTCAGCTACATCCTCTACTTCAATATAAGGGTGGAAGTGATTAGCTATGTTGCCTTTAACCCAATCTATATCACCAATAAGCCATTGCATCAAATCGATGGTATGGATTGCTTGGTCAATTAGAACTCCTCCACCTTCTTTATCCCAGGTACCTTTCCAGTTACTGTCTTTATAATATTCTTCTTTACGGTACCATGTGATAAAAGCTCTAGCACCCAAGATTTTACCGAGTTTACCCTCATCAATAACTTTTTTGGCCTCACAGCTTGCAAGGTTATAGCGGTTCTGCAAAATAACACCAAATAACTTATTGCTCTTTTGACCAGCTGCGATCATATCTTTAGCTTGTTCTACACTAATTGCCAAAGGCTTCTCTGTTAAAACGTGTTTACCTGCAGCTAATGCATCAATAACCATTGGAGCATGCAAATAATGAGGTGCGGTTACATGCACTACATCAATTGTTGGATCCTTAAGCATCTCCTTGTAGTCTGTGTATGGCTTACAACCTTCTACGCCATATTTTTGCGCATATCTCTGCGCTCTTTGTTCAATAATGTCTACAGTTGCGACTAATTGCGCATCAGTGTTGTCATTGATGGCATGTGCATGAACCCGTGCAACGCCACCACAGCCAACGATGGCTGTTTTTAGATTATCCATTAAAACGATATCCCCTTCCTATTTAAAACCACAAGCAAAATAGCTTGATTATTCTACTCAAAGGATCAACTAAATGAGGTTAGTTCTATAAATTTCCTTCTAACCCTGCTAATTTCACACTAAACTTTAGGATTATATGTTACAACTATAAAACCGTTGAAAAATGCCAAGAAAAGAACTTATCACCACTAATTATATATATCTCCAGGTAAATCCTTTCTTATCACCTTTATCATTTTATCATGTTTTTGTTTTTAAATCTCGAAGACGAAAATAGTTTAACAATAAGCGTGTCCTTTATCGCCACAAAACCTTCTAGTGACAGTCTAGACCGATTAATGCTTTCTGTTTCTACTTATATCTAGCTTTCGCTAGATGACAACTAATGATATTCTTCGAAGATCGATTAAAAATCAGAATATAAGCTGAATCTTGAATTTCCAAAACCCCTGGGATTTATTGCTTTAGTTTTTTAAGGCGAAGATAAAAAAACGATGCCCAATGTTAGGCATCGTCGCTTTGAAAAACCTCGAGCACCGCTCGGGTTGCTCCTCAGCATTGCCCGATTCTCTACCCGTGGGAAAGCATTTGTAGTTTACCAAACTGCTGGAGTAATATTCCATTTACACATAATTTAAGACAGTTCCTCTTATTTCTTAATAATAGGAAGCTGAATTTCTGTAATGAATTCTTCTTCAAAAGAAGTCCCATGTATATCTAGTCGATATATCTTAATAGCAGGTGCATTAGGGACAAATCCCTTTTCCTTGATAACTTTTATCATTTTACTAAAATATTCCGGATTCTTTTTATAAGATCCTCTATATACTAACGTAGCAAAGTATCCTTCTGGTATTGTGTCATCATAAGTAGATTCATTGTCTTCTACCAAAAAGAAGGCATTTTGATATAAAGTATAATCTCCCTTTTCTAATCCTTCTTCCGAAATAAAAACACCCATGTCTTTATTTGCAAAAAGAGACAATTTCGAATCATCTCTGCTCTCTAATGCTCTAAATGCTAAGTCAATTTCTTCACCTTTTAGAAATTCATCATCTGTGAAAATGATTTTTCTCTCTTTAAGCTTTTCTATTTTAACTTCTTCAAATCTTTCTGTTTTTCTTAATTTATCTAGGGTTTTCAATTTCTTTTCTAAGGTTTCTCTCAATCTAATAAGAGGCATTATTTCTTCTTCTATAATTTTAATTTCTTTCTCTATTAGATCTGTGGTTGTTTCTATACTTCGATTATCTATATATTCTTTGATTTGATTTACGGAAAAACCTAGTTTTCTCATATCTTTAATAGTGTTTAATCTCCAAATATCATCTAATGTATATACTCTATAGCCGTTATCTTTTCTCGCAGGAGATAATATTCCCTTCTTTTCATAATACCGCAGTGAATCTGTACCTAAATTATAAATTTTACTAATTTCTCCAATAGTATACTCTCTTTTCATTCTATACCTCCTTGACATTAGTACCGTACTAAGGTTTAAACTAAGAAGAAAATCCATTGACAAACTCAAAAGGAGAATTTTTGTGCAATCAAAGACTATTAAAGATAAAAGACTAGTTAATCAATTTTTTAAATTTTTAATCCCATCAATTAGTTCAATGTGGTTTTTTTCTATATACACAATGGTCGATGGAATGTTTGTTGGTAGAGGAGTTGGACCTA
>JAQVYS010000059.1 GCA_028708605.1 Bacillota bacterium
AACCACAGACTTTCTAGAACTCCACGAGAGTTTTACCATAACAAAAGCTCTAGAGACTATTAGAAAGGCAGCTCCTAACAAAGAGACTATTTACTACTGTTATGTGATGAGTAGAGATAGAAAGCTTACTGGGGTAATTTCGCTTAGGACCATTCTTTTAAGTGAGCCTGAGCAGACTATCCAGGAGTTAATGAACAGCTCTGTTATCTCGGTACAAACGGATACCCTACAAGAAGAAGTGGCAAGCATTATGGCTCAATACGACTTTCTTGCCATACCAGTAGTTGATTTAGAAAACAGATTAGTTGGCATTATTACACACGATGACATCATCGACGTTATTACTGAAGAAGATACTGAAGATATTCACCTAATGGGTGGTGTTAGTGCCACAGATCGAAGTCTTGTTGATTTAACAGTATGGGACAATATTAAAAGAAGAGCAAGCTGGCTAATTGTCTTAATCATTTTTCAAAGCTTTACAACTAGCATTCTAGAAACCTACGAGAGCGCTCTTTCTAGTGTGGTAGCGTTATCCTTTTTCATTCCTCTTTTAATCGATACAGGCGGAAACGCTGGAACTCAAAGTTCAACTGTGGTTATTAGAGCTATTGCAACCGGTGAATTGCAGCCCCAAGATTACTGGAAGGTAATTGGCAGAGAGTTTATCGTTGGTTTTGTTCTCGGGAGTCTCTTGGGAATTATCGGTGGTGTAAAAGCTTATCTATCGTCAGGCAACTTATTAATTGGTGTAACTATCGGGATTAGCCTCAGCGTGGTTGTTGCAATTGCAAGTATGACAGGTACAGTTTTGCCACTTTTTGCGGAGAAATTAAAACTGGACCCAGCAGTAATGGCTGGTCCTCTAATCACAACGGTTGTGGATATAGTAGGCTTGATCACCTACTTCGAAGTTGCCAAGTTCGTTTTACTAACCTAGTAAAAAAACACGAGAGGGATATCCCTCTCGTGTTTTGCTTTACTTCTCTGGTGTACCGAAGATATTAATCGACTCTCCACCAAAGTTATTTAGTTTTTTCACCTCAAAAAAGCCCCCGTCTGGACACTTCATATCAGTAAATCTACTAGGGACCATAGGGTACCTCTCGTCACCTCTAAGTAGATAGACTTCCTCCCAAACTGCGCCAAATACTTTAGCTTTTGTAGGCTGTACTGGTTTTCCTTCGTTACCAGACTGGTCGATAGCATTTACACGTTTGAACTGAGTTGGAATATTCATTCCAAACATTGAAGCTTCGAAATCGACGCTGAAACTTTTTTTAGGATTAGGATCCGCATCCTGAACGGTCAAACGTAATCTACCAGTATCTACAGCTTCAACTCTCATCAGCACTTTATCTCCCGGATACCAGTAATAGTCTTTTATTGCAGGAGCATTATTCCATGATGTAACTCGCCAAAAAGGTCTATAGGCTCTATTGACATAATCGATGTTCCCAAATTCGTCTCTAGTAATCTCCCAAGTAAGGCCAGCATCAACCTCTTGATTACCAGCACGTCCTCCCATATAGATAGAAAAGTTATCGAGGGGTCCATTGGTTCCCCATCTCCTGACATCCACAGCGTTTTCCGGAAGAACTATGATACCTTCTATTCCGGTCCACTTATCGAAGCTAGATACAGCTTTTCGATAATAAGCCCCGGGAAAACAAGCTGCCTCCGTTGCCGGAGGTACTTCATCAGGCGTAAGAATACCCCCTCCCTGGTAATAACAGCTTACAAGCGTAAGAGTCAATAAACCTAAAATCAAAGCTTTCTTCACGGATATCCCTCCTAGCCATCCTAATTACAATGACTAAAAATAAATGTGCTAGAAAATAAGTAACAGTAAATTTAAGGATAAGTAAGCTCCAAGCTTTCTCATCGATCTTAATTTTGGCCTTCTCCTGCTACTTGTTAGCCTATAAGGCATTAGTTACATCATAAAAGGAATATTTTGGAAAACGTTTTTAATAGTTATAAGTGAAACTGCAAGGATTAAACTAGGACTAAATAGAATAACCGTTAATACCATAAAATGCTCTTATTAAGCAACAGAGTTAGATTTTACTAAGTTGTAGTTAAAAATTAAGATGCGCTTTGACGTTCTTCTTTGGCTAGTGTATTTATTGTGATAGTACCATTATCTACACTCTTATTTGGAACAATATACAAGTTTCCTTTTTCATCGCGGATTCTGGTTTTGCGCATGTCTATAGCTTCTACTGTACCAGTTATTCCCGCTGCAGTGACTTTTTTGCCAATTTCAAAATCATCATCAGCTATTAATGAGACACCGCTAAAGAGATCACCTACAATACTTGACGCTGAATTTGCAAGTCCCATGGCAATCAAAGCTAAAGAACCACTAAAGGCTAAAGACACTTCAGTAAAACCTAACACTTTAAATACAGCGGCGATTACTACAATCCAACCAACAAAGCTAAGTACAGAACCTAAGAGTTTGACAAGAGCTTCGTCCCAGCGACCTCTATTTACAATCTGTACAAAGACTTTCTTCATATAGCGAATAATCAGCCATCCTGCAAATAGAATCACAATGGCAACAAATATTTTGGTAAATAAACTTATCGATTGTGCCTTTAAAATATCAAAGTAGCTATCTACTTTAAGCCCACCCAGCAATGCATCAAGACTCATTTTATCTTCCTCCACTACACGCTTTTTACTTTGATATATTCAGCTTTAGAGGCGCATTTCCCTTTATTCAAATCTATTCAAGTTGGGAGGATCATGATGATTCCAGAACTTAGTGGAGCCTTACGAAGGAACCTCATTACTATACCAAAAGCTATTGACCAAGCTTCTGGTGTGAGAATTAACGGGAAGTTGATCAAATCACTTTTATTCTCTACTGATGTTGCAATTATTCGCAACACAAACGCCGATGCAATTATTGCAGTCTATCCTTTTTCGCCTCAACCAATAATCACTGAAGCTTTGCAAGCTGCAGCTCATGTGCCACTTTTTGTTGGTGTTGGAGGTGGAACAACTCATGGACTGAGAGTCGTCAATTTAGCATTACATGCAGAATTCCAAGGGGTTATGGGTGTAGTTGTTAATGCCCCAATAAGTAATTCCATATTAAAAAGAGTTGCTAAAACCATTGATATTCCTATTGTAGTTACGGTTGTATCTCCTAATGAAAATATTAAAGAACGGTTAGCTAACGGAGCAAATATTCTTAACGTTTCAGCCGCTCGCAATACTCCACTGGTTGTCAAAAGGATTCGAGATGAGTTTCCAGACGTTCCGATTTTTGCAACTGGTGGACCTACGGAAGAAACTATTGAAGAAACAATTAAAGCAGGAGCAAATGCTATAACCTATACCCCACCTGCAAGTAAAGATATCTTTAAGGGTTTAATGAGCAGATATAGAGAGCAACTAAGTGAACAAAAATAGCCAAAATATCAACGTTTCTTTACCCAAAATCTATATATACGCGTAAACAATCGTTTTTAGCTATTTTCCATGCTTAAACTTTTAGCTTTCAATCCCGATTATACTAATGAATTTAAAGAAAGGGAGCTAAGCATGGGAGAAACAAAACTTTTTGACTTTGATAATGGGTGTCCAACTATAAAACAAAACGGTCCTCACACCTTAAATCTCTCTTTGGATAATTGCCAAGCCTCAAAAACGGACTGGAACCTAATTAAGCTACAAGTTGTTGCGACTTTAATACAAGTCTTAAAAAGCTGTGTTTTAAAGGTTCAAAAAGATGTCTGGCAATTAAGGCGTCTTAATTTTCAGTCTACTATCAGTGATATCGACCCTATTGAAAGGTTAGGTCTAATCGATGAGTTTGAGGCTACTAAAAGACGTATCAAGTACTTTGTAGAGAGTGTTAATCTTGATGGAATCGCCATTTTATGTGGTAGCTACAATCAAACGGTCTTTTCTTTAACTCCAACTGCAAATATTAAAGAGATCAGACTAAATATGCCAAATGGCTTAAAGAATGGTATTTACGAGTTGATCTGTCGTGTTAATAAAGCTACTTCTCCTGTCTTTACTCTAGCTTTATACCAAGATCAAACTATGATCTGCGAGTTCAATACTGAAACTAATATTCTAACTCCCGCAGTTCCGCAAAAAATATCAGGCTTAGAGGTTGTTTTTAACGATATTTCTACAAAAGACATGCTTAGTGCAAATATTGGTTTGATTAATGATGCAAAGCTACTTTCAGTTGGCATACACAGCTTTATCTACCCGGGTAAATACAAGATTCTTGTTGAAAAGTCAAATGATGGGCTTAGAGCGTACTTAGGACGTTTTTCAAGTAAGATTAAAAACCTACATGCAGAAGTTGGGGGCTTATCCTTGGAGTTTAGCCGAAAACTGCTTGCCTCTGAGCCAAACTCTAGACTTACCGAGGTGCATGTCGATTACGAGAGTATTGTCACTTCTATCCAGATTGATACTCGGATTATGCCATTGTCTTTAGAGTTTGAGATTGTTGGAAAACATCAGGTTCTTGAGTTTATGCCTATGCTTCCTGAGGCTCTCCTTGGAAATGCTTTTGGCAAGATTGTAAGCCTAGCAGAGCTAAGCATTGATAAAGGCTTTGATCCTTCTATAAACTTAGAGATCTTAGAGACTATAAATCTTAGTTTAAACAACTATGACAAAACCTTAACTGACAGATTAACTTATTTGAAAAAACTCTTTACAACGCAGGATAAAGGTTCTTTTTCAAAAGATCCTGAGCTACTCCTTAATGCTATTGAAGATGAGCTTAAAATAGTTCCCTTTAGGATGTTCCTCAAAAACGGGTAGGAGGCTATCCATTAATTGAGTAGCCGACCTCCCACACCACCGTGCGTACCGTTCGGTACACGGCGGTTCCCTTGTTTAAGCTGTAACATGCTGATAGTAATCCGAAAGGTATATGAAACCTAGGTTTCGTAAGACATCATTCCTTAGTGTCTTACTAAGAGTAGGGCTATTGGAGATTCTCCAGTAGCTCTTTCTTGTATTTGCATTTTTCCAGGCATCTTCTTTAGACATCCCATAATGTATTAGCATTTGAAATTTAGTACTTATCCTTTTCCACTGTTTCCAGTAGATCATGCGAATACGTCTCCTCATCCACTTGTCGATTTCCTTGAGTAGTGATTTCATGTCGGCCAACTTGAAGTAGTTTATCCATCCCATAAGGTTGGCTGTACTTATTCTCTGACTTAGTAGCATTCATTTACTCTCACCTCCAAAGGTTAGCCCTTCCTCGATTAACTCGAGTACCATGGCATCTGCTGACTTCTCATGGCAAATCTTGTTTCAACCGCAATTTGAATATATCTCCTCGCGTCCATGAGACCTCCCATGGTAAGACGATTCACTTTCACCCCATGTACCCACATCATCTACATTGGTATGTCCGTGTAGTTAATTGGACTTCGTTTTGTATCGCAAACTCATCCCATATCCACTGCCTAATGATGTTCGTGTTCCTTGGGTCAGGGCTTTGCCTCCAGCTTCCTTCAGATTCCACCTCGCGATAATCACCCTTGCTCTTGGCTAATGGTTGGTAACTACAAACCCCCATAGTGGACTTTCACCACCTAGTTAATCGACATGCATGGCGCACGATTAAAAAGCGCTAGATGATTATATCTAGCGCTAAGTTTTAGCCACAGTTATCATAACCCTGTTACTCTAGAACCCTCAGTTTCGCCTAGAAAGGTTTTATAAGGAGAGCTTGAGACTTTGTAAGTCCCATTATTCAAAACCTCTTAAAACTTGTCTGGGCCGCTTAGATGAGATATTCTGTGTGGAAACATAAGAGCAAGCGTCTCGATCTCAAGATCTGAGCTAAGCTTTCCTTCATAATTTAAGCTTGCTGCATCTCTGTAGCCAAAGATGAGCTGAGTTAAACTCTTTTGATCTAAACTAATCTCCACTACTTTTTTACCAGAACCAATCTGCGTGTTTTCAAGATCGGTTTTAAAAAGCAAAGAGGTTTTTTGGGGATCGATATTGCTATTTTTAAACAAGTCTTCTTCTATAGCTTTAAGAACGCTTTCTTGGTTGATAATCCTACCCATACCATCTGCGTTATAGATATAGTTTGCAGAAACTGTTGCTGCAAACTCACGTGCTATTAGCGCAAAGGGGTGATCTAAAGGAAGGTTTGCAGACACATTCTCTACGCGTTTCTCTATGGCTTTAGTTGCTAAAAAGGCTAAAGCTGAATAATATACAGAAGGATTGATGCCTCCTATTTCAGAGGCATTTACTCTGCGGTCAAGTTCATCTAGGATAAGATAACCTTCTATTTGACCATCTCTTTTGAAGACGTAACCTGATGCCCTGATGCCAAAGTGGCTTCCAACCCTAAGTTTTGTAAATTCTTTAGGATCCCTAAGTACAGAGCCTGTACGGGTAGCGTTATTTTGATTGTAGATCTCTACCAGTCTTGGGAAATGCTCGGGCAAAAGCTTCTCTACCTCGTGAGTGAGCGTTGCTCTTTCTGCTTGAAAAGTCGCTATCTCTACTCTATTTTGGGGAAAACAACTAGCGAACCCCCACCTGTAATAATAGTTGGGAATACCAAAAAGCAGTGAAAAGTCATAGTCTTGTTCCCTCATTACTTCAAGACTTTTATCTAAGACAGCTTTAGAGTAGCCTTTTTTGCGAAACTCTTCTTTAGTTCCAACCCCTCCAATGCCACCACAGGTAAATTCCTTGCCCCAAACATATATCTTTAGGTGGTTGATAATAAGCCAGCTAATCGGCTGCTCATCTTTAATAAATTCAACACGTGTTGACTGTTTGTTGCGGCTTACATTAATCACTTGATAAAACCTCCACGCTTTGCAATTCTCATAACTTTTTCTACCTGTAAAGGAAATAACCTCCAAAAAGATAATTATTATATAACATTAGTTAAAGGAAGATGCAAATGGATCTATTTACGCTACAGAAATGGCAAAGGACTCTACTAAACCTACCTCTTCTTGTTATGGCTTTTTCTTTTCATGAATACGCTCACGCCCTAGTAGCAGATAAACTAGGAGACCCAACCCCCAAAAAAGAAGGACGCCTTACAACTAGCCCCTTTAAGCACATCGATATCTTAGGTTTTGTTTTTTTCCTAGTTGCAGGCTTTGGGTGGGCTAAGCCTGTAAGAACAGACTCCTCGCATTTTAAGAGGCCAAAGCGCGATCTAGCTCTAGTTGCGGCATCAGGACCTCTGACTAACCTCTTTCTTGCTCTATTTTTTGCTGTTGCTTTAATCGTACTTTTTATGATCATCGATCCTAATCTTATCTACACTAACTATACTGTCTATATTGCCTACGAATTCATCTTAAGTGGAATTTACCTAAATATTTTACTTTTTGTTCTTAACCTTTTGCCAATACCACCTCTTGATGGCTCTAGAATCTTATATAGCATTCTACCTGACCGGATGGACAAAGTAATTTACTTTTTAGAAAGCATTGGTTTTTACCTTTTACTCGTACTAATTATCTCAGGAGCTTTAGACAAAATCCTAACTCCCATTATTTCGTTAATATTCAATAACTATGCCAAAATCCTTCAGCTGGTATTTTAAAAGCACTAGGCTCGCCTAGTGCTTTTTTTAGAAAATTAGTCAAAAAAAAGGTGTAGTATAACCACACCGGTACTTTCAATATCTGGTACCCTCAACGGGATTTGAACCCGTGCCTTTGCCGTGAAAGGGCAATGTCCTAGGCCCCTAGACGATGAGGGCTTTTTTGGTGGGCCCGGTAGGACTCGAACCTACAACCGACCGGTTATGAGCCGGGGGCTCTAACCATTGAGCTACGGGCCCAGTTTGGCTCCCCAGGCAGGGCTCGAACCTGCAACAACCCGGTTAACAGCCGGGTGCTCTACCATTGAGCTACTGAGGAATATGACCATAAAGCCATCGATAGTTATTATAACTCACCGTGGAGCCAAATGCAAGCACTAATCCAGATAATCTTTCAGTTTTTTGCTCCTAGAGGGATGGCGTAATTTCCTTAATGCTTTAGCTTCAATCTGCCTAATACGCTCGCGTGTTACGCCAAATTCCTTACCAACTTCCTCAAGAGTTCTGGCTCTACCATCATCTAGGCCAAAGCGTAACTTTAGCACCTTCTGTTCTCTTGGGGTAAGAGAGGTTAATACTTCCTCTAATTGTTCTCTTAAAAGCTGAAATGATGCTACTTCCGCTGGGGCTGGAGCATCTTCATCTGGAATGAAGTCTCCAAGATGGCTATCTTCTTCTTCACCGATTGGAGTTGACAAAGACACAGGTTCCTGAGCGATTCTTAAAATTTCTCTTACCTTTTCAGATGGTATTCCCATCTCTTCACCAATCTCTTCAGGGAGTGGATCTCTGCCAAACTCCTGTAAGAGTTGTCTCTGAACTCTGACCAGTTTATTGATGGTTTCAACCATATGCACAGGAATACGAATAGTACGAGCTTGATCTGCAATAGCTCTCGTAATAGCTTGCCTAATCCACCATGTAGCATAAGTGCTAAACTTAAAACCTTTTTCATAATCAAACTTTTCAACAGCCTTAATAAGACCTAAGTTCCCTTCCTGGATTAGGTCTAAAAAGAGCATACCACGACCGACATACCTTTTAGCTATTGAAACTACTAGCCTCAAGTTTGCTTCGGTAAGGCTCCTTCTGGCCTCATCGTCACCTTGCTCAATACGTTTGGCTAGTTCTACTTCATCTTCAGGTTTAAGGAGGGGTACCCGTCCTATCTCTTTGAGATACATACGCACAGGATCATCTAAAGCGACGCCTTCAAGTATATTGACCTCAAAATCCTCATCATCTGAATCTTCATCGTTTTCCGCAGCATCAGCTTCAGAATCGGTAATGTCTATTCCCAAATTACCAAAAAGCTCATAGATCTCATCGATCTGGTCTTCTGTCATCTCTACAGCCTCTAAATGATCCATAATATCCTTATATGAAAGAGAGCCTTTTTGTTTACCTTTAGCGATTAGTGTTCTTAACTTTTCCATCGCACGTGACTCAATGTGATCTAGAGTTTTGGAGTTATTGTTGTTTTTAGCCATTTGATTCCCCCCTCTCAAGGATTTTACAGTTATTGTAGTTTTTTTGTTTTAACCAAAAGGTTGCGATATTTGCTGATGGCTTCAAAATAAAAATCAGGTTCTGTGGAATTCGCCATTGCTCTTGCGAGTTCCTCTATCTGTCTATAGATATGCCTTTTAGCTAGTTTTCTTAAACAATCTAAAAACCTAGGCTCATCTATTTTTTCAATTTTCTCAGCTACATCCCTAATTAACTCGATATGCCCAAAATCGGCAGGGGCTTCGGACCCTTCTTGTGATCCAAGAATGCCTTTTAAGATACTCCTAAGACCGAGATTGTCGAGCCAATCTAAAGTAAAATCATATTTTTTAGCTTCATCTATATATGAAGGATCACCAAAAATCATTGCAACAAAGTCTAGTTCTGCCTCGTTATAGGATTCCTCGGCTAACCCGAAAGGCTCGGTAAAAGGCACCTTATTATTATACCTAGTCCTAGGTGTTTCATACTTTTGACTTGGTTTGCCGAGAATCTCTGTCTGCACTGCAAAGTAACTTAAGTTAGTGGTTTCCGCAATTCGGTGGAGATATTCCTCCTTTAGTGCTCTTGAAGGAATTGCGTTAATGAAGGGGCTAATTTGTCTTAAATATTTGGTTTTGCTCCCAACCTCGCTTAGATTATCTTGGTTTGCTGCCTGTCTTAAAAGCTTATTCAAGTAGTTTTCCGCCGAGTCGATAGATTCCTTGAGCTTTTTAGCACCAAACTTACGGTAAAGATCATCAGGATCAAATCCCTGTGGAAAACCTGCTTCCATTACGTCAAGACCGCGTTTTAGGAGCATGACAACGCTCCTTTTGTTGGCCAGCTTACCAGCGCCATCTCCGTCATAAGCTAAGACTACTCTGTCAGCCTGTTTTGCGAAAATACTTACCTGCTCATCAGTTAAGGCTGTTCCCATCGAAGCAACAACGTTTTCAATCCCTGCTTCGAAGCAGCTAATCACATCAAGATACCCCTCTACTAAGACTATAGTTTTTGTTTTGCGTATTGCTTCTTTACTTAAGTGCCAACCATAAAGTACTTCCTTTTTATGAAACAATAACCCCTCTGGTGAATTTAAGTATTTAGGCTTGTCTTCTCCTAAGGATCGAGCACCAAAGGCCACAACTTTTCCTTGAGTGTTAAAAATAGGAAAGATAACTCTGTTCCTAAAACGATCGTAAAAGCCGTTACCTCTTCGTCTTTTTTGAACTAAACCGCAATCTAATAATTCCTTCTCGGTGGCTTTTATACCTGCCATTTGCAAGTTTTCCCATCCATCGGGAGCATATCCTAAACGGAACTTTTTAATACTATCTGGAACAATGCCTCGTTTTTTTAAGTATTTTTCTGCTGAAGAACCCTTCAGATTAGCCTCGTAGTACTGACATGCTTGTTCCATGATAGCCAAAAGTTTATTATTCGGGTTTTCTTCACGTTTTCCTTCAATAGTGATGCCAACTTCAGCTGCTAAATTACTTAAGGCCTCATTAAAGTCCCAGCCTTCCATGTGCATAACAAAGGTAAAGATGTCACCTTTAGCATGACAGCCAAAGCAATAATAAAACTGGTTTTCAGGATTTACACTGAATGATGGTGTTTTCTCTTGATGAAAAGGGCAAAGTCCCTTAAAATTACGTCCAGCGTGCTCCAAAGAGATATATCTGCCAATTACCTCAACGATATCCATTCTGGCTTTGATCTCTTGAGTTGCAGTCTCCCTGTCCATCGAGATCACCTCATATATCCTTCATTTTCTCTAGTTTTCAAATTATTCCTTCTAAATAAACTAAAGCATTTTGAGTTTAAAAGGCATTCCAAGGATTTGGAATAAAGTGCTTGGAAAACTCATGAACAGCGAATCTGTCGGTCATACCTGCTATATAGTCGCAGGCTAGCCTCTCTATGTCACTGTCATCATCTGTAGACTTAGTGTTCTTTAATAGTTCTTTGGGATTTTCAAGGTAGTAGTAAAAAAGCATCTTCAGAAGATTTTGAGCCTTACTTTCTTGCGTCTTTGCAGACGAACCGATATAAACATTAGCAAAAAGATATCTCCGAAATTCCATTAGAAGATTTAACAGCTCATCTGGTAAGCTTACTTCCTTTTTGCCATAGCTATGATCTACTAGACCTCTTACTAAAGTATTGATTCTCGCAGAAGAATTACGCCCTAGTAACTTTGCCTCTTTTGGTAGATCACCTTCTTGTATGATCCCAGCTCTTAGCGCATCCTCAGCGTCGTGGTTAACATAAGCAATCTTGTCAGCAAGTCTGACAATTTGACCTTCTAATGTTTCCGGAGACTTTTCTCCCGTATGGCATAAAATACCATTTCTTACTTCGTAGGTCAGATTCAGTCCCCTATAACGAGTATTTCTTTTCTCAAGAAGTTCCACAACTCTAAGACTCTGATCATTATGCTTAAAACCTGTACTTACAACCTCATCTAAAGCCTCTTCTCCTGTGTGCCCAAAAGGTGTATGCCCTAGGTCATGTCCAAGAGCAATGGCTTCGGTAAGATCCTCGTTTAGATTCAGTGCTCTTGCTGCAGACCTTGCAATCTGAGTGACCTCTAAGGTGTGAGTGAGTCTAGTACGATAATGATCGCCTTCAGGAGAGATAAAAACCTGAGTTTTGTCTTTTAATCTCCTAAAAGCCTTAGAATGGATTATTCTATCGCGGTCTCTCTGATAATCGGTCCTATACGGACAAGGTTCCTCAAAAAACTCGCGCCCTTTACTTTCTCTACTTAGAGAAGCCTCCGGCATCAACAATGATTCTTCTCTTTCTTCTAAAGCTATACGAATATCCATTTAGTTCTCACCACCTGATTAAAAGTTCATCAGAGTAGTAGAAACTTCCTTCTTAAACAAGAAAGGGCAAAGACATATGTCTCTGCCCCAAAGAATCTAAATTACCGTGGGTTTTTCACAGCAGCTTGAGCAGCAGCTAGCTCAGCAATTGGCACACGGAAAGGTGAGCAGCTTACATAAGTTAAACCAACTTTATGGCAGAACTCAACTGTTGCTGGGTCGCCACCATGTTCGCCACAGATTCCAAGTTTAATACCTGGATTG